>NZ_JBLJAK010000026.1:0-66833 GCF_047530105.1 Serratia sp. T13T92 | reverse complement strand
ACAATCTCTCCCACGGGCTCATAGGCACTAGGGTTAGGGGGAGCTCACCGGCTATCTCCCGATGATCAGTCGGGGATCTTCTCCGCTAAGGCGGAGAAGATCAAGACATAAGGGTTAGGGTGAGGGGGTCAGAATCAGAAGTTGTAAGTCATGCCCACGGTATAACGACGGCCATCCAGCGTGGTGTTGAAGTGTTCGTAATCCACGGTTTTATCCAGAATGTTGTAAACCCCGCCGCTAAGCTGCAGGTTTTTAAGCGCCTGGTAACTCACCCCGGCATCAACAAAGGTATAGGATGGTGTGCTGACCGCCATTGAGGTACGGCTCAGGTATTCCGAGGTTTCGCTGCGGAAGTTAACCCGTGACCACAGGCCGAGATCCTCAGTGGCTTGCCAATCCAGCACGCCATTGATCATGTGCTTCGGCATCTGGTTCAGCGCCTTGCCCTGGAACTCACCGCTCTTCTGTTCAGACTCGGTAAAGGTGTAGTTGGTGCTCAGCTTCCAGTCTTCGGTGATTTGCCAACCGGCGGTCACTTCGATACCGCGCATATTGGCTTTATCCACGTTGACGCGGTCACTGACGAAATCATAAGTGGTGTCACCGATGGTGCAGGCCGGATCCTCTGAACTGTTACAGCGGCGAACTTCGGTGATTTTGTCTTTGAAATCGGTGTTGTACAGGGTGATGCCAGCGTTCAGTCCCTCTTGGTTATCCCACAGGATGCCGACCTCTTCACTGATGCTTTTCTCTGGCTTCAGATCCGGGTTACCCACGATGATACCGTTGCTCACGCCACCGCCGGTGATCTGGCCCCAGTTGGCAGAGGATTGACGCAGGTCTGGTGAACGGTAGCCCGCAGAAACCCCACCTTTCACGGTCCACTGTTCGGTCAGGTGCCACACGCCGTACATGCGTGGTGTCCAGTGGCTGCCGTAGTTCTGATCCTGATCCATACGGATCCCGGTGGTCAGGCTGAAATCGTTGGTCAGTGCCCATTCGTCTTCGGCGAACAGCGCCCAGCTCCAGCGGGTCAACTGGTCCAGACCGTCGGCGGCCTCAAGTTGGTTGCCACCGTCCTGCAATTTCTCGTAGCGGTATTGCCCGCCAAGGTTAAGCATGTGTGAGCCAAGGTCAAACTGGGTCTGGGTATTGAAGATGGTGTTGTACATCTTCATGTTACGCCCAGGGTTATTGGTCTCTTCCCGCTGAACGTAGCTGGTGCTGTTACCAAAGTCGTAATAGCCGTTATGGGTGATCGAGTAGTTATTACGGGTATACAGATTGTCGCTGGAGGAGTTCGGTTTACAGACGCCTTTGCGGCAGTTTTCTAATGCTACGGACTTACCTGGCGTGCTGTTGCGATCCTGTAGCGAACGGCCAATTTCGAAATCAAAGTCGTTCTTTTCATCCGGCGTCAGGCTGAATACCGCCGTGCCGCTGCGCATACGCTGTTCGTTAAAGCCATTGGTGAAGTGATCTTCCCCACGATGGGAGAACAGACCATTCACCCGTAGGCCAAGCAGCCCATCGATCAGCGGGCCAGAGGCGTAGGCGTTGGTCTGGTAGATATCACCGGAATCCCGGTCTTCCTGAATGGTGGCATCGCCTTGCAGGGAGCCAACCCAGTCTTTAGTGGTCGAGGTTTTGCGCGTGATGATGTTGATCACCCCGCCCATGGCGTCGGAGCCATAGAGTGAAGACATTGGCCCGCGTACCACTTCAATGCGTTCAATAGCCTGCAATGGCGGCAACCAACCTTGCTCGATACCGGCGTTATCGCTGTTAGGGCGGGTACCACGCGTATCGACGCGTTTACCGTCGATCAGGATCAGCGTGTACTTGGAGGACATACCACGAATGCTGATATCGCTGCTGCTGGCACCGCCGGTTACCACCACGCCCGGAACGTCTTTCAACGCATCGGTGACGTCGCGGTAGGCGCGGGTTTCCAACTGTTGGCGAGGGATCACCGATATGGTAGCCGGCGAATCTTGAATTCTTTGCTGGAAACCGGAGGCGGTGACCACCATGGTATCTTCAGTTTGTGCCAGAGTGCTGCCGCTGGCGAGTGATGCGAGGATTAACGCGGTTAAAGTGTTATAGCTTGGCTTTTCCATTGGGTTAAATATTCCCGTCCCGAGGTCAACAGGTTTTCCTGTTAGTTGTTTGATTTAAAAGAATATGTTTTCACGCTGCCGCGAGAATTCCCGTTGCGTGAGGAAAACGTCAGGCCATTGTAAGGAAATTGACAGAAATGTAAATGCAAATGATAACTCGTATCATTTGTATATTTGATCAGTAATGTATTGAAACCAGAGGAAAAGGAGGGGTATAGCCCGGCGCAGCGCAGTGGTGCGCCGGGTGGGTCAGCGTTTCTGGATGTAAGTGATTGCCAGTGCCAATGCCAGCACCAGTCCTTTGATGATATCCATGGCGTAGTAGGGCACAGAGAGCATCACCAGGCCGTTTTGCAATACGCCCAGGATAATCGCGCCAACCAGAGTACCCAGCGCATTGGGTTTGCCTGAGCCAGCCAGGGAGAAGCCGATATAGGCCGCCGCCACCGCATCCATCAGGTAACCGCCACCGGCGTTAACCTGTGAGGAACCGATACGTGACGCCAGCAAAATACCGCCAAGGCCCGCCAGCAGGGAGGAAAGCACATATGCGGTAACCCTGTAACGTACGGTGCGAATACCGGAAAGCCGGGCGGCCACCGGGTTACCGCCGATGGCATACATCCGGCGGCCATGCTTGGTCAGCGACAGGAAAAGCTGCATGATCACCGTCACTGCCAGCATAATCAGCACGATCACCGGTACCTGGCCCAGCGTGGAAAAGACCTCTGGGATCACGCCTTCGGCCATATCCCCGTTCGGCAGCACCATATTCTGGGTGATGGAGCCGCCGTAGCTGTAGGTCATGGCCACGCCCTGGATAACGAACAGGCTGGCGAGCGTGGCGAGCATATCGGGGATCTTCAGCACCACGATCAAAAAGGCATTGAACAGGCCGACCAGCGTACACAGCAGTAGCGTCAGCACGATGGCACCGGTGGTGCCAAAGCCGTACCAGGCAAACAGCGAGATCACCAACGCATTAGCCAACGACGCCGTTGAGCCGACGGAGAGATCGAAGCCGCCCACCGAAAGTGAGATCGACACGCCAATGGCAATCACCGTCACGATAGCGATCGAACGCAGAATGTTGATGATGTTATTGGCATCGAGGAAATTGTCGGAAGCCAGGCCAAACAGCGCGATCAAGGCGACAACGGTGAGCAACATCCCCCATTTATACAAAAACTCGAACAGCTGGTGGCGCCAAGGCAGAACGCTTTTCAGGGATAATTCTTTACTCACGCAGGAGTTCCTCCGGTGGAATACAGTAACAGGGTTTCTTCATCAATATCGGCGGCGTTGAGCTCCGCCACTACGCGGCCATCCCATAACACGCAGATGCGATCGCACAGGCCCACCAGCTCGGAAAACTCGCCGGAAGCATAGATAATGCCTTTGCCGTCACGTGCCAAACCGTCGATCAGCCGGAACAGATCCTGCTTGGCCTTGATATCTACGCCTTTAGTGGGTTCGTCAAAGATCAGCACCTCGGCGTTGCCACGTAACCATTTGCCGATCGCCACTTTTTGCTGATTGCCGCCAGACAGGCGGGCCAGCTTTTGCTGTGGGCCGGAGGCCCGTACGCCAAGCCGTTGCATGATCTCAATCGCCCAGCGCAGTTCCTGACGGCGGCTGAACAGGCTCCAGCGGGAGAAGCTGTCATCGGCGCTGACGCTCAGGTTCATCGGGATGGCTTCGTGGATAAAAATGCCTTCCTTGCGTCGCTCTTCCGGCACCAGCGCCAGGCCTTGTTCTACCGAGAGATGCGGTGAATGCGGTGCCCAAGGTTTGCCGCGCAGCTCTCCCTGCGCCAATTTGCTGGGGGTTGCGCCGAATAACGCTTTGCAAAGCTCGGTCTTACCTGCGCCCGCCAGCCCGGCAATGCCTAGGATCTCCCCTTGATGCAGGGTTAAAGAGACGTCACGCAGTTTATGGCGATCGTGCAGCCCTTCTACTCGCAGCAACGGGCGCGAGCCGTGCGGTGGGCGGGGGGCCGGAAAGATATCGTCCAGCGAATGGCCCAGCATTTTTTCGACGATCTGCTCACCGCTCAGGCCCTGCATGCTGCCTTCACCGGCATGACGACCGTCGCGCAGTACCGTCAAATGGTCGCAGACGGTTTTCAATTCGTGGATACGGTGGGAAATAAACACGATGCCGATACCTTCGGCGCGCAGGCGGCGCACGATGTGGAACAGGCGTTCGCTCTCATTGCTGTCTAGCGGGGCCGTCGGCTCATCAAGCACCAGAAAACGGCAGCGGTGGGATAGTGCCCGAGCCAGCAGCACCTGCTGTTTCTCCGCCAACGTACAAGCTTCCAGGCGTTGGCGTGGGTTGATATTCAGCCCAAGCTGCCGCAACAGCGCGGCGGCCTGGCGATGTAACTGCCGCCAGTTCAGCAGATGGCCCGGCTGATTGAGCCAATCCAGCATGATGTTTTCCGCGACCGACAGCGTGGGGATCAGCGCCACATCCACCTCCTGCTGTACCACCTGGATCCCGTGCTGGCGCGCCTGCAGCGGCGAATGAATATCGACCTTTTGGCCGTCGATAAAAATTTCACCCTGATAATGGTTATGCGCGCCGGAGAGAATGCCCATTAGCGTGGATTTGCCCGCGCCGTTGGCCCCCACCAGCGCATGAGTCGAACCGCCTTGCAGCGTAAAGTCGACGTTTTGCAGTGCGTTGAACCCGGCAAAGGCGATGGAGATATTGCGCATCTCCAGGCGTGAAGCGGTATTGGTCGGCATAGTTTGGCTGAAGACGTTGCGCCCCTCGTGTTTCAAATCGCGGCGTGGTGGCGGCAACGTGAAATTCATTTGGATGTATAGATGGCTAAAGAAACTCTTTTGTAACATGAATTGCCATTTTTGCAACATGCAAAATGGCATAACGTAGATAAAAAGCGGGGTCAGAACCCTAAGCGATCGCGCAGGGCGTAGTAGGCGGCCCCTAGGGCGGTAAATGGCACCTGTAAATGGCGGCCACCGAAGAACGGCAAATGAGGGAGTTGGGCGAAAGCATCAAAGCGTTCCGCGTCGCCGCGCAGCACTTCGGCAATCAGTTTGCCTGCCAGATGTGTCAAGGTCACGCCGTGGCCGCTGTCGCCTTGCAGGTAGTAAACGTTATTTTCCAGGCGACCAAACTGCGGCATGCGTGACAGGGTCAGCAGGAAATTGCCGGTCCAGCGGTAATCGATGCGCACCTTCTTCAACTGCGGGAAGGTTTTGAGCATCAAGGGCAGGATCCTGGCGTCGATATCCGCCGGATCCTGTGCGCCATAAACCACGCCTCCGCCGTATAACAAACGGTTGTCTGCCGTCAGGCGGAAGTAATCCAGCAGGTAGTTGCAGTCTTCAACGCAGTAATTATCCGGCAGCAGGGAAAGGGCCATATCCGCAGATAAAGGCTCGGTGGTGATGATTTGCGAGCCGCAGGGCATGCTCAAGCGGCTGAGGCGCGGTTCTAGCTTCTCCCCCAGATAGGCATTGCCTGCCAGGATCACCAAACTGGCGCTGACGGAACCCAGCGCTGTGTGTAGCTTGTTAGGTTGGCCATAATCGATGTGGGTGACCGCCGATTGTTCAAACAGCCGCCCGCCGTGGCGGCGTACCGCTTCGGCTTCACCCAGCGCCAGATTTAACGGATGCAAATGGCCACCTTGGCGATCCAGCAGCCCGCCGACATAGCGTTCGCTGGCCACGGTGCGGCGCATGGCTTCCCCGTCCAGCAGTTCCAGTTGCTGGTGGCCATAACGCTGCCAGTGGTTCATCTTTTGTGTTAATTCGTTGAATTGACGTGAGGTGAGAGCGGCGGCCACCGCGCCGGGGCGATAGTCACAGGCGATGGCGTAGCGATCGATCCGCTGGCGAATGATCTCCGCACCTTCAAACATCATGCTGCCGAGCATTGCCGCGGTCTGCTGGCCGTAGCGAGCCTCAATCACATCGATATCGCGGCTGTAGGAGTTCACCACCTGCCCACCGTTGCGCCCACTGGCTCCCCAACCGATGCGGGCGGCTTCCAGCACCACCACGTCGTAACCAGCCTCGGTCAGGTGCAGGGCGCTGGAGAGGCCGCTAAAACCGCCACCGACGATGCAGACATCGCAGCGGATAGCCTCGTTCAACTGGGGATAAGGAGCGTGGGGGTTGGCGCTGGCGGCATAATAGCTGGCAACATGTTCCATCATCACTCCTCCGGCGGATCTTGTCAGAAGGTGGTTGGGGTGTGCGCGCTGACGATCTTGCAAACGCGCGTTGAGGTATTGCTGAAGCTGTGGGGCATACCGGTGTTGATGGCATAGCTCTGGCCAGCGGTCAGCAGATAGGTCTGGCCGTTGACCGTCAGCATGATCTCCCCTTCGAGCAGCGTGCCGATCTCTTCGCCCTGATGCTTGATCTTTTCACCGGTGGTGGTGCCCGGTTGATAGGTCTCCAGCATCATGGCCAGGCTGCGGGTAGGGCTGCCGTTATGCACTAGCTTCATCGAAACGCCTTGGCTGCCGATCTCAATCAGATCGTCCGGCTCGATCACCACTTTGGGTTCATCTGGCCGTGCAGGTTCAGCAAAAAATTCAGACAGCGATAACCCATAGACCTTCAGCAGTTTCTGCAGCGTACTGATGGCAGGGCTGACTTTGTCCTGCTCAATGGTGCTGATGGCGCTGTGGGTTAATCCGGACAGTTCGGCGACCCTACGCTGTGACAAACCCAAGTGCTGACGGATCTGCGACAGGCGCTTGCCTGGTGCCAAGCTGACTTCGCTCATAGCGGTAGTTCCTTCTGGTAGGAGCGACAGGTTGGGATCACACCCGGAGCCGGGTACCTGTCTGAGTGATATCGAAACCACATGATATCGGTAGTTGGGCGGCCGTTGTAAAATATATTGCCCATGTTTCCCCCTGGTCTGGCGGAAGAAATTCTGTACCAACAAAGCGCAAACAACGCCTTTTCGGTCAATATTTTATCAATTTAGCAGTCCATGGCGAATAATCAAACGCCATTGTAACATTTGCAAACCATTTATGTTAAAGCTATGTTTCATGTTATGGGTGTTATTTTGAGCGCCAGCCTGTGGCGCACTCTATAGAGAAATCAAACCATGTGTTAAGTCAATCGGCAAGCGGATGCGAAGGCATTCCCTAGAGCACAACGGCAGGTGATGTATGCAAACCAATAGCGCAGTAGTAGAAGATTTTGCACAGCATAATGAAGAAAGGCGAAGTAGCGCGTTCCAAAGTGAGGTTGCTCACTATTTGGAACGCCATCCTGCCACGCAGTATATCGATATCCTTCTCACCGATCTCAATGGTTCCTTCCGCGGTAAACGCATTCCCGTCTCCGGGTTGAAAAAAGTTGAAAAAGGCTGCTATTTCCCTGCCTCGGTGTTCGCTATGGACATTTTGGGCAACGTGGTCGAAGAGGCCGGATTGGGCCAGGAACTGGGCGAGCCGGATCGGATCTGCATGCCCGTGCCCGGTACGCTGACGCCGTCGGCGGCGGATCCGGAACATATCGGTCAGGTGCTACTGACCATGCTGGATGAAGATGGTACTCCCTTTGACGTTGAACCCCGCAATGTACTGAACCGAATATGGCAGGCGTTGCGCCAGCGCGGACTATTCCCGGTGGTAGCGGTAGAGTTGGAGTTTTATCTCATCGATCGACAGCGAGACTCAGCAGGTTATCTGCAGCCGCCGTGCGCACCGGGTACTCAGGAGCGCAACGTACAGAGCCAGGTCTATTCGCTGGATAACCTCAACCATTTTGCTGGGGTGCTCAACGACATCGACACGCTGGCACAGATGCAGGGGCTACCGGCGGATGGCGCGGTGGCGGAAGCCTCCCCCGGCCAGTTCGAGGTGAACCTGAATCACACCGACAACGTGCTGCAAGCCTGCGATCATGCGCTGGCGCTGAAGCGCTTGGTGCGTCAGGTGGCCGAACATCACCATATGCATGCCACTTTTATGGCGAAACCTTATGAGGAATACGCGGGGAGTGGCATGCACGTCCATCTCAGCGTGGTAGACAGCGCGGGGAAAAACCTGTTTGCCGAAACGGATGGCGAAGATTCGGCACTGCTTAAGCGGACATTAGCCGGGATGATCGCCTTGATGCCTGCATCGATGGCGGTGCTGGCGCCTAACGTCAATGCGTTCCGCCGTTTCCAGCCGGGGATGTATGTGCCGGTCCAGGCATCCTGGGGGCATAACAACCGTACCGTGGCGTTGCGTATTCCCTGTGGCGATGCGCAGAACCACCGCGTGGAGTACCGCGTTGCCGGTGCCGATGCCAACCCCTATCTGGTGGTGGCGACGATCCTGGCGGGGATGTTGTACGGGCTAGACACCGAATTACCGCTGCCTGAGCCAGTGACCGGCAACGGTTTGGAACAGGAGGGGCTACCGTTCCCGATCCGCCAAAGTGATGCCCTGTACGAATTCGAGCATCAGCACGAACTGACGCACTACCTCGGCGAACGCTTTTCACAGGTTTATCACGCCTGCAAAATGGGTGAACTGATGCAGTTTGAACGGTTGGTGACGGAAACCGAGATCGACTGGATGCTGAAAAATGCCTGATATCAGGTACCCTGATGGCAATGAAGGGCCTTTTTCCTGATATTAAGCAAAAGAATTTGTATTAGAAGGTTTCAGGATCTTGTCTTTCTGTGATCTTATGGCAAAATACGCGAAATGCAGATAGCCGACGTTTTAACGCGTCGGTTATTTTTTTTTGCATTATGTTTTACCAACGTGCGTTTCATACATCAAGCGAGGCCGGACATCGAGCCGGATAGATAAATAGGTTCGTCGCGATCAACCAAAACTTTATGGTCGTGACTCATGAGGATAAGAAAGATGGGGCAATTTTTCACCTTGGCACCGGTGCCCGCCGGTTTCCGTTGCGGTCGCAGCGATTATGGAGCAACACAGGCTTTTGTGCCTAGTTATCCAGCTTCCCTCATCCCCCTTTTAGAATTTAGTCGCACGTTGCGAAGTTTCCCCGCAACCTTGAGTCTTGGCGTGTCTATTATCCGCAAGACTGAAGGTAAGGGGGGGCTACGCGATGTCCGATAACATCATCACCGCCGCACCAGCTGCCGGCCAGCGCGCCCAACTGCGTAAAACACTGACTTTAGTCCCGGTCGTCATGATGGGTCTGGCCTATTTGCAGCCCATGACCATCTTTGACACCTTCGGCATCGTCTCCGGCCTGACCGACGGTCACGTCGCGACCGCGTACGCCTTTGCTCTGCTGGCGATCCTGTTTACCGCCCTGAGCTACGGCAAACTGGTGAAGAAATTCCCTTCAGCCGGTTCTGCCTATACCTATGCCCAGAAAGCCATCAGCCCGCACGTCGGCTTTATGGTGGGTTGGTCATCACTGCTGGACTACCTGTTCATGCCGATGATCAACATCCTGTTGGCAAAAATTTACCTGGAAGCCATTTTCCCGGGTGTACCTTCGTGGATCTTCGTTGCGGCCCTGGTTGCCTTGATGACGGCGTTCAACCTGCGTGGCATCAAGCTGGTAGCCAACCTGAACTCCATTATCGTGGTGGTCCAGGTGGCAATCATGATCGTGTTCCTGGGCCTGGTGATTAACGGTATCTCCCACGGTGAAGGTGCAGGTACGCTGGTGAGCAGCCGTCCGTTCTGGTCTGACAATGCGCACGTAGTGCCGATGATCACCGGTGCGACCATTCTGTGCTTCTCGTTCCTCGGCTTTGACGGCATCAGCTCGTTATCCGAAGAAACCAAAGATGCAGAAAACGTGATCCCGAAAGCCATCTTCCTGACGGCCTTGATCGGCGGCGTGATCTTTATCGTGGTGTCGTACTTCGTGCAGCTGTACTTCCCAGATATCTCGCGCTTCAAAGATCCTGACGCATCACAGCCGGAAATCATGCTGTATGTGGCTGGCAAGTTCTTCCAGTCGGTGATCCTGGTGTTCTCGTGCGTAACCGTACTGGCTTCCGGTATGGCATCTCACGCGGGTGTTTCCCGTCTGATGTACGTCATGGGCCGTGATGGCGTATTCCCGGAGCGTTTCTTCGGTTATGTGCATCCAAAATGGCGTACTCCGGCGCTGAACGTACTGCTGGTTGGCGCGATTGCGCTGTCTGCCGTTTCGTTCGATCTGGTCACGGCTACGGCACTGATCAACTTTGGCGCTCTGATCGCGTTTACCTTCGTTAACCTGTCGGTGATCTCGCAGTTCTACATTCGCGAGAAACGCAATCGTACGCTGAAAGACACCTTCAACTACCTGATCCTGCCGGTGATGGGGGCGTTAACCGTCGGTGCATTGTGGGTCAACCTGGAAGTCAGCTCGATGACGCTGGGCCTGGTCTGGGCGGCGATTGGTCTGCTGTATCTGACGTTTGTCACCCGCAGCTTCAGCCTGCCGGTGCCACAGGCAAGCGAAGACGTGGCTTAATCCACTCGCCTGCCTCGCGATAGCAAAAAGGGTTCCACATGTTGGAACCCTTTTTGTTTGCTTGAAGAAATGTAATGCCGTTCAGTGAGAAGGTGGCTGAGGTACTTGCGGCTCCCCTCACCCCAACCCTCTCCCACAGGGCTGAGGAATCCCCACTAATTTTTTCTTAGTGGTTTCAGAGAATTAGAGCGAGTGTTTTACGATCAATCCGTTCCATTTTGTTCGTAAATTGGCAGTGAGAGAATGACGAACCACTTCTTCTCGTCTGCTTGAGGCTATTTTTTAGTCCTGTTTTGGGTAAAAAACAGCCTATTTCTCGTCTCAATTTTTCTGGGGATTCCTCAGCCCACAGGGAGAGGGAGCTGGTATGGCGTTGTGGTCAGGTGCGGAAGTTAATCTGTAACCAGGTTGATGCAGAGGATGAGTGGCGTACCTCAGAATTGATCTGAAACGGGCTGATGTAGAGGACGAATACTGTAGTTAAGTATGTAGCACGTTCAGTCCCCTCTCCCTTTGGGAGAGGGTTAGGGTGAGGGTTACCCCACCAACTGTTTACCGTAGTCAAACAGCGCCTTCAGCAACGCCATCTTCTCTTTATCCCCTTCGTGCAGGTTGTACAGCGATTCCAGCTGCAAGATATAACTTTGCACCCGCTCGGCACTCAGCACCTCCTGGCGGTGCTGCAACCAGCGGCGCTGCTCTGCGTCGTCCAGCGTATTGGGGTAGTTACGGGCCCGGAAGCGGAATAGCAGCTCTTTCATCCGGCCATCGCTGAAGGTCAAATCCAGCGCGGGTAGATTCTGCGGTTTGGTTTGCTGAATGATCCTCATCGCCGCTTTGTCGGCGTCGCTGAAGAAACCGTCGTACAGTTTGGCATCCACATCATCGTTCGGGGTGAAAGGAGCGGCTTCGGCAAATATGGCTACCACTTTTTCACGGATCTCCGGGTGCTGGCGCAGCACCTTCAGATTCTCCAGACACGCCTGACGATCGATGCCTAGCCTGTCTGCGTTTTCTGGCAGCAGCGTCTTGGCAGGAGCCAGCACTGGGCATTTATTGATATGCACCAGTTTGATCGGCACCGGGGCCTGATCGGCTGCCAATTGATCGCGGCGGGTGTAGAGGCGTTCACGCAGCTCGTCGGCATTCAGTTCCAGCAACGGGCTAATATCCCCTGCCAGATCGCACATAATCACCGCATTTTTATTGTCTGGGTGCCAGGCCAGCGGTGAAACCCAACTGGTGTTACCCCGTGCCGCGCCAAACATGCCGGAAACGTGCATTAACGGCGTCATTTCCGCGACGTCGATCAGCGCATTGAGTTTGTGCTTGTTACGGTGCTGCAACAGGTAGTCAAACAGCCTTGGCTGCGCCTGTTTGACCAGCTTGGCCATGGCAATGGTGGCATGCACATCGGACATCGCATCGTGAGCATGTTCGTGTTCAACGCCGTTGGCACGCGTCAGATGTTCCAGACGGAAACTGGGGAAGCCATCTTCATTTTCTGGCCAGATGATGCCTTCCGGGCGCAGGGCGTAGCAGGCCCGCATCACATCCAGCAGATCCCAGCGGGAATTGCCGTTTTGCCAGCTGTAGGCATAAGGGTCGTAGAAGCTGCGGTAAAAGATGTTGCGGCTGACTTCATCGTCAAAGCGGATATTGTTGTAACCCAGAATGCAGGTGCCAGGGACGCTGAACGCTTCATGAATACGGCGGGCAAACTCGGCCTCGTTAACGCCTTTGGCCAGCGCCTCTTGTGGCGTGATGCCGGTGATCATCACCGCTTCGGGGTCGGGCAGATAGTCATCGGCTGGCGCACAGTAAAACACCTGCGGTTCTTCGATAATGATGAAATCCATATCGGTACGCACCCCGGCAAACTGCGCCGGGCGGTCCATTGACGGGCTTTTGCCGAAGGTTTCGTAGTCGTGGATGTAGAATGTGGCCGGTGCCTTGCTGCTCAAAGTCGCATCTCTTGTTGGCGTAGGGAATAGCCCTATTGTAACGGCGCGATCACCGATGCCAAGTATTGGTTAATGCTTAACGTTAAATTGAGTGGCGCTGCGCAGTACGATAGAAGTTCAGCCGTTGCTGAAAGTAGCCGCGTAGATGCGTGGGGATGTGCGTTTCGGCGCTTTCCCACTCGGCGGCGTAGCCGTAGCGTTCGCTATAAATAATTCTGAGTGCCAGCAAATCGGTTTGGATCTTTTCACGTTCTTGCTGGGGTAGGCCATCCAGTGGTCGTGGCATGTCTTTCTCCCTATTCGATAGCGCATAATATGTGGCTAAAGAGAATTTGTCGCTACCTCATTCAGGGCAGAACTTTCACAGCGCCTGTGCCAGAGTGGGGTGGTGCTTTACTGGCTTGATGCTCATCGCTTGTTCTTGCTGACCATGATCGTGCTGATGATCCAGAGATTTAGCATAGGTATACAGACCGCTAATCAGAGCCAGCCAGAATAGTGTGCAAACGGTTAATACAGCCAGCCAGACCTTTTGGTTGTAGCTCATGTTAACTCCTAAAAACCGCATGGGATTAATCCCATTAATTAAATCAGAGATAACATAAATGTTAATTAAACAAACGGAATAAAAGAGGCGCTGAGCTGTTACTCATTGTCTGTGAGTGTTTCAGGATATTCCTTAAGATAATATTAAGAAGAGTCGTTACGTAATCAGTTAATTTCTATTTACTTCTGGTTTATAAATATAGGCATACACTCCACCTCATTCAATACAAATGTAGGTGTGTAAGATGAAAACGTTACTGTTGACTGGGGCGACTGGCTTTCTCGGTGGTGCGGTACTTGAAAAGTTACTGACGGAAAATCAAAAAGTTAACTACCTATTATTGGTGCGAGCGGAAACCGAGGAACAGGGCTTGAACCGTATTTTCACTAATATGGAAAAGTTCAATATAGATAAAAACATTCTGAGTAAGCTCACTGTGGAGAATATTTTACTGGGTGACTTAAGCGAACCGGAATACTTTTTGTCTGATGCCCGTATTAACCAGGTAACTCATGTCGTTAACTGTGCCGCGGTGGCGTCATTTGGTAATAACCCACTTATTTGGAAGGTTAACGTTGAAGGCACGCTGGCATTTGCGCAGCGAATGGCTCAGGTGGTTGGATTAAAACGTTTTCTGCATGTGGGCACGGCAATGTCTTGTGCACCTCAGGTGGGGTCGTTGGTGGCAGAAAGCGCCGAGTTTGAGGAAACTGCCGAACACTTGGTGGAATATACCCGCTCCAAATCGACCATCGAGCAACTGATGCGGCAAACCTGCCCGCAGCTGCCGCTGGTGATCGCCCGGCCCTCGATCGTGGTGGGGCATACGCAGTTGGGTTGCAAACCCTCCAGCAGTATTTTCTGGGTGTTCAGTATGGCGTTGATGCTGCGTAAGTTTATGTGTTCACTGCAAGATAGTATCGATGTGATCCCGGTGGATTATTGCGCTGATGCATTAGTGATGCTGCTTAACCGCGAGAGCTTGGATAACGATGTTTACCATATCTCGGCGGGGGAGGAGAGCAGCGTCAGTTTTGCGGATATCGATTATGCCATCGCTGCCGCACTAGAGGAGCCACCGGTGGGCGATCGCTATGCGCAGGTCAGCTACGAAGCCCTGTTGCAAATGCGCAAACAGTTGAAGGATATCTTCGGGCCATGCAATGAGCGCCTGATGTTGAAAGCGATGCGTCTGTACGGCTCCTTTGCCATGCTGAACGTGCGCTTTAGCAACGAAAAAATCCTCAAGCTGGGCATGCCGAAGCCGCCACGCTTTACCGATTATATTGGCCGCTGCGTGCAATCGACCCGTGGGTTGTCGATACCACAGCAAATGGCGGTGGACTTTAAATAGCGGATAACTGCTCGTATGTAGGGGCGCTGCATGCTGCGCCCGATTTTCTGACGCAATGACAATTGCGAGGAACAGATCTGTACCGATCCTGCCTAGACCATTGATTATCCAGACGGGCGCAGCATGCAGCGCCCCTACGATGTTAGCCCAGAGAAGGAACGTCAGTACAAATTCGGCAAAATAATCGGCAAGCGCTACCAGGAGGAGGAAGACCAGAATACCCGACCCAGCACTACCAGTTGGTCTTTGCGCTGTGGATAGCTGAGCCGTTCATCTTGGTACTCTTCCCGATTCAGAGAGCGGATGACCACGCCACCGTCGGGCTGCTCAATCAGGATCTTGACCCGTAACAGATTGCCGTGGCGGATGGCATAGGTTTTCCCTTCGCGGATACGGGTATCGACGGTATTGATACCCACCACATCACCATCCTGCAACCGGGGTTCCATGCTGGAACCTGAAATGCGGATAATGCGTGCCGCGTTCACCGGCACCCCCATCTTGTGCAGATAGTAGCGGCGGAAGATCAGCGAGAACTCTTCACTATCGACAATTTCGTAGCAGCCGTCACCGGCGGAGAAATCGATATCCAGCAATGGGATCTCCACAAACTCTTCCTTGTCCTGCTCGGTATCTTCCCATACCACGGGTTTGAGCCGTGCCGGTTGGAAATCCGATTCGGCTGCCACGTTGGCAAACGGCTGTTCCAGCGCCTTTTCATGGAATACATCGAACCAGCCTTTGGGCAAGCCGAGTTTAGCCTCAATGCGTCTGGCGAGGTTGTCGCCCAGGTTGCGGGAGGATTTTTCACCGGTGATCTGGCTCAGCGTTGGCGCAGAAGATCCCACCAGGATGGCGAACTCATTCTGGTTGGTGCCTTGCCGGGCGAAACGTGCCATCAGATCGCGCAGGTTGTTGCGCCTGATTTCTTTGGTTTCCATGCGCCGATGGTCTCATTCTTTAGCAAAAAGGTAAATCCTCCGCCGCTAAAATCTTTAGCGCCAACCTAAACCTATTCCTAACCAGGAAACATCTTTCAACAGCTTGTGTTGTACGTCAGCCACATTGTTCCACTAAAATAAGGGTTTTACAGCAGGGTTGGCGGGTACAAGCGTGCGTCTGGATAGAAAAATCTCTTCTTTTGAACACCTGATCTACCGTAATTACCGTATCGTCCACGGGGTACGGATCGGGTTGGCCTTTATCCTGACCTTCCTGCTGATCCGGCTATTGGCGGTGCCGGAAGGTACCTGGCCGCTGATCACGCTGATCGTCGTGATGGGGCCGATCTCTTTTTGGGGTAACGTGCTGCAACGGGCGCTGGAGCGTATTGCCGGTACGGTGTTTGGTGCGGCCTCCGGCCTGATTGCGCTATACCTGGAGCTGTATTCACTGCCGGTGATGCTGGCTTGGTGCGGGGTGGTGATGTTTGCCTGTGGCTATCTGACGCTCGGCAAACGACCCTATATGGCGTTGTTGGTGGGCATTACGCTGGCGGTGGTCATCGGTGCCGGGGCTGGCGATATCTCTATCGCACTGTGGCGCAGTGGCGATGTGATTTTTGGTTCGTTGCTGGCGCTGTTATTTACCAGCATCTACCCGCAGCGAGCTTATGTGTTGTGGCGAATGAAAATGGCGGATTGCTTGGAGACGGTAGGGAAGATCTACGGCGCTTACCTTTCACCCAACATGATTGAGCGGCCCCGGTTGGAGCCTCGGCTCAAAAACCTGCTGGGCGATGTGGTGAAGCTACGCGCACTGATCGCCCCCGCCAGCAAAGAGACTCATATCGCCAAACCGGTCTTTGAAGCGGTACAGACCCTGAGCCGCAATCTGGTTTGCACGTTGGAGCTGTTGGCCGATGCTTACTGGGCCTCGCGTGAAACCCACTTTATTATGCTCAATGCCAAAACCTTGCGCAGCTCTCAACTGTTAACGCAGCGCGCTATCGAATCGCTGGCGAATATTATGCGAGATGGCGAGCCTCTGCATGCGCAGGTCATTGCCGGGGAACTGAGCGATATTTCCGCAGAGCTGAAGACATTAATGCAAGAGGCCAGTGCCGCTCAACTCAGCGAAGCACCTATCTATGGCTATGTCTGGCTGAGTATGGAACTGGCACAGCAGTTGGAGGAGTTGGGCGATCTGCTCAAGGTCTGTACGGCCAATACTCAGGAATAGTGGATCAGATCATGAAGCAGGCGCATCAGGATAGGGTCAATGCGCTAAAGTGGGTAAGATAAGGCAATGACAGTTGTGTCTGACGGCCACAACCCTGTATCTTGGTATCATTGTGGCCGTAAGCAAATGAATCTGTGTATTACTAAAGCAAGGGTATAAAGATGGATAATGCAAATAAGCCGAGTTTCCAGGACGTTCTGGAGTTTGTGCGTATGTTCCGCCGTAAAAACAAGCTACAGCGTGAAATTGTCGACAACGAAAAGAAAATTCGTGACAACCAGAAGCGTGTGCTGCTGCTCGACAACCTGAGCGAGTACATCAAGCCGGGCATGAGCATTGAAGACATTCAGGGCATCATCGCCAACATGCGCGGTGACTATGAAGATCGCGTTGATGATTACATCATCAAAAATGCCGATCTGTCGAAAGAACGCCGCGATCTGTCCAAAAAGCTGAAAGCAATGGGCGAAGTGAAGTAATTCGCGTCAAGCAGGGCTGGGGATCTCCCGGCCCTGCGTCTTTTCAGGGGCACAGCGCCCTGAACGACCTTAAAGAATAACGATATGTTACCGTGCTATAGCAAATCTGCTTAAAGCCGCTACGCTAATGTTATAAATAGACTTTGCCCAATCGCTTTCAAGCTGTCGCTTGAAGGACGACGGGTATAAATTTCTTCGCCAGCAGAGGCTGTCATCGATGGCAGAACCGCAACTCAGCACCTTTCTCAACCTGGACGAGACGCTTCATCCTCCCCGTATCTTGGCATCTGGGGATTGGGTGTTGGCACATTATCGCCTGTTGGAACCCGCCGTTGGGCAACTGCAAGTCCGCTTGCCAAGCGATGTGGTGTTCGATCTCAGCCAACTGGGCAGCCTGGATACGGCGGGTGCCACCTTGTTGGTCAATCTGCTGGGTGACCAACGGATATCCGATCTCAAACAGTTAGCCCCCACGCTCCCTGTGGAACGCCGCGTGCTGCTGGAAACCGTTGGCCGTGCCTTGCAAGGATTTGAGCCACCACCGGCAGAAAAGCCGCCCGGTCTGGCAATCGAACTGCTAGCCAACGTCGGCCGGTCGATGGAAAATTTCTGGCACAACCTGGTAGCCCTGCTGGGGTTTATCGGCCTGACATTGCAAACCCTGTTTGCCAGTCTGCTACGCCCAACGCGCTGGCGGATCACCTCGCTGGTGGCCAATCTTCAGCAAATCGGCCTGAACGCGGTGCCGATCATTATGCTGCTGACCTTTCTGGTGGGCGCAGTCATCGCTTTCCTGGGCTCAACCGTCCTGTCTACCTTCGGTGCCAGCATTTTTACCGTGCAACTGGTGGTGTTTTCCTTCCTGCGAGAGTTCGCAGTGCTGCTGACGGCCATCTTGATGGCGGGCCGGACCGCCAGCGCCTTTACCGCAGAGCTCGGGCTGATGAAGGCCAACGAGGAAATAGACGCTATTCAGGCGATGGGGCTGAACCCGGTTGAACTGCTGGTGCTGCCGCGCGTGTTGGCGCTGCTCCTGGCGTTGCCGATGCTGACCTTCATAGGCATGATTAGCGGCATCTTTGGTGGCATGGTCGTGTGCGCCCTGACGCTGGATATCTCACCGACCATGTTTTTAACCATCACGCAGAGTAGTGGCGGTTTTCAGAACTTCCTGGTGGGGATGAGCAAGGCGCCGGTATTTGCGTTCCTGATCGCCATTATCGGCTGTCTGGAAGGGTTTAAAGTCAGCGGTAGCGCCGAGTCGGTAGGGGCACATACCACCGCCAGCGTCGTGCATTCAATCTTTGTGGTGATCCTGCTGGATGCGGTCGCTGCACTGTTCTTCATGGAGATGGGCGTGTGAGCCAGACGACCCCGGAAGCCATTATCCGCATCCGTAAATTGCGAAACTGTTTTGGCACCCAATGCGTGCATGTGGACCTCGATCTGGACGTGCGCCGAGGAGAAATCCTGGGCGTGGTCGGTGGTTCGGGTACCGGCAAATCCGTGCTGTTGCGCAGCATCGTTGGTCTGCGTCGCCCAACCGCTGGCCAGATCCACGTCTTTGGCGAGGATCTGATGGCGCTCTCGGGTACGCGCCGCTCCGTACTGGAAAGGCGATTTGGCGTGCTGTTTCAGAGAGGGGCATTGTTCAGCTCGCTGACGGTGACGGAAAACGTGGCGCTGCCGCTGATTGAATACGCAGGCTTACCGCGCCGTGATGCCGAGCAGCTGGCACAGGTGAAGTTGGCGTTAGCGGGGCTCCCTGCCAGTGCTGGCAACAAGTATCCGGCCTCGCTTTCTGGCGGCATGGTCAAGCGTGCCGCGTTGGCTCGATCGCTGGCGTTGGATCCGGAAATCGTATTTCTTGATGAGCCAACGGCCGGGCTGGATCCCATTGGTGCCGCCGCTTTTGACAGCCTGATCCGCACGTTGCGCGATGCCTTGGGGTTAACGGTGTTTCTGGTCACCCACGATCTCGATACGCTTTATACAATCTGCGACCGGGTAGCGGTACTTTCGCAGAAGAAGGTGCTGGTGGTGGATACGCTGGAGGTGGTAGCCGCCACTGACGATGCCTGGATCCAAGAGTATTTCCACGGCCCGCGTGGGCGGGCGGCACAGCAGGCCGTAACGAATATCCCAGAGAGGCAATAACAAATGGAAACCCGTGCGCATCATGTCTTGATTGGTTTATTTACGCTGATTATTTTCACCGCAGTGCTGCTGTTCAGCCTGTGGTTGACCAAGTCTGGCACCGATCGCCAGTTCAAGCAGTACGATATCGTGTTCAATGAAGCCGTTAGCGGCCTGTCACAGGGCAGCACGGTCAATTACAGTGGGATCCGCGTGGGCGAAGTCACTCAGTTGCGATTGGATCCCAACGTACCGACCAAAGTCTGGGCGCGCATTCGGGTCGCGGCCTCTGCACCAATCCGTGAGGATACCCAGGCTCGCCTGGCAATAGCTGGCATTACCGGTACGTCCAATATCCAGCTCAGTGGTGGGAGCGAAGCCAGCCCGATGCTGACAGGAGAGGATGGGGCAATCCCGGTGATTGTCGCCACGCCATCGCCGTTGACCCAGTTGCTCGCCAATGGCGAAGATGTGATGAGCAATGTCAACCAGGTGCTGGTGCGTTTGAATCAGCTAATGACGCCGGACAATCAGCAGCGTTTGGTGAATACGCTGGATAATCTGGAACAGATTACCTCTACCGTAGCCGGGCAACGTGAAGATATCCGCACCATCCTGCAGCAGTTGGCACTGGTGACCAAGCAAAGCAACGATACGCTGGCTCAAACCAATAGGTTGGTGCGCAATGCTAACGTGCTGTTGGACGGGCAGGGCAAGCAATTGGTGGCCAATGCGGCTAATACAATGGCTTCGCTTGAGAAAACCACTGCACTGCTCAACAAGCTGATTGGTGAAAATCAGCAGTCACTGAATAGCGGCATCCAGGGATTCAACGATCTTGGCCCGGCGGTAGATGAATTACGCAGAACCTTATTGACCTTACGCGGTGCCATGAGCCGCCTGGAAGAGAACCCGTCCGCCTTGCTCAGGGGCCGCGAACGTACCAAGGAGTTTACCCCTAAATGATTAAGCTAAAACTTCGCCAGATGCTACGGTTGTTGGTGCTGGTTGCCGTGATGCCGCTGGCCGCCTGCACCATTTTGCCGGAAAGCCCGATACAGCAGGTGTATTTGCTGCCAGCCCAGCCAGTGGCCGTGGCAGGGGGCCAGGCGTCTGAACGCTCGGTACGTATCGTGCAGCCCAATACCAGCCAGTTTTTGAACGGTACGCGCATTGCTGTGCAGCCTCAGGGTGCGGAGATCACCTCTTTTAGCGGTTCACGCTGGAGCGATCCGGCCCCGCTGTTGTTGCGTAATCGCCTGATCCAGGAGTTCCGCACTAACGGCCATTTCCGCTCGGTGAGCAGCGACGATGACAATTTACAGGCAGATCTTGAGCTAGGCGGCGATTTGTCGTCCTTCCAAGGGGTCTATAACGGAGATCGGGGCGAAGTGGTGATCCGCTTTGATGCTCGCCTGGTTCGCACCTCCGATCGCCGAGTGATGGCCAGCCGTAGTTTTGCGGTGCGCGAGCCGATCCACGGCACATCGATGGACAACGTCGTGCAGGCCTTTGGCCTGGCCAGCGATAAACTGGCAGTGCAGACGCTGGCATGGGCGCGCCAGCAGGCGGCTAATTAAGACTCGTCGGCCATGGCCTTTAACCACTGGATAAAGGCGTTGATTTTAGGCCATTGCCGGTCCGAAAGCGTGGAAATGTAGTAGCGCTGTGCGCATTGCATTTCCATGCCGGGGAAGGGCGCGATAAGTTCGTTATTCTCCAGGCGCTTACTCACCAACTTCTTGCGGCCCATGGCAATTCCCACGTGGTTCATGGCCGCGATCACCGCCAGATCCGAACGATCAAACCCCATACCGCGCTGCCCTTCGGCAAATTCCAGATCAAAGTGTTTGGCCCAGGTATTCCACTCCCCGATGTCCGAGTCGTAACTCCATGCCTGGCGATCGTGCAATAACGTGCAGCGCCGCAGGTTGGCGGGGTTACCCACTAGCTCATGGCGCTCGGCGTACTCCGGGCTGCATACGGGCACGATCGACTCATCCATCAAATGCTGGCAATCGAGTTTCTCCGGCGTTTTGTCATCAAAATAGATCGCCAGATCGATCCCCGCCCCGTGGAAGTTCACCATTTCGTTGCCGGTGAGAATATTCAGACTGATGGCCGGATATTGGCGATCAAAGTCCGCCAGCTTGGGCACCAGCCAACATTGGGCAATCGACGGGCGGGAGTAGATAGTCAGAGTGCCAGACAGCTCCTGGCTTTTAATCTCCAGTATCTCCTGATTGAGATAGCTGAGTGACGATTTCAATACCCAGAATAGCCGCTCGCCCTCGGGGGTCAGTTCGATCCGGCGGTGAAAGCGCTGAAATAGCTTAAAACCCAACTCGGCTTCCAGGTTGTTGATCCGATGGCTGACGGCGCTGGGGGTGATCGCCAACTCTTCGGCGGCCAGCACGAACGAACCTTGCCGCGCGGCAATCTCAAACGTATGCAGCTTGGCTAGCTGATAGCCATTCAGGTGCCTGTTGCGGGCGAGCTGGTGCTTTTCGTCGTACACGGTCATCACCTGTTAATCAGTAGGGGCGCCGCATGCTGCGCCGGTTATAAATCATCAAGGAGTATATCGAAATCCGGGCTTAAAGATGAAGCAATGTGATTCAAAGGCAGGAATAGTGCCAAATGTTGACCTAAATCACCTGATTGATTGAATCTGGTTCATGTGAAGAGGCATTTTGATCGTTTGTCAGCGCTGGGGCGTTAGTTTCCAATAGGAGTGAAATTTATCCTGGAAGGACGCTGAACATGGACTCGCAGATCTGGGTAGTCGCTACGTTATTAAGCAGCATCATTATCATTATTCTCACTATCGTAAAATTCAAGATCCACCCGTTCCTGGCGTTGTTGCTGGCCAGTTTTTATGTGGGAGCCCTGATGGGCATGAACCCGCTGGAAATGGTCAATGCCATTGAAGGCGGCATCGGCGGGACCTTGGGCTTCCTGGCGGCGGTGATTGGTTTAGGTACCATTCTGGGCAACATGATGGAAGTGTCCGGGGCGGCAGAACGCATAGGCATCACCTTGCAAAAGTGCCGTTGGCTATCGGCTGACGTGATTATGGTGCTGGTGGGGCTGGTCTGCGGCATTACGCTGTTTGTTGAAGTGGGCGTGGTGTTGCTGATCCCGCTGGCGTTCTCGATTGCCAAAAAAACCAATACCTCCTTGCTGAAGCTGGCGATCCCGCTGTGTACCGCATTGATGGCCGTGCACTGTGTGGTTCCTCCGCATCCGGCGGCGCTGTTTGTCACCAACAAGTTGGGTGCCGATGTGGGCTCGGTGATTGTGTATGGTTTGATTGTCGGGCTGGCCGCTTCGCTGATTGGTGGGCCGCTGTTCCTCAAGCTGGTCGGTAAGCGCCTGCCGTTCAAACCGGTCCCCGCCGAGTTTTCCTCCGTGCAGGTGCGTAACGAGCAGGACTTGCCTTCGTTGGGTGCCACGCTGTTTACCGTGCTATTGCCGATCATTCTGATGTTGGTGAAAACTGCAGCGGAACTCTATATGGCCAAAGACAGCGCGCTGTATACCTTCCTGGAGTTTATCGGCAACCCGATCACCGCCATGTTTATCGCCGCCTTCGTGGCCTATTACGTGCTGGGTATTCGCCGCAATATGGGCATGGGCACCTTGCTGACCAAAACCGAAAACGGCTTCTCTTCCATCGCCAACATCCTGCTGATTATCGGGGCCGGTGGTGCATTCAACAGCATATTAAAAGCCAGTGGACTGGCAGATACGCTGGCCGTGATCCTGTCGAATATGGATATGCATCCGATCTTGCTGGCCTGGCTGGTGGCTATCTGCCTGCATGCGGCGGTAGGGTCAGCCACCGTGGCGATGATGGGAGCAACGGCTATTGTTGCCCCCGTATTGCCGCATTACCCTGGCGTCAGCCCGGAGATCATCGCGTTGGCCATTGGCTCGGGTGCCATCGGTTGCACCATCGTCACCGACTCGCTGTTCTGGCTGGTTAAACAATACTGCGGCGCGACGCTCAGTGAGATGTTTAAGTATTATACCTCGGCCACCTTTATTGCTTCGCTGATTGCGCTAGGAACCACATTCCTGCTTTCTTATATCATTTAGACCAAAAGAGACTAATTATGAATACGTTAGACATTGAAAACCTGGTAGTGAAATTTCCTTTGGTGCAACGGCTGATGGATTTGGAAGCGGTGACCTGGTTCAACCCCAATACGACCACGCTGGAGGAAGGGTTACCTTACGTCGGGCTGACGCAAAATGATGTCGCCGAAGCCGAAGCGCGCTTGCAACGCTTTGCTCCGTATCTGTGCCTGGCATTCCCTGAAACGCAGCAAACGAACGGCATTATCGAGTCTGAAGTGGTGGCGATCCCGGCGATGCAGAGCGCGTTGGAGCAGCGTTATGAGCAGGCTATCGCGGGCAAGATGTGGTTGAAAAAGGACAGCCATTTGCCGATTTCTGGCTCCATCAAGGCCCGTGGCGGCATCTATGAAGTGCTGACTCATGCGGAAAAGCTGGCCATCGAGGCGGGCATGCTGTCTGTAGACGACGATTACAGCATCCTGTTTAGCGACAAGTTCCGCCAGTTCTTC
This sequence comes from Serratia sp. T13T92, assembly GCF_047530105.1. Taxonomy (NCBI): domain Bacteria; kingdom Pseudomonadati; phylum Pseudomonadota; class Gammaproteobacteria; order Enterobacterales; family Yersiniaceae; genus Serratia; species Serratia sp. T13T92. The sequence continues at coordinate 43,010 of NZ_JBLJAK010000026.1, read as the reverse complement.
AGCCAGTACAGCATCGCAGTGGGTTCAACTGGCAACCTGGGGATGTCGATTGGCATCATGAGTGCCAAGCTGGGGTTCAGCGTCAGCGTGCATATGTCTGCCGACGCTCGCGCCTGGAAGAAGCGCAAACTGCGTGAACACGGCGTTAACGTGGTGGAGTACGAACAGGATTACGGCGTGGCGGTGGCTCAAGGGCGTAAGCAGGCGGAGTCTGACCCGCACTGTTTCTTTATTGATGATGAGAACTCGCAAACCCTGTTCCTCGGCTATGCGGTGGCCGGTGGTCGCCTGAAAAAGCAGTTTGCACAGATGAACATCCAGGTTGATCAGGACCATCCGTTATTTGTCTATTTGCCCTGTGGCGTTGGCGGTGGGCCTGGTGGAGTAGCGTTTGGCCTAAAACTGGCGTTTGGTGACCATGTGCACTGCATCTTTGCCGAGCCGACGCACTCACCTTGCATGCTGCTAGGGATCCACACCGGGTTGCACGATCACATTGCGGTGCAGGACCTGGGGATTGATAACGTCACGGCGGCGGATGGTTTGGCCGTCGGCCGGGCTTCCGGGTTTGTCGGGCGTGCCATGGAACGCTTGCTGGACGGTTTCTACACCCTGAGCGATCAGGAGATGTACGACCTGCTTGGCTTGCTCGCCGCTGTAGAGGGCATTCAGTTGGAGCCTTCTGCATTGGCTGGCATGGCGGGGCCAGCTCGAGTCTGCGCCGACCCACATTATCTGGGCAGCCATAAGATCGATGCCCAACGTATCGCTAATGCGACGCATTTGGTGTGGGCAACCGGTGGCGGTATGGTGCCTGAGGAAGAGATGGCCAAGTATCTGGCTGCCGCACGCTAGCGCTGACAAAACCACGCTTTACGGGAGGGGGCGCTGCACATGCTGCGCCCATTTAGCGATTCCCCACCGGGCAAAACATCACAGCGTGAAGTGATCGCGAAACTGTGCCAGTGCTTCGCTACTGTCCCCGGAGGCCCAGCCTTCGAGTGCTATCACACCTTGGTAATTAATCTCCTGCAGCGTTCTGGCAATGGCGCGATAGTTGATTTCCCCGGTCCCAGGCTGCATACGACCAGGCACATCCGCTACCTGGATCTCGCCAATCTGTGTGCCGCAGCGGCGGATCAGTTCAATCAGGTTGCCCTCACCTATTTGTGCGTGATAGAGGTCGAGGTTCATCTTAAGCGCTGGGCTATTGACCGTTTCCACCAACGTCAGTGTGTCAGCTGCGCGGGCAAAAGGCGTGCCGGGATGATCAACCGTCAGGTTCAGGTTCTCCAGGGTAAAGATACGCCCAGCCCGTTCACCGAGTTGTGCTAAACGACGAAGCGTATCGGCAGCCTTCAACCACATGTTACCCGTCACCCTGTCAACCGGTTTCACCGGTAAGCCCTGTGGATCCAGGCCGGTACCGTGCAGGTTCAGGCAGGGGCAGTTCAGCCGTTCGGCTATCGTTAGTGAGGTTTCTGCACTTTGCAGCAACTGCGCGATTTCTTGATCATCCGTTAGATTGCCGCTGAGATAACCGGTCATTGAGGTGAAGCGAGCTCCTGTCGCTACCAGTGCATCGATATCCTTATTGGCCCAGCTCCAGATCTCAGCCCCAAAACCCAGCGCATGAATGCGCTCTACACGTTCGATAAAGGGTAAATCCAAAAACACCATTTCTGCACAAACCGAGAGTTGATAGCTGGCCACTAGCGGTCTCCTAATTTAAGGGGGTTATTTACAATTTGTCATCAATATACATGCTTAATTTATTTTTTAATGTCAAAAAAAGATAATTTCAGCTTGGTCATAAATTTAGGGTAAAATTAATCTGTTTACATTGTAGAGTTATTGGAGGACATTCGCTGTACTTATTTAATTAGGCCGTAATTTATGTATTCGAGAAGGCGTTTTCTAACAGCAGGTACTGCCCTGATGGGCTTTGCCGTATTCAAACCTTCCTTGTCCTGGGGGAGAATGCCGAGTGAAAGCAGCGACGCTGCCATTTTTATTAAGCTTTCAGTGCTATTAACCAACGGGAAAAAAATGAGTCCGGTAATAGCACTACGTGCCTTGAATTGTTTGCAGGAAGAGGATCCCTCCTTTCAGGAGGAAATGCAGTTGCTGGACAATGCACTGAGAGTTGCAAATATTCTCTCGGCCGATGAACTGAATAATCATTTGATTATGACTGGCCCCACTGGCGACACCGCCAAGAAAATCATTTCTGCCTGGTATCTTGGTTATACAGGAACACCCGTATCGCTAAGGGCGTCAGATAACACGCGTTTTGTCAGCTATACCGATGCCTTTGCCTATGCTCCCACTTTGGACGCGACAGTGATCCCCACTTATTCCCGAGGCAAGACAAACTATTGGGTGCAGCCACCTATAACCCTCAACAGCGACTAGTTCCCGTTGAAAATGAGAGCAATATCATGAGTAAACACTATGATGCCGATGTGATTGTCATTGGCTCTGGCGCATTGGGCAGTAATGCCGCAACCTTGCTGGCCCGCAGTGGCAAGGCAGTTATTATTCTTGAAGCTGGCGAGAAAATACCGCGCTGGAAGATCGTCGAAAATTTCAGAAACTCATCGAAAAAAGCCAACTATAACTCTCCCTATCCCAACGAGCCTTGGGCCCATCACTCCTATGATGAACAATACATAGAGAATACCGGTTCCTTTGATTTCCGGCCCGGCATGCTGAAACTGGTGGGGGGGACAACCTGGCATTGGGCGGCCGCTTGCTGGCGCTATCTGCCTAGTGATATGAAGCTAAAAACATTGTATGGCGTGGGGCGCGATTGGCCACTGGAATACCACGAGTTGGAGCCTTTCTACCACCAGGCCGAAGTGGCTTTGGGGGTTTGCGGCAGTAATACCGACGATCAGAGTGGGCAGGGCGGTAGTGCTTTTCCTCCACGTTCGCAGCCGTATCCGATGTTACCTGAAGGTGAAACCTATCTATTCCAGCGGTTGAAAAGCCGAATGGCTCCGGCAGGTTATCATTTTATCCATGAACCCAATGGGCGTGCTACTCGTCCTTATGATGGTCGCCCCGCCTGCAGCGGTAATAATAACTGTATGCCGGTATGCCCGATTGGTGCCATGTACAGCGGTGATCAACATGCCCAACATGCGCAAGATGCCGGGGCACGTTTATTCACGGATTCAACCGTGTGGAAACTGGAAAAAGGCGTTGATGATAAAATTGTCGCAGCTCATGTTCGCAGTTCTAAAGGTGTCGATACGCGGTTAACCGCAAAATACTTTATCGTTGCCGCACACGGGCTGGAAACGGCAAAACTGTTGTTAATGTCGGATATCGCCAACAGTTCCGATCAGGTGGGGCGTAATTTAATGGATCACACCGGCATGGGCCTGCAGTTTCTGGCCGATGAACCTCTTTGGCCGGGGCGAGGCGCCGTACAGCAAGGGGGAATATTCAACTCTCGCGACGGCGATTTTCGTAAAACAAGAGCGGCAATCAAGCATGCTATTGCTAACAATGTCCCCAATATGGCCGTAGCACAACGTCTGATAGCTCAAGGTGTCATAGGTAGCGAACTGGACAAACAGATCCGCCATCAGGCGGCACGCTGGGTCGATATCTCCACGGTGTTTGAAACCCTCCCCCAGGCAAGCAACACCGTACGCCCAAGTACCACACGCAAAGATGCATTGGGCATTCCGATGCTGACGGTGAATTACGAAGTCGATGACTATGTCAAAGCGGCAAAACCCGTGGTGGAGGCGGATTACAAAAGATTCGTCGCTCTGATGGGGGGCACCGTCATTAATGACAATACTGGCTGGCAAAACCGTGACCATTTAATGGGGACCGTCATCATGGGCGATAACCCAAAAGATTCAGTGGTAAACCACGAGTGCCGGTGCTGGGATCATAGCAACCTGTTTCTCGCGACGACTGGGGTGATCCCCGCTTCGGGAGTCGTCAATCCGACGTTGACGGGCGTAGCTCTGAGTATTCGCGCAGCTGAAATCATTGAGCGTGAGATTTGAATATGAAGATACTTTTCAGGTTTCTCGCTGTAACCGTGTTGTTTATTGGGTTTAGCCACTCTTTGGCTGTACTTGCCGCCGATAAGGCGTTGGTTGAGCGTGGGAGATATATTGCGATCGCTGCTGATTGTGGTGCCTGCCATCGCCAGGCTCTCAATAATGGCGTTCCCTTTGCTGGGGGATACGCGATCGAGTCACCGATGGGGCGTATCATCGCCAGTAATATTACCCCCTCGAAGCAGTACGGCATCGGTAATTATAGCGAACAGCAGTTTGCCAAGGCTGTGCGTGAGGGTATCGCCGCTGATGGCAAGAATCTCTATCCAGCTATGCCATACACGTCATACCGTGATATGACTACGGCGGATGTACAGGCGCTTTATGCCTACTTTATGCAGGGGGTTGAACCCGCAGATATTCCCCCTTCGGCACGTACCGATCTGAGTTTCCCGTTTAATATCCGGCAGATTATGTGGGGCTGGGATCTGTTGTATCTCAGCGGCGCTTCTGCTGATAAGGCAGAGGCGCTTCCTGGTTCATTGGAGCGCGGTAAGTATTTGGTTGAGGTGTTGGCGCATTGCAGTGCCTGCCATACCCCACGCAATATCATGATGGCAGAGCAGAGTAGCCTTAACCTTGCCGGTAGCCCGCTTGGTGGCTGGTACGCCCCTAATATTACCCCTGATAAGAGTGGCATTGGCGATTGGAGCCAGCGGGATCTGGTCACCTATTTGAAAACTGGCCATCTGGTTGGCAAGGCACAGGCGGCAGGTGCGATGGCGGAGGCCGTCGAAAATAGCTTCAGCTTACTGACGGATGATGATTTGAATGCGATCGCTTCATGGGTTAAGCAGGTGCCAGCCATTCCTACGGCGGTAGCCAACATTGGGCTTCAATCGCCACGGGGTGGGGTTGATATCAATAGCGTTCTCACCGGGCAGGGAACCCTGACAGACAGCTCAACAACGGACGGAGCTAAACTTTATGAAAATGCTTGCGCTAGTTGCCATGGCCATGACGGTCAGGGAACCGACGATAGCTTTTATCCCGCATTAACTCGCAACCGTGCGGTTTCCGCATTCGGTCCGCAGAATTTGGTGATGGTCATCGTGGAAGGTATCCAACGTAAAACCAGTAACACTGATATCAGAATGCCCGCATTTTCTGAACAGTTAAACAACGCGCAAATTGCCTCAGTCAGTAACTATGTCCGCAGTCGTTTTGCCGGTATTGACGATAAAGTGACTGCGCAGGATGTACAGACCCTTCGTGATGGTGGGGAGCCTCCGTTTATAATGCGATACATAAACTGGCTAATGACCGCAGGGATATTGGTGATGGTATGTTTGTTGGGCGGCTTTTGGTATTGGCGAAAAATAAGGCGTTCAGGCAGACAGCAAATTCGCTGACTCTATCAGTGTCACCCCCTTCCAAAAGGGAGGGGGAACGAATGTAGCGCAAAATTAATCACAGCGGCCATGGTTGATTTTGGTCAGGGGAAGGTTGATGTCGAATATTTTCAGATGAATATTTTTAGCCCCCATCGCCTCAGCCCTTTTGACGTGGTGTTCGGCATATTTTTCGGCAAACGCTCGGCTTTCGAAAAAGTATATCCCGCCCGCCTCGCCGGTGTGCTCATTCTCAGTCCAGATCTTGGAGATGAAACCCGGCTCTTGATTGATGCTTTCGGCCAGCGATTGCGCATTTTTGGACAGGGTTGCACCAAGCTGGTCGGCGGGGAAACTAAAATCAATCTGTAAAATGACACTCATATCGTGATCCTTTTGGTGGCTGGTGGTTTTATCGCAAACAGGGTTATTCCGTGGCGCGTTCTGCAACCGAGGGTAACTGCGCGCTGAGACAGTTAAGTAATGTCTCTGAGTCCACATAACCCGTAGCGAGAAGGGAAATCTCCCCATGGCGTTCTAGCAACAGGGTGGGGAAGGAGCGAACGCCCCATTGGCGGCACAGCGCAAAGTCTTGGCTAACCGCCTCTCTGGCCCGTTGTGACGTAAAGGTTTGGCTGAATTCTTCAAATGGCAGGCCAACCCGATCGCAGATGTCATGATAAAACGCCTCGGTTTTAGGATCCTGCCCATCGACATAGAATTTGTACTGGGTTGCTGCGAGAAACGGCAACGCTGCAGAGGAAGGTAAACCTCGTTCAGCCAACAACAGGGAAGCCGTGATTACTGCCCGGCAGGCCGGCTCGGTATCGTAGTTGAATTGTGCGACCTCCAGCAGGCTGAAACCAAACGGTTGGCCGGTTGTTTTCTGGATGTGGCTCCACTCCTGCCTTAAGAAGGCTTTGAATGCCAAATTCCAAGGATCGCCGCCGCCAGCGCGCAACCCCCCCATGGTCATCACAAAACTCAGGCCATGTTGATCGCAATACTCCGCCAGTTGCTTCACCGCAGGTGAAATACCCCAGCACCAGGAGCACATCGGATCGCCGACGTAACGAATGACGATATCGCTGGACGTGATTGTCTGCCGTTGAGTACCAGGGGACTCATCGGACAGAAGACAACTGCCGGTGGTGGGATCGCATTGCATCATGATGGAGACTCCAAGCTGGGTTGAGATCGCGATCGTTATGATATTTGACAGCAAAAATTAATAAATAGACTATAAAAGCTAACTCTGTTCAACATTTGTGAACAAATGGACAAACTTGCAGCCATGGCCACTTTTGTCAAAGTGGTTGAAACCGGAAGTTTCACCCGCGCGGCTATCGCCATGGGGCTTCCCAAAGCGCGGATCTCCCAGCGTATTAGCGATCTTGAGCGCGCCCTGAGCGTGCGCCTGTTGCATCGAACGACCCGGGCGTTGAGCCTGACGGAGGATGGCAGCGCTTATTTTGAGCGCTGCCAGCAAATTCTCGCGGAAATCGATGAGTTGGAAGGGGGGCTCAGTGGCGGGGTAACAACGCCGAGCGGCAAGATCCGTATCGAGGCTTTGGCCTCGATTGCGCGTTGGATCCTCGCACCTCAGTTGCATGACTTTCAGGCACGTTTTCCAGAGATCGTGGTGCGGCTTGCCAGCAGCGATCGCATCAGCAATTTGTTTGAGGAGGGTATCGACTGCGCTATCCGTGGCGGCATACTGGAGGATTCAACGCTGGTGGCCAGGCACGTTTGCGACGTGCAGATGGGCTTGTATGCCTCAGTGGACTACCTCCGCTCAGCACGAGCTATCAGGCAGCCTGAAGATCTTCAGCATCATCGATGGGTTGGGGGTTTTGGCATTCAGCGCGGTAAGCAGCTTAGCTGGCATCTGCAATCGGCAAACCGGAGCATTGCGGTAGTAGGCAACAGCAGTTTGCTGATCGAAGATCCCGATGTGGCTATGAGTGCCTGTCTTACCGGGGCAGGCATCTGCTCCGGAGCCCCCTTCGCGGTGGAAAGCTATGTGAAGAGTGGGCTCTTGCAGCCGGTGTTACCCGAGTGGCACTTTGCTCCACGGTCAATTCATATTATCTATCCCACCGGCAAGCATTTGTCGGTTCGGGTGAGAAGCTTTGTGGATTGGTCATTCGAGCTGATGAAAACCCATCCGCTGTTGGCGATGACGCCTTTAGCGCTGGCAAAATCACTGAGTTGAGTCGTTTGAAGGCTGGTTAACCGGGGGGTAAAGAGGTGGATGGCGTTGCCGCACATCCACCCAATAATCGAGGATCAGTGAACCTTTTTACCATCAACAATGATGTGGTGCGGGCTACGTGCCTTCGGATGGATGAAGAAATGCCCTTCCTGAGCGCTATCCGTGCTGATTGGCACCAGCGTGATATTTTTCGCTCCGGCAGCTTTATTATGCAGTGCATAAATAATGAAGGGGATTACCAGCACCACCAGGAAGCACACGACCAGTAAACCGGCATAGACGTCGTTAGCTTCCCCACCCGGTAGCCCCGAAGGAGGGAAGAAGGAGACGACAAAGGCTACCAGAGAGGTCAGTAACCCAATGACCGCCACTGCAATTTTAACCCCATTGCCACCCGGTATATTAAAGGTGCGCTTGTTATTCGGCTGCTTGCGGATCAACTGGATATAAGCCAGGAATAACAGGAAATAGCTGCAAAGATAAATCACCACCGTCAGCGCCAGTGCAATCAGGAACGACATGTTATTGCCACCCCCGGTATTGGTCAGCACAATCAGTGCCACCGAGGTGATGAGTAACTGGGAAATGACCAGCACCACCGGGACGCCGTTTTTGTTCATTTTGGCAAAGCGGGCAGGCAGGATCCCTTGTTGTGCCGTCACTAACATCCCGCGGGAAGGCCCAACTATCCATGCCGCTATCTCAGCTAGCACTCCGAGGAGCAACAGCGCAGCGATACCTCGGATAGCCCATTCGAAACCCGTCCCAAAATGATTGATCAGCACCGTGAAGGTTTGCATCACGCCTGCAGAGAGGTTGATTTGCTCATGGGGTATTACGGCGGCAATGGACAACCCGCCGATTGAACTCAGGCAAATTGCCGCAAACATCAACAGCAGCATGGCGAGCGGATAATCGCGGCCCGGGTTTTTCATCTCATTGACGTGGGTAGCGGAGGCTTCCACCCCCATATAGCTTAGGATGAAGGCCACAAACACCACTAACGTGCTCATGCTGGTGACGTTCGGGAAGAAGGTTTCGGCACTCATTTCAATCGCAATGGGAGCACCAGAGCGCAGATAAGTGACGGCCAGAATCACCAGAATTGCGGCTGGCAGCAGGATACCGGCAAAAAAACCAATCTTGGCGATGCGAGCGGTATTCTTGGTGCCACCAAACTGAGTTAAGGCCAGGCCCCATAAAATAATCAGTGCGGCGACGGTCTTAACTATCGGATCGTTATTGAGTTCGGGCCAGTTAAGAATATAGGACAACGCCCCTAGCACGAAGTAGAGCATCGGGATAAAGCCGATCGCGATTTGCAAATAGCCAAACGAAATAGCGGCAAACCCCCATTTCTCACCGAGGGTTTTAGAAACCCAGGTAAACACGCCACCCTCCTGCCAACCCTCAACCGTTGCCATTTCAGCGGCACACAATCCTACCGGAATGAACCACAGCAAGCCGCCAAGGATCAGGAAGAAGGTCAGTGAAAAACCAGAGGTTGCAAACGTTGGGTATTCGTAAACCGCCATCACCATTGATGCCGTTATGGCAAAAAAGCCCAACAGCGTGAGTTGTTTTGGCGCTGCGATGATTTGAGTGCTAGCCATGGCAATTCTCCTGGGACAAGCGAAGATGCTTGCCAGTTAATTTTTTATGGTTAACAGGAGTGGCGAAGAGCAGGCCACTCCATTAACAGATCAGATGCGGATCAGCCGTGGTTAAAACCGGCCGCTTCATCTTCCGTAAGTGGATTAACGACCGGATGACTTTCGAAATGCTCAAGTGCTCGCTTCAGATCGTCAAGCAACAGGCTACCCAGGTCAAAACTCACGCCGTGGCGTACTAGAATACGTTGGATCACCAGATCTTCCCGATTAGCTGGCATGGAGTATGCGGGTACCTGCCAGCCGCGTGAGCGTAATTTATCGGCGAGGTCATACAGCGTGTAGCCACCGATGTTGGCGCCGTCTTTCAGTTTCCAGGCCAGCGCCGGGATGCCTTTACCACTGTCGCCATCAAACAGGATTTCAAACGGACCAAGCTTACCGATCTCGTCGGCAAGATACTGGGCCGTGGCATAGCAGGCGTTATGGACTTTGGCGTAGCCTTCGCGGCCAAGGCGTAAGAAGTTGTAGTACTGAGCGATGATCTGCCCACCAGGGCGTGAGAAGTTGAGCGCAAAGGTCGGCATATTGCCGCCAAGATAGTTGACGTTGAAAATAAGCTCTTCGGGCAGGTCTGCCGCTTCACGCCATACCACCCAGCCCGCACCCAGAGGGGCCAGCCCAAACTTGTGGCCGGAGGTGTTGATGGATTTTACGCGGGGCAGGCGGAAATCCCATTCCAGATCGGGGGCACAGAATGGGGCAAGAAAGCCGCCGCTGGCACCGTCGACATGAATAGGAATATCCAGCCCGGTGTCTTGTTGCAGCTTATCGAGTGCGTCGCTGACCGCTTTTACCGGCTCGTACTGGCAGGTAAAGGTCACTCCGAGGGTGGGGACTACACCTATGGTATTTTCATCGACTCGTTTCAGTACCTCTTCCGGGCTCATGATCAGACGATCGCCTTCCAGAGGGATTTCTCGCAATTCTACATCGAAATAACGCGCGAATTTGTGCCAGCAAATTTGCACTGGTCCGCAGATCATATTGGGTTTATCGGTTGTCAGGCCCTGCGCGGCACGCTTTTTGCGCCATTGCCATTTCAGCGCCAACCCACCCAACATAGCGGCTTCTGACGAGCCAATGGTGGAGCAGCCCAGCGTAGTGCCTGGCGACGGTGATTTCCACAGGTCGGCCAACATGCGTACGCAGCGGGCTTCAATTTCGGCCGTTTGTGGATACTCGTCTTTATCAATCATATTTTTGTCGATGGACAGATCCATCAGGTCGCGAATTTCTTCATCAACCCAGGTCTGGCAGAATGTCGCCAGGTTTTGCCGTGAGTTACCGTCTAACATTAATTCATCGCGGATAGCACTAAATACGTGGCGAGGATTTCGCTCTGCGTCTGGAAACCCCGATTTCGGTAGTGAAATGGCCAAATCTAGCGAGGAATAAACATCATCATTAACATTGCTGTTATTTTTCTGGTTGCTTTTACTCATGAAAACCCTCTTGATTTTTATATGTCAATATACTCGGCAGGATCACGTAAATCCGTCCCATGTGCTCTACTAACGCCATCAAGTCTTGGCGTTAATTCTAGAACATTTTCTGAAAAAGACAGGAAATCATCATAAATATAATATTTAACCAGTAAAATCAGTAGGAAGGGGGCTTTTCTTGTTGGGCGTTTTGCCAATATTTTTTAAGCTGGAGTGTGGTAATTCATAGAGCTAGTCGCACTCGGAATTTTATGACAGTAATTTAATCATTGTTACGTCATGGTTATAATAACATTAAATTTGTTAATGAGACTTTTCTCTCAACTGATAAGGTAATTCCCATGTTATCCACTGCAATCTAATGGTTTATTAATGAGGATATAAAATTATTGAAAAATAAAGCATTGTGAGGATTACGTTCTACAATTACTCTAAACAAAACCTGCAGTTACCCGCGAAGTCGGTTTGATTTGATAAGGAGTGATGTGTCATGCAGCAAAATCCGATGTTTCAGCCTGCCTACGAACATTCTGAGGCATGCCTATGCCACAGCCCGGCATTTGTACGCATTAATACGGTATTAACCCGACAGGCGGCGAAAGCGCCGCCGATAACGACAGCCACGGTCGCAGCAGCAATACCCGCAGGGCAATCTACGCATTCCAATGCAACCGCTAGCGCAACGCAGCTGAAAGCGTTTATCAACGTACGGATTTTTGACGGGGTTTCTGACCAACTGCGCGAGGGGATGCAGGTTATCGTTGAAGGCAACAAAATCAAATCGATTGAACCTGCTGATACGCCTCCGCCAGAGGAAGCAACGATTATAGACGGCAACGGTGGCGTGCTGATGCCCGGCCTGATTGATGCGCACTGGCATGCCATCATGGCTCGCCCTTCCATGATGACGGCGATGACGGCCGATTTTAACTATATCCAGGCGCTGGCGATTGCCGAAGCGCAAGCAACGCTGCTGCGTGGGTTCACCACGGTCCGCGATATGGGCGGGCCTGTCTTTGGTCTGAAACGTGCGATTGATGAGCAGATTACGGTTGGCCCGCGAATTTACCCGTCCGGAGCATTTATTTCCCAGACCGGCGGCCACGGTGATTTTCGCATGCTCAGCGAAGTCCCACGCGCACCAGCGGACACTCTGAGCTATATCGAACGGGTAGGAATAACTGCCATTGCCGATGGCGCCGACCAGGTGTTGTTGCGCGCCAGGGAACAGCTGATGAGGGGGGCATCCCAGATCAAATTTATGGCCGGTGGCGGTGTCGCCTCACTCTATGATGGCATCGACGTGACGGAAGGCTCCGTGCCCGAAATCCAGGCGGCGGTGACCGCTGCGGAAAATTGGGGTACCTACGTGACCGTTCACGCCTATACGGCCCGCGCTGTCACCATGGCAATCAACGGCGGCGTGAAATGTATCGAACACGGCCAGTTGGTGGATGAACAGACCGTGGAGCTCATGGCGCAAGAAAACCTATGGTGGTGCCTGCAACCTTTCCTGGACGATGAAGATGCCGTACCGATGGCGAATCCAGCTTCACGCGCCAAGCAACTGGTGATGTCCGCCGGAACCGATAACGCCTACCAACTGGCGAAAAAGCACCACATCAAGACCGCCTGGGGTACCGATACACTGTTCGACGCCCGGCTTGCCACGCGTCAAGGAGCCCAGCTTGCCAAGCTGATCCGCTGGTATACGCCTCTTGAAATTCTTAAAATGGCTACCAGCGTCAATGCCGAACTTTGCGCGCTCTCCGGCCCACGTAACCCTTATCCCGAGAAGCTCGGGGTGATAGAAGCAGGCGCTCTGGCCGATATGATCATTGTCGACGGCGATCCGCTAACGGATATTCAACTGCTGGCCCAGCCTGAGGAAGCATTTCAGATGATCATGAAAAATGGGCAAATTTATAAAAATACGCTGGAAAACAGCGCAGTTTAGTACAGCGCCGCAATGCGGTTTTGGGAGATAAAATGGCAAGCGCACACTCTTTTCGTCAGCGTAGGGGGCCTGTGTTTTTTCGTTCTGGCCATACGCGTTATGGAGCGTTGGCCTTATTGCTGGTCAGCACCTTTAGTCTCATCGGGTGTCGTGACTTTGGTGCGCCAGCATTTTCCTTGCTCGGCTCTTATTTCCCTGCCTGGCTAGCCTGTGCAGGGATTGGCCTCGTGGTGGCGATAGGGGCGCGCGTTCTGCTGATTTTTGCAGGAATTGACGAAGTTCTGCCGTGGCGGTTATTCGTCTATACCTGCCTGGCGCTCGCCGTAGCCTTTATGTCATCGCTTTTATTCTAAGTGCGCTAAAAATGAACACCTTAAAACAACAGGGCAATAAACGTCGTATAGCGATCGTCATTGGGGTGGTTATCGTTATTGCTGCCGCTATTTCAGGGTGGCTGACGCTGCGTCAAAACTCGTTAAACCCCACGTCGCAGGATACGGTCATCGGTGCCAGCGTGGTGAACGTCAGCAGCTCCGTACCTGGGCGTATTCAGTCCATTAATGTGACAGAAAACGGCAAGGTGCAACGGGGTGAGGTGATGTTCGCCCTCGATCCCACGATTTACCGTTTGCGGGTCGAGCAGGCGCGGGCGGAACTGCAGATGGCGCAAGCTGCCTGGGACACGCAGCATCGCACGATGATCGCAGAACAATCTAATGCAGCGATCACCGATGAGCAGGTTAACCGGGCGCGGGCCAACCTTAAGCTGGCAACTCAGACGCTGGCACGCATTCAGCCGCTGCTGGGCAAGGGGTATGTCACCGCCCAGCAGGTGGATGATGCCCAGACCGCCAAACACGATGCGGAAATCAGCCTGAAACAGGCGCTGAAGCAAACCGTCGCTTCGCAGGCATTAATCAGCAGCGCTGCGGAGTCTGAGGCTCTGCTCAGCGCACGCCGCGCCGCATTGGCCATTGCCGAACAAGAGCTGGAAAATACCCAGATACGAGCGCCGCACAATGGCTTGGTGGTGGGGCTGAATGTTTCGGCGGGGGAGTTTGTGATGCCGGACCAGGCGGTATTTACGCTGATTAATAGCGACCACTGGCACGCTTCGGCATACTTTCGCGAAACGGAGCTGGCGCACATCAAACCGGGGGATTGCGCCACGGTATATGTCATGGCCGATCGCCAGCGTGCGATTCAGGGCAGAGTGGAGGGCATTGGCTGGGGGATCAGCTCAGAGGAGCAGTTTAACATTCCACGTAATCTGCCTTATGTCCCGAAATCGCTGAACTGGGTGCGGGTCGAACAGCGTTTCCCGGTGCGGATCAACCTTAAAGATCCGCCGGCGGAGTTGATGCGAATTGGTGCCAGCGCGGTGGCAATAGTACGAGGCGACCATGGTTGCTGACCGCCCCTGGGGCAGAATGTTGCGCCAGGTGAAGCGCGATTTGGCCTATTTCCCTGGCCGATTGGCGATGGCCTGGCGGGTCGGTGCGCTTTGTGCGCTGATGACGCTGGTTGCCATGCTGTATGGTATCCCCGAATCGGCGATTAGCTGCTATCTGATTTTGTTCGTGATGAAACCAGACGCCGCCGAAAGTATGGCGATGGCCATTGCGGTGACCCTGCTCGTTTCCATAGTGGTGGGGCTGATCTTGCTGATCCTGCCTTATACCCTGGAATCTGCGCCTTTACGCATGGCGGTGCTGGTCCTTAGCTCGTTTGCCTTTCTCTGGCTGGGCTCGGCGAGCAAGCTCGGGCCGGTGGGCAGCATTATTGCGCTGGTGATCGCTTTTATCATGTCGCTACTTGGCGATGCGCCGAATGGAGAATTGGCGGTACGCGCAGTGCTGTATGCCTGGCTGATGGCCGCATCCCCGATGCTGCTATTGGTAGCCTTTAATCTTTTCATCGGGCGGCCACCCTGGAAACTGCTACGCGCAAGTCTGGCAGAGCGCTTAGAGGTTGCCGGTGCGGTATTACGCCACCCGGATGCCTCCAGCCTGAGTAAAGTGGAGGAGTTGCTGCGGGAAGGGCAGAGCGAACATCAACAGCGGGCTATGCTCGTGCGCATTTTCCATCTGCGGCCTGCCGCAGAGGCCGCCTGGTTAACCGCCGCTGTCAACAGCAGCTATCGGTTACTGTTGGCCATTTCAGCCCTCAATAAAACCGTACCGGCGTTAACTCGCCCTGAACTGGCAGACTGGTGCAGTTCTGCCGCCGAGGCCATTACCGCAGGCCGGGTGGTTGAACCCCCTGCGTTTAATCAGAGTGGCAAAAATGACGAAGTCACCCACGCGCTGGTGCAACTTGCAACGCCAGATAACGCGGTAGACACCAGTGCGCCAAAAGCCTCGTTTTTAGCCGCAGACGCCTTTACCAATCCGGTCCATCAGCAGTTTGCCTTAAAGACCACGGCGGCCAGCGTAATCTGTTATCTCGCCTATACCGCACTGGACTGGCAGGACATTCATACCGCCATGATCACTTGTTATGTCGCCGCGCTAGGCACGGCGGGGGAGACGGTGCACAAGCTGACGTTACGCATCGTTGGCTGCCTGATAGGCGCATTGATGGGCGTGCTTTCGCTGATTTTTATTGTTCCGTCGCTGAGCGATATCGGCCAGTTAATGGCGTTGGTATTCGGCGCGCTGCTGCTCAGTGCCTGGGTATCGAGCGGCAATGAGCGAATTGCTTATGCGGGCATACAAATCGGACTGGCATTTTTACTGACCGTGTTACATGGCTTTGGGCCGAGTACGGATTTGGGCGTCGCGCTCGACAGGGTGCTGGGGATCCTGCTGGGGAATCTGGTGGTGTATTTGATATTCACTTACGTGTGGCCCGTCGCCATTGCTGATTTTGTCAGCACTCGCATCCGCAGCCTGGTCGCAAGGTTAAGCAATCTGGCCGCATTGGCGCCAACAGAACGCCCGGCAGCGATAAGACTGGCGGCAGAGGTTGAAGAAGAACTGACTACGGCACGGGAGGCGCTAAGGCTGGTTCCTTTTGAGCCAAGATCGCTACGCCCCCCGCCCGAAGAATACCGGCGTCTGCAAGCGATCCTTGGCGAAATGGAAAACCTCTGTCCGGCGCTGTTTTTGCCCTTTGATAAGTCTTCCTCCGATGTGGAACGGCTTAGGCGACTTTCCTCGAGCAGTAGAGTGATTAATCCCTCAGTACCAACAGGCAGCAACAACGGTTTGCCACCCGCCGTTGAACTTGAGATCCAACAAAGTATCAGGCGACTTGAGGAACTTCTTGGATGAAGCCGCGCACTCAGACTTTCAAAATACGCACTTTCAGCACGGCAGTGGGGCTGTGTCTGTTAGCAGGCTGTGCCACGGACCAACTGGCGTTGGCCCCGGCTAGCCCTTCCTCTCCCTGGACACCTGACGGCATCAGCAGTCATGAATTTGCTGTTCCGGCCAACCCGGCGGTAGCGGAACTCCCTGCACCGCCTGCGATCAATCAGACACAGGTCTACCAGTTACCCGAACTTATCGACATCGCCCAGATGCAAAACCCGGATACCCGCATTGCCTGGCAGCAGGCGCGGCAGGCTGCGCTGGGTGTCGGCATGGCTGAAGCGACATTTTTGCCAATGATTTCAGCCAGCGTGATCGGCGGCTATCAAAGAACGCACACGCCGTTACCCTATGACATTGACGGCCAACACGATCTGGATACTTCCGGCAGCGCGGTAGTACCGGCACTGGCGTTACAGTGGTTAATCTTCGATTTTGGCCAGCGTAGCGCTTTGCAACAGGCGGCCAAGCACAACTCCTATGCCGCCAACGTCGCCTTTAACGGTATGCATCAAAAGATTATTTATGATGTTACGCGCAGCTATTACCAATACGGTGCGGCCCAATCGCGCCGTAAAATAGCGCAGGAGACGCTGCGCAATAGCCAGAAAATCCTCGATGCTGCCCTGGCGCGTAACAAAAATGGCGTCGCGACAACGGTGGAAGTCGCGCAGGCACGCCAGCAGGTCGCGCAGTCGGAACTGAATCGCGTTGTGGCGCAGGGAACGGAACGTGACGCATGGCAGGCCTTACTGGCGGCCATGGGCATTTCTGCCTCATCGCAAATCAAAGTAGGCTATGCCGAGGATAAACCCTTGCCGCAGACGGCCAGTGCGCCAACCCAGCAGATGATTAAGCTGGCGCTCTCCCAGCGGCCAGACGTATTGGCAACTTATGCTGCTGCCCAGGCCGCAACCGCAGGCATCAAGGCGGCAGAGGCGGACTTTCTGCCGAAGGTCTATCTTGCGAGCGCGGTCGCGGGGGGGGATGGGCGCTTTGATATGCAGGGATTGCCGCCCATTGGCCAGCAAACGTCTTCCTCAAGCATTCTCTTGGGCGTTACCGTACCGCTTTACGATGGTGGCATACGAGCCGCACGCGTGAAAGAGGCCGAATCACGTGCCGCCGTGGCAAATGAGACCTTCCAAAAGACGCAGGAGGCTGCGGTTCGTGAAATTATCGTGGCGGCAGATACGTTGCAATCCGCGCTAGAAGCCAATCAGGCAGCATTGAACCTGGTAAAAACCGCGTTCATTACCTACGACGCCGCGCTGGAGTCTTATCGCAACGGCGTGGGGACCATCACCGTAGCCAACGAGGCTGCCAATGGTCTGCTCTATGCGCAACAAATGAGTACCGATGCCCACGCTGCGGCACTGATCGCGGCGGCTAATTTAGCCTTTGTGATGGGCAAAATGACTCACGTTGACCCAGAGTAATTCAGGAGCGGGAAACCTACCGCTATCAGCATAAGGAAGAAAAGCATGACATCTCCATTCTCGGCACTGATCATCGGTGCATCACGCGGAATAGGTTTAGGCATTGTCAGGCAGCTATCCATGCAGGGCTGGCAGGTAGTTGCAACCTGTCGCGGCGCGGTGCCTGCCGATAGCCCGGCTGACACGCAATGGCTGAAGTTAGATATCAATCAACAGGATGAAAGGATTGCCCTGAAAGAACGGCTGTTGTCACAACAATTCGATCTTATCTTTATCAACGCAGGTGTTTACGGGCCCGCCCATCAGGACGTTGCCCAGGTGAATGATGATGAGATCGTTGAACTGTTTATGACCAATACCTTTTCCCCGGTTCGCTGTGCGGCAGCGTTAATAACGCTGGTGAAACCGCAAACCGGCGTGATGGCGTTGATGACCTCGGAGTTGGGCAGTTTAAACGAGAACGATGCGGCGACCTATCCGCTGTATGCCGCCAGCAAGGCTGCTCTGAATATGTTAACGCGCGGATTGCGTGATACCACCGCACAGCGGGAGGTGACTTTGCTGTCGGTGCATCCGGGCTGGGTACAAACGGATATGGGCGGAGCTAATGCCACGCTGACTGTCGAACAAAGCTGCTCTGGCATTGTGAGCCAGGTTCTGGCCTGGCGCGGAAAAGGAGGGCATCACTTTATTGACTATGCAGGCAACGTGTTACGTTGGTAAAACACGTTGTTGTAGGGCGCAGTATGCTGCGCCCATTTAACTCCGGTGCCAATCTTCCCCTCCTCGGCCTGTACAGGGATTAAGGGAGGGGAAAGTGGTAACGCTATCCTCTTACTTCAATTCAGGCCAGTAGTCCTTGTTCGCCTCAATCAAGTCATCAAGTATTGCTTTGGCAACTGATGCGCTAGGCACGGTTTTCGACAGCGTAATGGCTTGCCACAGTTTCTGATAAGAACGCTGTTCCCAGGCATCGACCACCAGTTTTTCTACCGCCACCTGCTGGCTCATCAGCCCTTTCTGGAATTGCGGGATATTGCCAACCACCAGCGGTTGCGGGCCACTTTTGCCAACCAGGCAGGGGATCTCGACCATGGCTTGCGGATCGAAGTTATTAATAGCGCCGTTGTTTGGCACAATCAACAGCATGCGCTCCTGGGTGTTGAAGGCGATGGCAGTTGCCAGATCGACGATGTAGGAGGCATGCTCGTCGATTTCCAACTCGCCTGCCGAGGATTTCCCCGCCTGGATAATGGCATTGCAGGAGCCGAAAACGTGCTTCTCGCGGTGATCCATGACCTCGTTAGCGCGGGTACGCTCCGGGTTGGAATGCTCTACTACGTAGTCCGGGAACAGATAGTATTTCAGGTAGGTATTGGGGAAGGTTTCTGGATCCAACGCCCAGACATCTTTCGCTTTGGCAAAGGTGTCATTCCAACTAGCCTCTGTACCATGTTCATCTGATGGCGGAACGTAGCCAAATTTAGCCACGTATTCGCGGATTTTAGGCATCAAGTCGTTGCCCTGAAGATCCTCAATAGACGTCCACCAGCCGAAGTGGTTCAGCCCGTAGTAACGCACGCGCATCTCTTTGCGGTCTTTCAAACCAGCAATTTGCGCCATGCGGCTTTCAATGCCGATGGGCATATCGCAGATGTTGAGGATTTTCGCCGTTGGGCGCAGACGACGGGTTGCTTCTGCCACAATCGCCGCCGGGTTGGAATAGTTCAGCATCCAGGCGTTTGGCGAGTATTGCTCCATGTAGTCGGCAATTTCCAGCACGCCGCCGATGGAGCGCATGCCGTAAGCAATTCCACCTGGCCCGCAGGTTTCCTGGCCAAGCACGCCGTGGCGCAGAGGGATTTTTTCGTCTTTTTCACGCATCGGGTATTTGCCCACGCGGATGTGTGCCATCACGAAATCCACATCGGTAAATGCCTCTTTGGGGTCGGTGGTGTAGCTGAATTCGATGTCTGGCGCCTGCTCTTTCAGGATAATTTTGCACGCTTCGGCAATGGTTTCCTGGCGCGCACCATCGTTATCATAGAATTTCAAGGCGCGCAGCGGGAAACGATGCTGATTTGCCAGTAACATCAGTACGATACCAGGAGTGAAGGTGCTGCCACCGCCAGCTACAACTACAGAGAATTTATTCATGATACTGCCTCCGTCATGGATTTAAGTTCGCTCAAAGAAGCGTCTTTCATCAGGTTTTCGATCTGGTCGCGGACCTGCGGGACGTTCAGCCCCACAATCACCTGTATACCGTTGCCGCGTCGCACCACACCGTGGGCGCCCAGCGCTTTAAAAATGTCGTCGCTTTGCGTCAGCGACATATCCACCAGGGTAATGCGCAGGCGGGTCGCACAGTTGTTAACGCTCAGGATGTTGCTTGCTCCGCCAAGTGCTTCGAGAAAACCGGCAGCCTGGCCTTGTTTGGTTTCTTTCGCTGCCGCTGCCGTAGTTTGCTGGCGGGATGCTTGATAATCCGCCTTGCTGTAGAGCTTGATTTCAGCCTCTTCGCGGCCCGGCGTTTTCAGATTGAAACGGAGAATCAAGGTGCGGAACACCAGGAAGTAGATAGCGGTAAAGGCAAGTCCAATGCCAATCTGAATAAACATCATTGATGCGTGGTTGTGGAACATCGGGATCCAGTTTTGCGGCAGGAACTGGTCAAGCAGACCGCCGCCCATATTGCCCACCACGCCGCACATATACATGACCGTCGCCATGGTAGCGGCCAGAAATGCGTGGACGACAAACAGTACCGGCGAGATAAACAGGAAGGTAAATTCCAGTGGTTCGGTAATACCGACCAGCATCGCCGTTAACGTGGCGGGGATCAGCAGGCCTGCCACCTTCACTCGATTTTCAGGTGCCGTGGTGGCGTAGAGAGCCAGCGCAATCCCCAGGCAGCCAAACACCTTCGAGTTACCGTGCAGCGCAAAGCCACCTTCTGGGAACAGCGTTTTCAGCGGCAGCGTGCTCTGACTGAACTCCTGCAAATGCTGCGCCCAATAAACCTGAATGCCTCCTTCCACGACTGCCGGACCATAAATAAATGGGCCGTAGATAAAGTGATGAAGCCCCGTCGGGATCAGGATGCGCTCAAGGAAGGTGTAAACCCACACGCCGAGCGAGCCAGCGCTGCGCAGGAATTCCTGCAGTGATTCAATTCCCATCTGTACTTTTGGCCAGCCGAACAGGGTTAGCCACGCGCAAGGGATCATGACAAAGAAGGCAACAATGACCACGAATGAACTGCCTTGGAAAATACCGAGGAAAACGGGGAGTTGTTTATCGAAATAGCGGTTATGGATAGCGGTGACCAATCCGGAAATCACAATCGCACCGATAATACTGGTATCGAGCGTTTTGATGCCGGCAATCATCGTGAGCCCGGTTCCCGCCACCGGGTCGACGTTAAAATCAACGCCAAAGTACTGACCCCAGGTCATTCCCATTGCGTTAATGAAGTAGTTCCAGGTCATGAAACTGACTAGTACGGCCAGGCAGGCGCGGCCCTGAGCCTGTTTTGCCAGGCCAATCGGTAAACCCACGGCGAAAATCAGTGGCATATTACGAAATACCGTCCAGCCGCCTTCTTCAATAATGTGGACGATTTGCGCAAATAAGTTATCGGGTGCAGTGAGCGCTTCACCGACAAACATCGGGTTACGCAGCATAATGGCGATACCGACCACAATCCCGGCAAACGGGAACAGCAGGACCGGGGTAAACATTGCGCCACCAAAACGTTGTATTTGACTGAGCATTTTAAATCCTCATGTAACAACCTGTAGGGGAAGTGACCTTATTCTTTAACGCGGGTCTGAGAAGCAGAGTAGGGAGTACCTGAGGGGTTATCTTTGTCCGTCGCACCGATTCGTGATCGCATTCATGGTTTTTGTTTGCACCAAGTTGTCTACTTTTCGTCATAAAACTGTACACGACGATTTCGCTTGGAATTTTCACTTGATGAGGGTGTTTGCAACCTCAATAAAAACAGCCTATTAATTTATAGGGTGTGGATTATTTAAGCGCGGCGCGAAACTCCAGAGAGGTCTATCAGTGATCTACAAATCCATAGCCGACAGGCTACGCATTCGGCTCAATTCCGCCGATTATCATATTGGCAGCCCATTGCCTGCGGAGGTTCGCCTGGCGGAAGAGTTTGGCGTCTCCCGCATGACCCTTCGCAAGGCGATAGATCTGCTGGTGGGGTGGGGATTGGTGGAGCGCCGCCACGGTAGCGGCACGTATGTCGCGAAGAAAGATGTGCATCATGAAACCACCAACCTGACCGGATTTATCGAGGTAATGCGTAATCAGGGTAAGGAGGTGGTAAGCGACGTGCTGGAGTTTACTATTATGCCTGCACCACCCGCTATCGCCAGCCAGCTGCGCATTAAGATTGATGAGCGGATCTACTACTCGCGCCGGGTTCGTTCGGTCGACGGCAAGCCACTGATGGTAGAAGACAGCTATATGCCAGCGAAGCTCTATCGCAATTTGTCCGTTGCCCACCTGGAGGGGTCAAAATTCAGCTATATCGAAGATGAATGCCACATCATCGTGCGCGGCAATTATGAGAGCCTCACGCCTGTACTGGCCGATAAAAAGATGGCGAAGCTGCTGAATGTCGATGAGCTGACACCTATTTTGCGCATCACCTCGCTGTCATACAGCGACAGCGGCGATTTCGTGAATTACTCGGTGATGTTCAGAAATGCCAGCGAGTACCAGGTGGATTACCATTTACGGCGGGAGCATGTGAAAGTATAGGGCGAACTGCTAAGACAACGTTGGAAAGCAAAAAGCCCGCTTAGTTTCCTAAGCGGGCTTCTCTAAATATGGCTCCTCTGACTGGACTCGAACCAGTGACATACGGATTAACAGTCCGCCGTTCTACCGACTGAACTACAGAGGAATCGTGTGAACGAGGCGAATAATAGCGAGGCGTATTGGGTTTGTCAAAGCACTAAAGTGAGGGAAAAGTGCGTTTGCTGCCAGATTGAGCATATTGGCTCGTTTTTCGGCACTTTGCTTTGGTGAACAACGCGAAAAAATGCGGATCCCTAGGGATGACAACGATTAACGGGTTCAACATACAGCTAAACGGGCGCAGTATGCAGCCCCCACAAAGTGAGCTAGCTGCCCATTTCGCCATTCCGCTGTAATGACAAAATGTTAAGTAGTACCGCCATAAAGCGATCCCACTAAAATACTCCTCACCGAATATAAATTAATCAGGAGGGGTCTTAACACCGTTGGGATGGGGCCACTAGTGAAAACCCAAAATATCTGCTTATTTTTTTACCAAACTGTGATCGAGATTGTTTTTTTATTTTTCAGCTGCCGGATGCTTGGTTTTTTCAAAAAAGTTGATTTAAATCAAAATGGTAAGTCGATGTAATTGGCGATAAGTGATTTTTTTTAAGATTTTTCTATGTTACTCTGGCGGGCATTCTATGCTGATAGCAGTAATGGGGCCCTCGCAGATCTTGTCAATGCTTGCTTTATTACTCTATGCTACGCCAAGCCATTTTTATAGCGGTAAACTACGCCGTTCCTTTGTTTCCCGGAGTTTTTTAGTAATGAAAAAAACAATCGCCATAGCTGCATTGTGTGTGTTGCTGGCAGGGTGCCAGACTGCGAAAACCAAACCTGCCACCGCCGCCGGTGTCCCTGCGCCAACCCCAGTTACACCTAGCGCTACCGTTACGCAGCCAGCTCAGCCGATGGCTTCTGTCGGTACCGATGACATCATGTATCCCTGCATGAAAGAGCTGAATGCTCTGCAACAGGTTAGCCCGCGGTTGTATCAAACCCGCAGCGTAGAATTGAACGATATTGTGGCGCAGGCCAAGCTTTACATGCGCATTCGTGACAATGTCAGCACCGACATCCATCAAATCATGGATGCCGCCTATCAGTTCCGCATTGCCAAAACCTGTAACCGTATCAGCACCGACCTGACCAATGCCTTGATCGAGCGTGTGACTGGCGCCTAACGCGCATACCCCGTATTCAGATATTCCGGGAATACATGGTGTTGTACCAGAAACGCTCTCTTAGGGAGCGTTTCTGTTTTCTGCTCATCCAAAATGCCCTCCAGTTGCACCAGCAAGGTGCGCCAGCAAATTCTCCTCGTTCTTTTCTCACGCTCGTTGCCCGCTAAAACCAGTGAGCCTCCTCATTTTTACGGCTGAGAGCGCCAGCAAATCTGCCCTATTTTTGTATGCGCCGTCACAATGGCTAGATTTTTGCTTGGATAAACGCGGGTAAATCGGTTGCGCTCTCGCGCAAATTATTTTCCCCGACTACACATAAAGTGACTGCTCCACGTCATTACCCGTCGTCCTGCAACTGCCGCCGTTATTGGCCGCAATTTGCAACTGGCCGGGTCTACGGTCTTTCGCTAAAACAGTGCTGAGGAATGCAAAATGTCATTGAGATTGCTAAAAACCCCGCTTGCTGCTCTGCTTATTGGTTGTTTTAGTACGGCTTTTTCTGCACATGCCGATATCGTGATTGGCGTCGCCGGGCCATTCTCCGGCCCAAATGCCACCTATGGGGATCAATACTGGCGTGGGGCCTCGCAGGCTGCCGCAGACATCAATGCGGCCGGGGGAATTAAAGGGGAAAAAATCAAGCTGGTGCAAGGCGATGATGCTTGTGAACCTAAGCAAGCCGTCTCGGTAGCTAACCGGTTGGTCGATCAGGATCACGTCGCTGCGGTGGTGGGGCATTTCTGCTCGTCTTCCACCATGCCCGCTTCGGAGGTGTATGACGAAGCTGGGATTATTGCCATCACTCCCGGCTCCACCAACCCGAAAATCACCGAACGTGGCATGAATAACATGTTCCGCATGTGCGGCCGCGACGATCAGCAAGGGGTCATCGCCACCAATTACATGCTGGATACCCTGAAGGCGAAAAAGATTGCCGTCATCCATGATAAGGACACTTACGGCCAGGGGCTGGCAGATGCCGCCAAGGCAGAAATGAACAAACGTGGCGTGAAGGAAGTGATGTACGAAGGGCTGTCGCGCGGTGAGAAAGACTTTAACGCCCTGGTGACCAAAATCGCCTCGGTTAATCCAGACGTGGTGTACTTCGGCGGCTGCCATCCAGAGGCGGGTCCGCTGGTGCGCCAGATGCGTGAGCAAGGGGTGAAAGCCAAATTCTTCTCCGGCGACTGTATTGTTACCGAGGAACTGGTGACGGCGGCCGGTGGGCCACAGTACACCACTGGCGTGCTGATGACCTTCGGTAACGATCCGCGTCAGATCCCTGAAGGGAAAGCGGTGATTGCCAAGTTCCGCGAGAGTGGATTTGAGCCAGAAGGGTACACGCTGTACTCCTACGCATCGATTCAGGCCATCGCTGCAGCGTTCAATGCCACCGGTGGTAAAGACAGTGCCAAGGCCAGCGAGTGGTTGAAATCTCACGATGTGGATACCGTGATGGGGAAAAAAGCCTGGGATAAAAAAGGTGACCTGAAGGTATCAGACTACGTGGTCTACCAATGGGATGACAAAGGCAAATATCACCAGCTCTGATGTAAAGATCAACGGATCCGTGCGTATGGCGGATCCGTTCCTTAACCCCCTTTGGGCCGCGTGGTGCTGAACTTGCGGCTCGCCCATCAGGTGAGATTGCTTATTATGGATGTATTCTTCCTGCAACAGCTGATTAACGGCCTGACCCTTGGCGCGGTGTATGGCCTGATCGCCATCGGCTACACCATGGTGTACGGCATTATTGGCATGATCAACTTCGCCCACGGCGAGGTGTATATGATTTCTGCCTATCTGTGTGCGATTGGCCTGGCGCTGCTCTCCTTCTTTGGTCTCCACTCTTTCCCGCTGTTGATCCTGGGCACCCTGGTTTTCACCATCGTGGTCACCGGCGTTTATGGTTGGGTGATTGAACGTATCGCTTATAAACCGCTGCGTAACTCCACGCGTCTGGCTCCGCTGATTTCTGCCATCGGTATGTCGCTGATCTTGCAGAACTACGCGCAAATTAGTCAGGGGCCTCGCCAGCAGGGGATCCCCACGCTGCTGGACGGCGTTTTTCGGCTCAATTTTGATGGCGGTGTGATCCAGATTACCTACACCAAGGTATTTATTCTGGTCGCCGCACTATTGGGTATGGCGGTGCTTACCTACGTGATCCAACGCACGCGCCTGGGGCGTATCTGCCGGGCTACCCAACAGGATCGCAAGATGGCATCGATACTCGGTATCAATACCGATCGGGTGATCTCGCTGGTGTTTGTGATTGGCGCGGCGATGGCCGGGCTGGCCGGGGTGCTGGTCACCATGAACTACGGCACCTTCGATTTTTACGTGGGCTTTATTATCGGCGTCAAAGCCTTCACCGCAGCGGTGCTGGGGGGCATTGGCTCATTGCCCGGCGCGATGCTCGGAGGCTTGCTGCTTGGCGTGGCAGAGGCACAGTTCGCCGGTATGGTGAACTCGGATTACAAGGATGTGTTTTCATTCGGTCTGCTGGTGGTGATCCTGATTTTCCGCCCTCAGGGTCTGCTGGGGCGGCCAATGGTCGCTAAGGTGTGAGGGAAACTATGTCTCAATCCACAGTTCATCAAGGGCTGAGTATTAAACGCAGCCTGTTGGATGCCGTTCTCGCGGGCCTGATCGCGCTGATTGTGTTTGGCCCGATCGTCGGCATCGTGCTGGACGGCTACAGTTTCAACTTTGAGCCCCGTCGCCTGGTGGTGATTATTGCGGTAGTCATGGTGGGGCGCTTGTTACTCAGCCTGTTTTTGCAAACGCCGCTGGGGCGCAAGGTGTCGGCGCGTTTTGAAGGGGGCAATGACGGTGTTTATGTTCGGCCAGTCGGAGCCAGAACGAGCCTGCGTTGGATCCTGCCTCTGCTGGCGGTGTTGGTATTGCTGTTCCCGTTTATGGCGACCAAATACCTGCTGACCGTGGCGATCCTCGGCCTGATTTATGTGTTGTTAGGGCTGGGATTGAACATTGTGGTGGGGCTGGCCGGGCTGCTCGATCTGGGTTACGTGGCGTTTTATGCCATTGGTGCCTACGGCTTGGCGTTGGGCTATCAGTATTTGGGCCTGGGCTTTTGGGCGATGTTGCCGCTGGGAGCGCTAATGGCGGCGCTGGCCGGGGCATTGCTGGGGTTCCCGGTGCTGCGTATGCACGGTGACTATCTGGCGATAGTGACGCTGGGCTTTGGTGAAATCATTCGCCTGGTGCTGAATAACTGGGTGTCGTTAACCGGTGGGCCAAACGGCGTTTCGGTTCCTGCTCCGACCCTGTTCGGCCTGGAGTTCGGCCGCCGAGCCAAGGAAGGGGGAATACCGATCCACGAGTTCCTCGGTATTACCTATAACCCCAACCTGAAGTTTATCTTCATCTATGTGGTGTTGTGTCTGGTGGTGTTGCTGGTGCTGTTCGTCAAACACCGGCTGACGCGGATGCCGATAGGGCGGGCATGGGAAGCGTTACGGGAGGATGAAATCGCTTGCCGTTCTCTCGGGCTTAATCATGTGCTGGTCAAACTCTCGGCGTTTATGATGGGAGCTTCCACCGCGGGTATCGCCGGGGTGTTCTTTGCTACCTATCAAGGGTTCGTCAATCCAACGTCGTTTACCTTCTTTGAATCGGCGCTGATCCTGGCGATCGTGGTGCTCGGGGGAATGGGATCGACTATCGGCGTCGTGCTGGCAGCCTTTGTGCTGACGGTGGCCCCGGAACTGCTGCGCAGCTTTGCCGAATATCGAGTGTTGCTGTTTGGCGTACTGATGGTGTTGATGATGATCTGGCGGCCACGCGGCCTGGTGCGTATCAGCCGTAGCAGCTTTACGCCACGCAAGGGGGTAGCACCATGAGCGATGCCATTTTGCGCGTTGAACATTTGATGATGCATTTCGGTGGCATCAAAGCGCTGAACGATGTAAATCTCGAGGTGGAGCGTGGGTCGATCACAGCGTTGATCGGCCCGAACGGCGCGGGGAAAACCACGGTGTTCAACTGCCTGACGGGTTTTTACCGTGCCAGCGGCGGGGCGATCCTGCTCAATACTCACAAACGGCCCATTGATGTGATCCGTATCCTCGGCCAGAAATTCCGTGCAGGGGACTGGATTAACCCCGTGCAACTGGGTTCCCGCCTGTACTACAAAATGTTTGGTGGTACACATCTGGTGAACCGTGCCGGGCTGGCCCGCACCTTCCAGAATATCCGTCTGTTCCGTGAGATGTCGGTGGTGGAGAACCTGCTGGTGGCGCAACACCGTTTGAGTAACCGCAACCTGATTGCAGGCGTGCTCAATACGCCTGCCTATCGCCGGGCAGAAAATGAAGCGCTGGACCGCGCATTTTACTGGCTGGAGGTGGTCGAGTTGGTGGACTGTGCCAACCGGCTGGCGGGGGAGATGTCCTACGGCCAGCAGCGGCGGCTGGAGATCGCCCGCGCGATGTGCACCACCCCAGAAATGATCTGCCTGGACGAACCCGCCGCCGGGTTGAACCCGGTGGAAACCGCGACCCTGAGCCGGATCATCCGCTTTCTGCGCCAGCATCATGATATTACGGTGCTGCTGATCGAACATGATATGGGAATGGTGATGGAGATTTCTGACCGGGTGATCGTGCTGGATCACGGTAATGTGATCGCCGAGGGAACACCGCAGGAGATCCAACACAATGACAGCGTGATCGCCGCCTATCTGGGCGCAGACGAAGAGGAGCTGGCGGGATGAGCGAGGTGATGCTGGAATTTCGCGAGGTAGATGTCCATTACGGCCCGATCCAGGCGCTGCAACAGGTGTCATTGCAGGTCAGGCAAGGGGAAACCGTAGCGTTGATCGGGGCCAACGGGGCGGGGAAATCCACCTTGCTGATGTCAATCTTTGGCCAACCTCGCATCAGCGGTGGACAGATCCTGTTTCAGGGGACGGATATCAGCCAGCGGTCGACGCATTTTGTGGCCAGTAGCGGCATTGCCCAGGCCCCGGAAGGGCGGCGGATTTTCCCTGACATGAGCGTGGAAGAAAATCTGCTGATGGGCACGATTACCCTCGGCAACCATCATGCTGCTGAAGATATGCAGCGTATGTATGAGCTGTTTCCACGTCTGAAAGAGCGGCGTAACCAGCGGGCGATGACCATGTCCGGCGGTGAACAGCAAATGCTGGCGATAGCCCGTGCGCTGATGAGCCGGCCAAAGCTGCTGTTGCTGGATGAGCCTAGCCTGGGGCTGGCACCGATCATCGTCAAACAGATCTTCAGCATTCTGCGTGAACTGGCCAACGGCGGCATGACAATTTTCCTGGTGGAGCAAAACGCCAACCATGCGCTGAAGCTGTCCGATCGGGGCTACGTGATGGTCAATGGGCAAATCCGCCTGAGCGGCAGCGGTGCAGAACTGCTGAGCAATCAGGAGGTGAGGAAGGCTTATCTGGGAGGCGCATAAAGGTAACCGCCCCGATGAGGGGCACATTGAACATCCTCGATCGTAGGGGCGTCACATACGGCGCTCCTACTGTTGAAAAAAACAGCGCTACAAAAACGTGATCTAGGTCGCATTCTGGTTATGGGTTAGTTAAAATGGCACCACTGCCAGCCCCTGTTCCGGAACACCTTACAATGGATGAAATCAGCACTTCCCGCTCGACCGCCTGGATGCGCGTGGTCGTCTTGGCCATTTCGGCATTTATCTTTAATACCACCGAATTTATCCCAGTCGGGTTATTGAGTGATATTGCCCAAAGCTTTGGGATGCAAACCGAGCAGGTGGGGCTGATCATCACGATTTATGCCTGGATCGTTGCCACGATGTCGCTGGTCTGTATGTTGCTGACCAGCAAGATCGAACGGCGTAAATTGCTGATCTGGGTGTTTGTCCTGTTTATTGCCAGCCATGTGCTCACTGCGGTGGCGTGGAACTTCACCACGCTGGTGATCTCGCGCGCCGGTGTGGCATTGGCACACTCGGTGTTCTGGTCGATCACTGCGTCATTGGCCATTCGGGTGGCTCCGGCGGGCAAGAAGGCACAGGCGCTGAGCATGTTGGCGGGGGGAACCGCGCTGGCGATGGTGTTGGGATTACCGTTAGGCCGAGTGGTGGGGCAATTGCTCGGCTGGCGTATGACGTTTATTGGCATTGCCGTGTGCGCCACCCTGGCGTTGGTGATGCTATGGCGCTTGCTGCCAGTGTTAAAAAGCGAGCATTCTGGTTCACTGGCCAGCGTTCCCCTGCTGTTCAAACGCCCGGAGCTGGTCAGCCTGTATATGTTGACCATCATCGTGGTGACGGCGCACTTTACTGCCTACAGCTACATCGAGCCCTTTATCCAGACCGTGGCTGGGTTATCCGCCAACTTTACCACCTTGATGTTGTTGCTGTTCGGCGCTGCGGGTATTGTTGGCAGCCTGCTGTTCAGCCGCTATAGCGAACGCTTCCCGTCGGGTTTCTTTATGGGCGCAATTGGCCTGCTGGCCCTCAGCCTGTTATTGCTGTTGCCCGCCTCCGGTAATGAAACGACTCTGACGTTGCTGTGTGTGATCTGGGGCATGGCCATCATGGCGATTGGTCTTTCCATGCAGGCGAAGGTGCTCAGTCTGGCACCGGATGCGACCGATGTCTCGATGGCGATCTTCTCCGGTTTGTATAACTTTGGGATCGGCGGCGGGGCGTTGCTGGGCAACCAGGTCAGCCTGCATCTGGGAATGCCAAACATTGGCTTCGTCGGCGCGCCGTTGGCACTGATCGCCCTCGGCTGGTGTGTATTGAGTTTCTACCGCAGTGAACGTTTGCAGCACCATCGGGCTTGATAGCTCTGGCAAACACCTTGTAGATACGCTGCATGCTGACAAACTTCAACCGGTTCTGAACGTAGGGGCGCTGCATGCTGCGCCCGTTCATATAACCAATGGTTAACTTTGGACGAGCAATCACCAGGCTAATAATCCTCGGCTTTATCTGTTCGGTTATTCGCGATATACTCCCGCGCTAACCCTAACTCTCTTTCGGTACGAATAACCCTTTCCCAATAGTTACGTTGCCAGATAGGTCGCTGTAACTGGCGAGTCACAGCGGCTTTAAAACTGCGAATAATCGTTGCTACGGTAGCGCTAGTCTCCATATGAATATGCAATAACGCATGCATATGGTTAGGCATCACGACAAAATGGTCTAACCCAACAGCAGCAAAGTGCTGAGGTATTTGCAGCCAGCATTTTTCCGCGATAAGCCCGTGGTTATTGAGCTGCATGATTGAATTATTTATTGTGCCGAAAAGGCATTGGCGCTGGTGGGTGCATATCGTTACAAAATAGAATCCCACCGAAGCATAGTCGTAGTTGCGTAAGCGAACGCTTTCTCTTGAACGGTCATGTGTCATTTTTCCTCCTGGTTTTGGTTATTTCATCTGAGGGTGTTTGGTACAAATAGGCCAAATGTTTATTTTTGCGAGGTGTTTGGCAGGATAAAGAAGGGCGCAGCATGCAGCGCCCCTACGGTTGGACATGGTGTTGTGTGGGTATTCCCTCCCTAGATGCTCACCGCACAGCCTGGTTATAGGTTTGCACCTATAAATCTGTCGCGGATAGGTTTGAACGCTGTAGCTTGCCAGGCGACGGGTATATATTGTTTGCCTATCGTTGGTAATAGCAGCGTCTGAATTTTGCGCCATCTTATTAGGAGTTTGATTATGTCCAGCACTCATCTGTCAGGTACCTTTACGCTCGGCACGCATACCGTCAAGCGGCTCGGCTATGGCGCCATGCAGCTCGCCGGGCCTGGGGTTTTCGGTCCGCCGAAGGAGCCTGAAACGGCCATCGCGGTTCTGCGTGAAGTGGTTGCCAACGGGGTCAACCATATCGATACCAGCGATTTTTATGGCCCGCATTACACCAATCAAATTATTCGCCAGGCACTGCATCCTTATGCCGACGATCTGGTCATTGTCACCAAGATCGGCGCTCGCCGCGATGAGCAAGGCGCATGGTTGCCTGCATTTTCTCCGGCGGAGCTGACCCAGGCCGTGCATGACAACCTGCGTAATCTGGGGTTGGATGTGCTTGATGTGGTCAATCTGCGCTGCATGTTTGATGCACATGGCCCGGCAGAGGGGTCGATTGAAGAGCCACTCTCCGTGCTAGCCGAGCTACAACAGCAGGGGCTGGTCCGCCATATAGGGCTGAGTAATGTCACCTCGGCTCAGGTTGCGCAAGGGCAGAAGATTTGTGAGATTGTCTGCGTACAGAATAATTACAACCTGGCACACCGGGATGACGACGCACTGATCGACGAACTGGCTGGCAAGGGCATTGCCTATGTGCCGTTCTTCCCGCTGGGTGGATTCACGCCGTTGCAGTCTACGACGTTGTCGGAAGTTGCGCAGCAGGTGGGAGCCTCGCCTATGCAAGTGGCACTTGCCTGGTTGCTGCAGCGTTCACCAAACATTCTGCTGATCCCAGGGACATCTTCCCTAGCCCAT
Source organism: Serratia sp. T13T92 (assembly GCF_047530105.1). Classification (NCBI taxonomy): domain Bacteria; kingdom Pseudomonadati; phylum Pseudomonadota; class Gammaproteobacteria; order Enterobacterales; family Yersiniaceae; genus Serratia; species Serratia sp. T13T92. The sequence continues at coordinate 11,058 of NZ_JBLJAK010000026.1, read as the reverse complement.
CTGAAAGAGAATCTTGCCGTAGCCCAGCTCAAACTGCCGAGCGATGCTGTTGCGAAGTTGAATGCGATGTAAGGCAACCCGGCAACCATAACCTCTGCGGGAGCTCTGGGTTCCCGCTAAAAATACATCTTCCCAGCATTCTCAGCCCTCTGCGTATCAACGCCAGTCCTGTTTTCTTTAATGTATTAACAAAATCCATTCTCGTCAGGAAAGACACAAATGTTGTCTTAAATGTGTCCATTTCATCAGATGATTGTTAATATGTTAACGAATAATCACCAAGACTCACACCCACAACCGCTGAGGCGTTATTGATGATAGAGGAGCCGCTATGCCACCTGCCTTTACTAACCGGCCGCCACGTTGGTTGATCCCGCTACTGGGATCGCTGGTGGCTTTTGGCCCGCTGTCGATTGATATGTATCTACCTGCGTTACCCGCTATGGGGCAGCAACTGCATGCCACACAGGGGCAAATGCAGCACTCATTGGGGGCATTCTTTGCCGGTTTTTGCATCGGCATGTTGCTGTACGGGCCGCTTAGCGATCGGCTAGGCAGGCGAAAGCTGTTGCTTAGCGGCATGCTGTTGTTTGTGATTGCCAGCGTGCTATGCACGCAGGTCACCCAGATTGAGCAATTGGTGGTACTGCGGGCGCTACAGGCATTTGGCAGCGGGGCCGCCGTGGTGATGGCGCGGGCTATCGCCAGAGATGTTTATACCTCAGATGAACTGCCCCGAGTATTATCGCTAATGACGCTGGTTACCATGATTGCACCGCTGCTGGCCCCGCTGTTGGGCGGTGCTTTGCTGACGGTCTTCGACTGGCAAGCCATCTTCATGCTGTTGGCGGTGGTGGGTTGTATCAGCGGGTTATTGGTGTTCTGGGTACTGCCGGAGACGTTAAAAACCCCGCCAGGGCAGTCAGGCAGCATCCTGAAGGCGTTTCATAACTATTGCCTGTTGGTCCGTGACAGAGAAGCAATGGGCATTATTGCTACCCTGGCGTTTTCCTTCGCGGGCATGTTTGCCTTTATCAGCGGTTCTCCCTTTGTCTACATCAGCTACTTCCAGGTGCCCGCTCAGTATTACGGGCTGCTGTTTGGCTGCAACGTCATTGGCATGATCGCCGTGCTGCTGCTGAACGTGCGGATGCTGAAGGTTTACAGCCTGCCGCGCCTGTTGATGATACAAAGCAGCGCCCAGGTGTTGTTTGGGTTATTGCTACTGGTGTTCCATCAGCAGAGCCTCTCTATCCTGGTGATTCTGGTGGTGTTGTTTATGTCGCTGGTGAATGCTATTGGCACCAACAGCCTGTCGCTCCTGTTGCAACAACGTGGCCAACAGGCTGGGAGTGCCAGCGCGCTCGCTATCTCATTGCAGTTTGGCATGGGGGCGTTGGCAAGCCTGGCTGTTTCCTGGTTGCAGGATGACACGCCGTTTGCCATGACGTTGGTGATGGCTGTCTGCGCGGCGCTAGGTTGGGTAGGGCAGAGAATGTCTGTGGCGCGTATTGGTTCACGGCTGCATGAATAGGTAGGATGTGGTGGTGAGGTTTTCATGCGCATTGCCGTTGCCGACAATGCGCATGAGGTTTACCGATTTAAATCACTGACTATTGGCAATAATACCGCGCAACAGCTTCTTCAAAATGCCCACTTCGTCTGCCGTGAAGGCGGACAGGACCTGTTCTTGCTGTTTGGCGGCAATATCTCTCAGCACGCTGGCCTGGCGTTCGCCAGCCTCGGTCAAGTGATGGCCATTCTCGGTGCTGGATACCAAGCCTTTACGGTACAACGCTTCCTGCGCCTCTTCGATTTCTCTGGTTGGCATCGCCATTTCTGCCAGCAGGCAGGCCTTATCAAGGCAGGCGTCGCTGTCTAATACCAACAGCATTCTGGCCTCGCTGGCCCGCAACCCGGTGGAGAGCTGCTTGGGCTGGTAGCTACTTTGATAGCTGCGCAGCGCCTGGGTGAGCAAGTAGAAGACGTTGTTATTCAAGCGTTCCTGCCTGGCGCTGCCTACTGCATTCTGTGCAACGCGCTCCGCCACCTGCGGATAAGGCAGCACCATGGAATAGGATCCTTGGTGATACACCAGCGGTGCGCGGCCCAGGTCGTCAAACGCCACCACTTTACCAATCAGGATCCAATGGTCACCGCCGTCAACTTGCTGATATTTCTCACACTGAAAGCGTGCGGCACAGTCGGTAAGCAAAGGTACGTCACCCGCGCCGACCTCCACCTCAATCCCGGCAAATTTATCCTCGCTGGGGCGGGCGAAACGATTGGAGATATCCATCTGATCGGCGGCCAGCACGTTAATGGCGAAGTGGCTGGCTTGTTCAAAGATCGCGTAGCTGCCGGAGCGTTTATCAATGCTCCACAATACCAACGGCGGATCCAGTGATACCGAGTTAAAGCTATTGGCCGTGACTCCCACGCGGGTGCCATCTGCGGTTGCTGCCGTCACTACCGTCACGCCGGTGGCGAAGTTGCCCAGCGCACGCCGGAATGCGCGGGGATCCAGAGCAGGTTCTGTGTGATGTGTCATTAAATAGGTTCTCCTGCTCGTTATACCATCGTCGGATCGGGTTCTAACCCCATCAACTCGCGGCCTAATATCTGTGCACAGACATCGTAATCGGTATAGGCGTGTGCCCCAGTCATGTGCGAGTCGCGGAACAGGCGCTGGATCTCATTGCTTTCCATCCAACTGGTTGCCCCTGCAGCGCTGAACAAGCGATCGACCGATTCGATACACATTTTGACCGCGTAGGCCTGGTTGGTACGCCAGAACGTCAAAGTCTCGTGGGAAGGATATTGGTGCTTTCGGCCGTGTTCGGCATGTTCTTGCCAGGTTTTTTCCAAAAAGGCGCGGGCGGCAGCAACCTGATGGGTGGACTCCGCCAGACGCATCAGCGCCGGGGTAGCCGTCCCCACGCTGGCTCCGGTATAGGCTCGCACGCGGTTTTGGGTTTTTTCTTTAAAGGCGACTAGCATACGCTCGGCAACGCCAAGGCTGATGGCGGCAAAACCGCAGGCGAAATAGGGGCGATAGGGCGAGTAGAAAATATTACTGTCTGGGTAAAGGCCGAAACCCGCAGAGCGCCCGTGCATCATATCCTGAGCGGCCTCAATGCGGTGGTTCGGCACGAAGGCATTTTTTATCACCAGCGTTTTGGAACCGCTGCCGCGCATGCCAACCGCAAACCAGTCATCACGAATTTCGTAATCGCTACGTGGGATCACGCCAAAGCTGTAGAGCAACTCACCGTCGGCGTTTTTGCGGCGAAAGCCGACAATCGCCCATTCGGCATGGTCACAACCGCTGCTCCAGCCCATCTCACCGCTCAGATAAACACCGCCTTCGGCTTCCTCAATGCGGCCAAACGGGGCAATACTGCTGCTGGCGGTGGCGTCTGGATTATCTCCCCAGATCTCTTGTTGTAGTTTGGGAGAAAACATCGCTATCTGATGGCTGTGGGTGCATAACAAACTGAAAGCCCAGGCGGTTCCGCCACAGGCTCCGGCCAGCGCGGCGACACAGTCGGTGAATTCTGGCAGGGAGATTTCCAGGCCACCGAATTTTTTCGGTTGGAACACCCGGTGCATACCTATGCTTTTTAACAAACGGATATTCTCATCCGGTACTTTTCGTTCGCTTTCCGCCTGTGCGGCGTTGGCAGCGATAAGTGGCAGAATGGGCAGTAATTTTTCCAGCATCGGGTTGCTAGTTTTCATCAGTTGGTTCCCTCGGTAGGGGTGGGCGTGGGATGAGTATGGGGGAAGGGTATTTTAATGGAATGTAACATTCAGGTAAAAAATTGTACTTTTCATGTTAAATGTTGAGGGTGTGATCTGGAGGCGGGTTTGTGTAGAGCCGGCTTGGTGATGCATTTGTTTGCGAAAGCGGGTGATACTATCCCAGAGCCTCGAGCTGTTTTAATTATGACCTGGCCCCTCAAGTTATGGGATACCTCTAGTCAGACAATTTTGCTCCTAAAGATGATATATGCAATGCCTCCGGTGAGAACGGTAATAATCATCAGAGGCCACAGACTTTCCCAGACAATGTTGATGCTGGCATCTTTCAGATATATTTGCTTGGTGATATTCACAAAATGGCGCATGGGGTTGAGCATGGTCAGGTGTTGCAACCACTGGGGCATATTCTCGACAGGGGAAATAGCACCTGATAGCAAAATTGCTGGCATCACCATTCCAAAGGTGCCGATAAATGCTTGTTGTTGGGTCTGGCACAGTGATGAGATAAATAACCCGAAACCAACCAGTGAAAGGCCGTAAATCAGCATAGAAAAATAAAACAGCCACAGTGAACCACTGAAGGGGATCGAAAACAAAAAAATACCGATCAGCAAGACCAACGTTGCCTGAAAGAACGCGACACACACTGCTGGTACTGCCTCTCCGATAAAAAGCTGCCAGGTAGTTATGGGCGACACCAGCAACTGATCCAGGGTACCCTGTTCACGTTCGCGGGCAACCGAAAGGGCGGTGACCATTAAGACCCCTATGGTAGCAATCATAGCGATCAGAGAGGGTATGATCATCCATTTAAAATCCAGGCTCGGATTGTACCAATTACGTATGATTAACTCGCTGTTGTTAGGTTTTTCATAACCATAATCAGCAAGTATTTCGTTCTGATACTGCAAAATGATCGACTGAGCATAGTTGGCGGCGATCCTTGCGCTGTTTGAGCTACGGCCATCAAGCAACAATTGAATCGACGCCGTATTGCCGTTGATAATATTCTGGGAAAAATCGACGGGAAAACGAATCAGTAGCAACGCTCGTTGGTTATCTATCGTCGTTTTGATCTCTTGCGGATTATGCAACAGGATGGTACGAGAGAACGAATCCGCCATAGCCAGGCGCTGGATCAACTCCATTGATTGTAGACCATTATCCTCGTTATAAATGGCGAGTGTGGCGTTTTTTACCTCCAGCGTAGCGGCATAGGGAAAAAGCAGAGCCTGTAAAATAACGGGGACGATTAGGACGGCACGAGTATCTGCATCGCTAAAAAGGGCCTGCATTTCTTTAGCGATCAATGTCCATAAACGAGACAGCATAGAGGCTCCTTAATCTAGTCGTCGTAGGGTTTTATTGGCGGTCAACCAGAGCAGTATGGTTGCTGAAGAGACTAGAAATAACAGGTTAGTAACCAGTACGACGCCGATATTTCCTGCCAGAAACAGGGTTTGCATTGCGCTGACGAAGAAGCGGGCGGGAATGATATACGTTACAGCCCTAACTAACACAGGCATGCTGTCAATTGGGAAAATAAAGCCGGAAAGCATCACGGCAGGCAAAAAGGCGGCGTTCATTGAAATCAATGCGGCGTTGAACTGAAGGCGCGTCACTGTTGAAATCAGCATTCCCAGTCCGAGTGAGCTGAGCATGAATAGACTGCTGGTGAGCAGCAACAGTAGATATGAACCGCGGAAAGGGATGCCGAGGATCAGGGTTGAGGTCAGCATACAAAGCCCCATCACGCTCAGACCCAATAGGTAATAGGGTATCAGTTTGGACAACAGAAACTCCGCCGGTGTGATTTGGGTAGAAAGCAATGCTTCCATTGTGCCGCGTTCCCATTCGCGAGCAATGACCAGCGAAGTCAGAATTGCACCAATTACGGTCATGATGATGGTGATCGCGCCAGGCACGATGAAATACTGACTGTTCGCGGCTGGGTTATACCAGTAGCGTATTTTAGGCTCAATCAGCGGCCGATCATTGCGGCCCTGGTCGTTACTTTGCTGCAACTGCCAGATTTGCCAGATGCTCTGAACATAACCTTGAACGAAGTTGGCCGTGTTGGGATCGCTACCGTCGGTGATCACTTGCAGTGGCGCCCGCTCGTCCGGATGTGCCAGACGTTTGGAGAGATCCGCAGGAATAACCACCATGCCGCTGATATGACCGGCTTGCATCATTTCAGTCAACTCAGGTCGGCTGATGCTGAGGAAAGGAGTGATATAGGGCGTACTGGTAAAGGCCTGGATGAGATCGTTGGCGTCCTTGCTTCGCTGCTCAACCAGTATGCCAAGCTTCAGCCGATTGGAGTCTAGATTGATACCATAACTGAAAATGGCTAACAGCATTAGTGGGATAACGACTGCGACCAAGCCAGTGCTGGGGTCACGCAGGATTTGTCGTATCTCTTTGATGCACAGCGCGTGCAGGCGTCTCCAGGAAAAACGATCGCTGTCCATTATGCTTCCTCTGCATCATAATTTTTGATCAATGCGATAAACGTTTGTTCCATCGTCGGATCGGGGTTTTGCGCATTGGCAATCTGGTGTTTAAGCTCGTCTGGGGTGCCAATAGCGATAATTTTTCCGCGGTAAACTAATGCAATGCGGTCACAATACTCTGCTTCTTCCATAAAGTGCGTCGTCACCATTACCGTAACGCCTTTATCCACCATTCCATTGATATGTAGCCAGAATTCCCGGCGAGTAATGGGATCAACGCCAGAGGTGGGTTCATCAAGAAACAGAATGTCTGGTTGATGCATAAGGGCGCAGGCCAAGGCCAGACGCTGTTTATATCCCAGGGAAAGGGAATCTGTTTTTTGGCCCATCAGGGAATGCAGGTTGAAGGCGGCGATCATTTCAGTCATTTTGTCGTGCTGCTTTTTGCCACGCAGACCATAAATGCCGGAAAAAAATCGCAGGTTCTGCGCGACCGTCAGGTTGCTGTACAGCGCAAATTTTTGTGCCATGTATCCCAGGCGTTGGCGTGTATTGCTGGCGTTTTTTTTCAAATCTTCACCCAGAACCAGAGCTTGGCCGGAACTGGGAACCTGTAACCCGCACATCATCTTAAACGTTGTGGATTTTCCCGCGCCGTTGGGACCAAGCAAGCCGAATATTTCACCACGCTGTACTTTGAAACTGACACGGTCATTGGCGAAAAAATCGCCATATCTTTTGGTTAATTCCCGGGCTTCAATAACCGTTTCATCTGGACTTGCCTCAATGGCTGACAGGACCTCTGTCAGAACTGACTTACTGTTCTGATTACCGCCAAGCAGATCAATGAAAGCGTCTTCAAAACGGGGGGCTGTATCCGTTATCTTCGCGCAGGACAGATTGAGATTGTGTCGCAGTTGCTGGCGATCGACTCCTGCTTGCAAAGCCAGACGTAAAAATTTCCCCTGGATGACGCCGTCACTAACTTCTGGCAGGACAATTGCTCGCTGTAATAGTGCGCGATGGCTGATTTCCGATGTCTCAATTTGCACGGTACGCCCTGTCATGCTCTGTGTCAGTGTTTGTGGTACGCCGTTGAATAAAATCTTACCCTCGTTTATCAACAGGATATTGCTGCATCGCTCAGCCTCATCCAGGTAGGAGGTACTCCATAAGATCAACATTCCGTCGTCGGCGAGCTCATGCACCATCTGCCACAGTTCACTACGTGAAATGGGGTCGACACCTACACTGGGTTCGTCGAGCAACAAAACCTGGGGTTGGCCGAGTAACGTACAAGCCAGCCCCAGTTTTTGCTTCATACCACCGGAAAGCTTACCGGTCATGCGGTTGGTAAAATGCGTCAAATCGGTAAACGTCAATAGGCGACTGAAGGCTTGTCTACGCTGTTCCCCTCTTATGCCGCGCAGCTCTGCGTATAGCGTCAGATTTTCGATGACCGTCAAGTCTTCATACAGACCGAACCTCTGCGGCATATAGCCCAGAATGGTATGTAGATGGCGAGATTGCGTGCAGGGATCCAACCCCGCCACCCGAACTTTCCCTCCGGTTGGTGTCATCAGGCCAGCGAGCATGCGGATCAGGGTGGTTTTTCCTGCACCATCAGGGCCGATAAGACCCGTTACTGCACCACTGTGCAATACGGCGGTCAAACCATTGACCGCGGGTTGCTCGCGAGTTGGGAAATGTTTTTGCAGCGACTCCATCTCAATAACGAGTGTTGGTTTTATCATTGTTATTCTGCCCTTGGCCTGAGCTACTTTACGTCGTCGGTAAAATGCAGGGTGACGGGCATTCCCTGTCGCAATGAGCTATCGGGATCGGTAACGACAATGCGCAGGCGATAAATCAGATCGGTACGCAGATCGGGGGTTTCCACATTCTTGGGCGTAAATTCGGCAGTAGAGGAGATAAAGCCAACTTTACCGTGGTAGTAGTTGTGCGGACGGCTGTCAGTGGATATTTTCATCTTCGTGCCTGGTGCTACCTTGCCGAGACTCGCTTCACTAACATAGGCTCGAATCCACACGGGCTCTGTCAGTGACAGCGTAAATACCGTGCGGTTTGCGTTGAGTATGGTGCCAGGTTCTACGGCACGAGTTAACACTACACCGATGGAAGGGGCATATAAGGTGGTATCCAAAAAGTCGCGTAGCGCCTGTGATTCGGTTGCCTGGTAATACAAAACGTTAGCTTTAGCCTCTTCAATCTGTTGTGGGCGGCTGCCTTTCTGAAATATCGTGAGTTGTTCTTTTGCAACCTGCAGCGCGGCCAATGCCTGGTCGCGGATGGAACGGGCCTCCTCCAGTTGGTTTTCTGGAATGGCTTTCAACTTCCATAATTTCAGTTGCCGCTGTAAAACGCTATTGGCGTAGTTGTAAGCAGCAAGACGTTGGGCTACCTCGGAATGCCCCTGACCTATCTCTTCATCACGATAACCTGCCTCCAGCAGAGACAACCTGGCTTTGGCGCTAGCTACATTCGCACGTGTCAACGTCAACGCATCAAGGTAACTTCCAGAGTCTAACTGGCCGAGTATCTGCCCCTCTTTGACGATGTCACCTTCATCCACATTAAGCGAGGCAAGTCGACCTGATACCCGGAATCCGACATTAACCGATCGGGTATCGACATTGCCATAAAGCGTCAGCGGTTTCTCCTGTTGCTGCTGAGATTGATAGCCATAATATGCGGTAATACAAAAAATAATTACTATGGCAATAGTTTTAATCCTATTTTTGCTCATCTTGCTGGTCGCGCCTCCATTTTTATGATTTAAAGTTATCCGGTTTTTATGGGGCATAGGGTGTGGGTGTCAGGAGTGATATTTTTAGACTTGCATTAATTCAATTTAATTTAAAGAGTGATTGTTCTGAGTTTATACGTTTAACGATTAAAAATAAATCGGATGTATCTCGGTTTAATAATGGACTACTCTTTTTTTTGTGTTCAGTACAATTTATTTTCTAATGTTGTAGTACATTGATGTTGAAAAAAAAATCGGTTAGCTGTTCTGGCTCTATTTGTGAAGGATACGGGAAATGGAATTACAGGAATCACAGAATGAGGGGGGGGCGTCGTTAAATGAACAATTGAATCAGCGTTTAGCGCAGTTGATTGCGAGTCAACTGAACACGCCTGTGAACAGAATCAGTGAAAAGGAACCGTTGACGCGTTACGGGGTCAATTCTTCTCTTGCCTTACAGCTTGCGTGCTTGCTGGGAGGTTTTTTTGAAGGGATTGGCTCCACCTTCTTTTTTAAAAATAGAAATATACAGGCAATAACGGATCATCTTTTGGTGAACCAACGGAAGGCCGTGATCGCTTGGCTGAGCGATTTTCCACAAGGGAAGTGCACAACGAAAACGATCTTGTCATCTTCCGGAACAGCCCGAGAGAAAAATAAAGAAGACAGTTTGCGGGACATGACAAAACGTTATCTGAGAGAGTTGATAGGCCGTACATTGAGGCTATCACCCAAGGCGTTGAAAGATCATTCACCATTCAATGAATTTGGTTTTAGTTCCCTTGCTGTAGTGTCTATTACACAGGAGCTTGAAGATATTTTTGACGAATTACCAGTAACATTGTTTTTCGAACATTATACCATCGAAAGCGTAACGGATTATCTTCTGGATCATTATTCTCCTGAGTTGGTCGAACATTTTGGCGTGTCAAATGCTGATAAAGCGGCACCGAATATGTGCGCAGAAATATTGGCAAAAAGCGAACACCGCTATGACCCGTCCAGCCTTTTTGTATCGCCATCTTCGCAGCCTACGTCCGTCTTTGATATTGCCATCATCGGCCTGGATGGGCGTTACCCTAACGCGGAGAACATCACTGAGTTCTGGCAAAACCTGGTGGGGAATGTCGACTGTATTACGGAAATTCCGCCAGAGCGCTGGGACTGGCGTGATTATTTTTCCCCAGAAAAAGGCGTTCAGGGCAAAATTTACGGAAAATGGGGCGGATTTGTCCGCGACGTAGACTGTTTCGACCCGCTGTTTTTCAACCTTTCGCCGTATCAGGCTGAACAGATGGATCCCGCAGAGCGTCTGTTCATGCAGTCTGCCTATGGGGCGTTGGAAGATGCCGGATATACCCGCGACACACTGGATCCAGCGCGAAGGGTGGGCGTATTCGCGGGTACGACAGTTGAAGAGTATCAGCCCTATGGACTGGGCAGTAATCTGGGTCTGTTTATGAGTAACAGTGCCTCGATTACCAACCGGGTTTCTTACTTCTGCAACTTCAATGGGCCAAGCTTGACGCTTAACACCATGTGTTCTTCGTCGCTGTCGGCGATTCATCTGGCTTGCCAGAGCCTGATGTTGGGGGAGTGCGCGGCGGCGATTGCCGGCGCCGTTAACCTGTCGATTCACCCCAATAAATATGCCTACCTGGCACACAAACAGTTCTTGTCCAGCCATGGTCGCTGCATGGCTTTCGCCGCGCAGGGGGACGGGTATGTTCCCAGCGAAGGTGTAGGTAGCCTGGTGCTAAAGCCGCTGGCACGTGCGGTGGCGGATGGCGATAACATTTATGGCGTTATCAAAGGTAGCGCCTTGAACCACGGTGGTAAAACCAACGGTTACAGCGTACCTGGCCCACAGTCACAGGCTGAGGTGATTGAACAGGCGCAGCGCTGCTCGGGGGTTGATGTCAGAAACATCAGCTACGTAGAAGGTAAGCGTCGCTGGAACCCCACCTGTTATTGCGTTCGCGATGTTGCCATGATCTTGTTCCCGATCATCAACACGGAGCAAACCCATGAGGAACATCCGCACGCCCGAAGAATGGCACGCCCTTTTTG
>NZ_JBLJAK010000025.1:0-72959 GCF_047530105.1 Serratia sp. T13T92 | reverse complement strand
ACTGTTTGTAAAGGCACGATGAGGTCTCTTCTGTTTTGTTAGCGCAACCAGTAGATCACACTTCATCGTGCCTTTCATTTTTTTCTGGGGATTCCTCAGCCCTGTGGGAGAGGGTTAGGGTGAGGGGCCGTTGAGTCAGTAGTCGGTAATGCCCTTTTTCGCTTCCAAGGAGCCTCATGTTTACGGTTTATCATTCCAATCAGTTGGACTTGCTGAAAACGCTGACCAGCGCGCTGATAGCCAGAGAACCTTTGGCCGATCCGTTTCAACAGGAAGTGGTGCTGGTGCAAAGCCCCGGTATGGCACAGTGGTTGCAGATGCAGTTGGCCGAGCAGTTTGGCATTGCCGCGAATATCGTTTTCCCGCTCCCGGCGACCTTTATCTGGGACATGTTCACCAAGGTATTGCCAGGCATTCCCAAAGAGAGCGCCTTTAGCAAAGATGCCATGACCTGGAAGCTGATGTGGCTGCTGCCAGGCATGCTGACCCGGCCCGAGTTTGCTCCTCTACAGCATTACCTGACCGATGACGCCGACAAGCGCAAGATCCACCAGCTCGCCGGGCGCGTTGCCGATCTGTTTGACCAATATCTGGTTTATCGCCCGCAGTGGCTGGAGAGTTGGCAGCGTGGGGAGGCGGTAGAAGGGCTGGCGGAGGCGCAAAGCTGGCAAGCCCCCCTGTGGCATCGGCTGGTGGAATATACCCACGAGCTGGGTCAGCCTGAATGGCACCGTGCCAACTTATATCGCCGGTTTATCAGCGCGCTGGAGAATGCCACTCAATGCCCTGCGGGGTTGCCGCCACGGGTCTTTATCTGTGGGATTTCTGCCTTGCCGCCAATTTACCTGGAAGCACTGCAGGCCTTGGGTAAACATATTGATATCCATCTGATGTTTACCAACCCCTGTCGCTATTACTGGGGCGACATTCAGGACTACGCCTTTCTGGCCCGTTTGCAGAGCCGTAAACGCCGCCACTATCACCAGGCACGGGAGCAAGGCCTGTTCCGCCAGCCGGAACAGGCAGCCCAACTATTTGATGCCGAGGGCGAACAACAGCTGAGTAACCCACTGCTGGCTTCCTGGGGCAAGCTTGGGCGCGACCATCTGTATTTACTGTCGCAGATGGAGGCGGTGCAGGAGGTGGATGCCTTTGTCGAGATCCCGGCTGATAGCTTGCTGCACGCCATTCAGCACGACATGCTGGAGCTGGAAGATCACGCACTGATCGGCACCACGCCGGAAACCCTGGAGCGCAGTGACAATAAACGCCAGCTCGATCCGCAGGATCGCTCCATCAGTCTGCATGCCTGCCACAGCCCTCAGCGCGAAGTCGAGGTGCTGCACGATCGGTTGCTGACGATGCTGGCAGAAGATCCCCAACTCACCGCGCGCGACATCATCGTGATGGTGGCGGATATCGACAGCTACACCCCGTATATTCAGGCGGTGTTTGGCAATGCCCCGGCCGGGCGCTATCTACCGTTTGCCATTTCCGACCGCAAGGCCAGGCAGGCGCATCCTGCGCTACAAGCCTTTATCTCCCTGCTGGATCTGCCACAAAGCCGTTTTACCTCAGAGCAGGTACTGGCGCTGTTGGACGTGCCCGCGCTAGCGGCGCGTTTCTCAATTCAGGAAGAGGGGCTAAGCCTGTTACGCCACTGGACTGGCGAATCCGGGGTACGTTGGGGCTTGGATGATGACAACGTGCGTGAGCTGGATCTGCCCGCAACCGGGCAGCATACCTGGCGGTTTGGCCTGACGCGGATGCTGCTGGGCTACGCCATGGACAGCAACGCCGGAGATTGGCAGGGCGTATTACCTTACGATGAGTCGAGTGGATTAGTGGCCGAACTGGCCGGGCAATTGGCCGATCTGCTGGCACAACTCAGCCGTTGGCGGCAAATCCTCAGTGAAGAGCGGCCGTTAGCCGAATGGTTGCCGCTGTGCCGCCAACTGCTCAATAGCTTCTTTGAGACGGACAGCGAAACCGAAGAGGCGTTGGCGCTGATCGAAGAGCAGTGGCAGAAAGTGGCCAGCTTTGGCCTGGCGGCGCGTTATCCCGATGCTGTGCCGTTGACGTTGCTGCGCGATGAACTGGCCGCACGGCTCGATCAGCAGCGCATCAGCCAGCGTTTCCTGGCCGGTCAGATCAACTTCTGTACCCTGATGCCCATGCGTTCCATTCCGTTCAAGGTGGTCTGCCTGCTGGGCATGAACGACGGTGTCTACCCTCGCACTTTGCCGCCGCTGGGTTTTGACCTGATGGCGCAGCAGGTTAAGCGGGGCGATCGCAGCCGCCGTGACGATGACCGCTACCTGTTCCTGGAGGCGATCCTCTCTGCCCAGCAGCAGTTGTACATCAGTTTTATTGGCCGTTCCATTCAGGATAACAGCGAGCGCTATCCTTCGGTATTGGTCACTGAACTGTTGGAATATCTGCAGCAAAGTTATTGCCTGCCCGGCGATGAAGGGCTGGATGCGGACGGCAGCGCACGCAGGGTCGGTGAGCACTTGCTTAAACGCCATGCCCGCATGCCGTTTGCTGCGGAAAACTTCCTGCCGGGGAGTGAAGATCAAAGCTATGCGGCAGAATGGTTGGCCGCTGCCGATGGCCGTGGCGCTGCACATCCGGAATTTAATCAACCGCTGGTGGCGGAAGAGAAAACCCAGGTTTCTCTGGATGAACTGCTCCGTTTTTACCGCCATCCGATCCGTGCCTTCTTCCAGCTACGTCTTGGCGTTAACTTCATTCTGGAAGAGACCGATCTGCCGGAAGACGAGCCTTTTACGCTGGATAACCTCAGCCGCTATCAGTTCAACAGCCAATTGCTGAACACGCTGATCGAGGGGGAGGATGCAGGCAAGTTGTACCAACGGGTGCGTGCATCGGGGGGATTACCTTACGGAGCTTTTGGTGAGATTTACTGGCAAAAGCAGCAGGAAGAAATGGCGGAGCTGGCCGAACGGGTGCGTGAACAGCGCCAGGAGAATGGCAGCCTGGAGCTGGATATCGACGTTGCGGGTATGCGCATCACCGGCTGGTTGCATCAAGTGCAACAGGATGGCTTGCTACGCTGGCGGCCAGCAACGCTTTCGGCCGTAGACGGCATCTTACTTTGGTTGGAACACCTGGTGTATTGCTGCGTTGGGGGGGCCGGGGAAAGCCGTATGTTTGGCAGCAAGAATTCCGCCTGGCGCTTCGCTGCGCTGACGAGCGAGGAGGCCCATGAGCAGTTGGCGGAGCTAGTGGCGGGTTACCGCCGTGGCCTGTCGCAGCCGCTGATGCTGCTCAATAAAAGCGGCTGGGCCTGGTTGAGCCAATGTTATCAGGCGCAAACGCAGCAGATAGACTGGGATGAAGAAGTCCAGGTCAAGGCGCGTGCCAAGCTGCTGCAAGCCTGGCAGGGCGATCAGCGGATCCCGGGCGAGGGGGCAGATCCCTATACCCAGCGCGTTTTCCGCCAAATGGATAATGTTCGCCTTGAACAAATCCTGAAAGAAACAGAGCGTTACCTGTTGCCCGTGGCCCGCAATAACCTGGGGTAACACCCCCTCAGTGATACAGGTCGCAGTGAGGTGATAAAAATTTTACGCTTTTATACTCAACCATTGAGGTTAAGTCTGGTCTTACATAACGTATAGGCATATACGTTGTAGACGTGGCGTACGTTACGCCCCCAACGATGTGGGCTATAGTGAGTTGAGTGTTTAAAACCGTAATGCTTTGAGTTAGAAATTGAATTTCATTGGGCATCGCTTCCGGTTGTGTCATTTTGCACCATGCTGTCACCGTCAGGGAGTTGGCGTGACAGCCAGAGAACAGGGGTTTATTTTGGATATGCGCAGACTGTTGACCCGCATTACCGGGTTGATGTTATTGGTTATGTTTTGGGCGCCGTTAAGCTGGGCCGCACAAGGCTGGCAACCGCTGGCGGAAAAGATCAACAAAAGCGATCACGATCCGCGTGAATATCAGGCTATCAAGCTGGATAACGGCATGACCGTACTGCTGGTGTCTGACGCGTTGGCACCAAAGTCACTGGCTGCCCTGGCGCTGCCGGTAGGCTCACTGGAAGATCCCAACAGCCAACTTGGCTTGGCTCACTACCTGGAACATATGGTACTGATGGGCTCCAAGCGCTATCCAGAACCCGAGAACCTCTCCGAGTTTTTGAAAAAGCACGGTGGTAGCCACAATGCCAGCACCGCGTCTTACCGCACCGCATACTATCTGGAAGTGGAAAACGACGCTTTAGAACCCGCTGTCGACCGCATGGCCGATGCCATTGCCGAACCAATTCTGGATCCTGGCAACGCGGACCGTGAGCGTAATGCGGTGAATGCCGAGTTGACGATGGCGCGCTCCCGTGACGGTATGCGTATGGCACAGGTTGGGGCAGAAACTCTTAATCCGGCTCACCCTAGCGCACGTTTTTCTGGCGGCAACCTCGAGACTTTGCAGGACAAGCCAGGCAGCAAGCTGCATGAAGAACTGGTTGGTTTTTATCAGCGTTACTATTCTGCCAACCTGATGAAGGGCGTGCTGTATAGCAACCAATCCCTGCCTGAACTGAGAGCGCTGGCGGTCAAAACCTTCGGCCGCATTCCTAACCACGATGCGAAAGTGCCACCGATCACCGTTCCTGCGGTCACCTCGGAGCAGCAGGGCATCATTATTCATTATGTACCGGCGCAGCCGCGCAAACAGCTGAAGGTCGAATTCCGTATCGATAACAACAGCGCCGAGTTCCGCAGCAAAACCGATACCTATATCAGCTACCTGATTGGCAACCGCAGCACCAATACGCTTTCCGACTGGCTGCAGAAGCAGGGGCTGGCAGATGCCATCAATGCGGGTGCCGACCCGATGGTCGATCGCAACGGCGGTGTGTTCTCAATCAGCGTTTCCTTGACCGACAAGGGGCTGGCGGAGCGTGACCAGGTGGTGGCAGCGATCTTCAGCTATCTGAAAATGCTGCAGGGCGAAGGGATCAAACAAAGTTATTTTGACGAGATCGCCCATGTGCTGAATCTGGATTTCCGCTATCCGTCGATTACCCGCGACATGAATTACATCGAATGGCTGGTGGATACCATGCTGCGCGTACCGGTAGAGCATACGCTGGATGCGCCGTACCTGGCCGATCGCTACGATCCTAAAGCCATTGCTGAACGCCTGGGTCAGATGACGCCACAAAATGCACGTATCTGGTTTGTCAGCCCGAATGAGCCGCACAATAAAACGGCTTACTTTGTTGAGGCACCTTATCAGGTCGAGAAAATCAGCGCGGAACGCTTCGCGAAATGGCAGCAGTTGGGTAAAGATATCGCGCTTTCTCTGCCTGGGCTGAACCCTTATATTCCGGATGAGTTTACCCTGAACAAGCCTTCACATGAGTTTACCAAACCGGAAATGGTGGTGAACCAGCCAGGGTTGCGGGTGCTGTATATGCCAAGCCGCTATTTTGCCGATGAACCCAAGGCCGATGTGACGGTCGCTTTGCGTAACGCCAAAACCATGGATTCAGCGCGTAATCAGGTGCTGTTCTCGTTGATGGATTATCTGGCGGGGATCTCGCTCGATGAGTTGAGCTATCAGGCTTCGGTGGGCGGGATTAGCTTCTCTACCTCACCTAATAATGGCCTGATGTTTAGCGCCAATGGCTTTACCCAGCGCCTACCGCAGCTGTTGACCTCGCTGATTGAAGGTTACTCCAGCTTTACCCCAACGCAAGAGCAGTTGGAGCAGGCGAAATCCTGGTATCTGGAACAGTTGGATTCCGCCGAGAAGGGCAAAGCCTTTGAGCTGGCGATCCAGCCGGTACAGATGCTGTCCCGCGTGCCTTATTCCGAGCGCAGTGAACGCCGTGAAGTGCTGAAAACCATAACGTTGCAAGACGTGCTGGCTTACCGCGACAGCCTGATGGCCGGGGCCACGCCGGAGTTGCTGGTAGTGGGTAATATGAGCAAGCAACAGGTGGACACGCTGGCCTCTTCACTGAAGAAGAACCTGGGTTGTACCGGTGTGGAATGGTGGCACGGCGAAAACGTCGTGATTGCCAAAAACCAGTTTGCCAACCTGCAGCGTCCTGGCAGCAGCACCGATTCGGCGCTGGCGGCGGTGTATGTTCCAACGGGGTATGACGAAGTGACCAGCATGGCCTATAGCTCATTGCTGGGGCAGATCATCCAACCGTGGTTCTACAGCCAATTGCGTACCCAAGAGCAGCTCGGCTATGCGGTGTTCTCCTTTGCGATGCCGGTTGGCCGCCAGTGGGGCATAGGTTTCCTGCTGCAAAGCAACAGTAAGCAGCCAGCCTATCTCTACCAGCGCTATCAAGATTTCTATCCGAAGACGGAAAAGCGTCTGCGTGAGTTGAGCGATGCCGATTTTGCCCAATACAAACAGGCCATGATCAATGAGCTGCAACAGCGTCCACAAACCTTGGGTGAAGAAGCGGGCCGCTTCAGTAGCGATTTCGATCGCGGTAATTTCTCCTTCGATACCCGTGAAAAGCTGATCGCTCAGGTACAGATTCTAACGCCTGCCAAACTGGCGGATTACTTCCATCAGGCGGTGATTAAGCCACAGGGTCTGGCACTGTTGTCTCAGGTGAGTGGCAGCAGCCAGCAGAAAGCCGACTTTGCTGCGCCGGGTGAGGGTTGGGTGACCTATCCTAACGCCTCGTCACTGCAAAAAACGCTGCCTCGTAAAGTGGCGACGCCATGACGAAAGGCGTTCCTCAGCGGCTTGATCCACTGACGTTGCCGCTGTTTGGTGAACGGCTGATCGAAGCCTCGGCAGGGACAGGGAAGACCTTCACTATCGGCGCTTTGTATCTGCGCTTGCTGCTTGGCTTAGGCCAGGCAGCGGCGTTTCCACGGCCGCTCACGGTAGAAGAGATCCTGGTGGTTACCTTTACCGAAGCGGCGACGGAGGAACTCCGGGGCCGCATTCGCAGCAATATCCACGCATTACGCATTGCCTGCGTACGCGGGCATAGCTCAGACCCGCTGTTTGCCGCGCTGATGGCGGAGATTGGCGATCTGCCAGAGGCCGCCGCGCAATTGCTGGCTGCCGAGCGCCAGATGGACGAAGCGGCGATCTACACTATCCACGGTTTTTGTCAGCGAATGCTTACTCACAACGCATTCGAGTCGGGCATTCTGTTTGAACAAACGCTGGTGCAGGACGAACTGCCGTTGCGCCGTCAGGCTTGCGCCGATTTTTGGCGGCGTCACTGCTACCCATTGCCACTGGGCGTTGCCCGGGCGGTTAGCCAGGAGTGGAGCGGCCCAGAGGCTTTGTTGAGCGATCTCTCGGGCTATCTGCATGGCGAAGCTCCTACTCTGCGTCAGCCACCGAAAGATGAAGAAACGGTGTTGATGCGCCATGAACAGATAGTTGCGCGGATCGATGCCCTCAAGGCGCAATGGCAGGCAGCGGCGGCCGATCTGGAGGCGCTCATCAGTCAGTCTGGCGTCGACAAACGTAGCTACAGCAGCAAGCATTTACCCAATTGGCTGAATAAGGTGGGCGAATGGGCGGGGCAGGAAACCGAAGATTACCAGTTACCTAAAGAGCTGGAGAAGTTTCGCCAATCGGTGCTGCTGGAGAAAACCAAGAAAGGTGAAGCTCCGCGGCATCCGCTGTTTGTGGCGATTGATGAGCTATTTGCCGAACCCTTGACCCTGCGTGACTTGATCATGGCAAGGGCGTTGAGTGAAATACGCCTTTCCATTCAACAGGAAAAACGCCAGCGTGCCGAACTGGGGTTTGACGATCTGCTCAGCAGGCTGGATGTGGCACTGCAAAGCGCCGGTGGTGAACAACTGGCGCTGGCAATCCGTCAGCGTTATCCGGTGGCGATGATCGATGAGTTTCAGGATACCGACCCACAGCAGTACCGGATCTTCCAGAAACTGTATGTTGGCCGGGAAGAGTGTGGCCTGCTGCTGATCGGCGATCCCAAACAAGCGATTTACGCCTTCCGTGGGGCCGACATTTTTACCTATATGAAGGCTCGTTCAGAGGTAAGTGCCCACTACACCTTAGAGACCAACTGGCGCTCATCACCGGCGATGGTTGGTAGCGTTAACCGCCTGTTTGCTCAGGTGGAAAAGCCGTTCCTGTTTGGCCAAATCCCGTTTATCGAGGTGGCTGCCGCAGCGAAGAATCAGGAATTGGTCTTCGAGTGGCAGAATAAGCCGCAACCGGCCATGCAATTTTGGTTGCAACCCGGGGATGGGGCCGGAGTAAGTGATTACCAACAATTAATGGCGCGCTTGTGTGCAGCCCAGATCCGCGACTGGCTGAGTGCCGGGCAGGCCGGAGAAGCCTGGCTGGTCAAAGGGGATCAACGTCGCCACGTTCAGGCATCGGATATTACCATTCTGGTGCGTAGCCGCGCCGAAGCGGCGTTGGTGCGTGATGCGCTCAGCGCACTGGCCATCCCCTCGGTTTACCTTTCCAATCGTGATAGCGTGTTTGATACGCCAGAAGCCAAAGATTTACTGTGGCTGCTACAGGCGGTGCTGGCTCCCGAACAGGAGCGAACCCTGCGCTGCGCTTTGGCCACCGGGCTATTGGGGTTGGACGCCTTGACGCTGGATGGGCTAAACCATAACGAGTCCGCTTGGGATGATTTGGTCAACGAGTTTGATGAATATCGTAGCCACTGGCTGCGCCGTGGCGTGTTACCAATGCTGCGTGAGGTGATGGCCAAGCGGCATCTGGCAGAAAACCTGCTGGCCAGCCCAGGGGGCGAACGCCGTTTGACCGATGTCATGCACCTGGGGGAGCTGTTGCAGGAAGCCACGGCGCAGCTGGATGGTGAACATGCGCTGGTACGTTGGTTGGCGCAGCAGATCGCTCAGCCGAATCGCCAGTCGGACAATCAGCAACTGCGGCTGGAAAGCGACCGCCATCTGGTGCAGGTGATCACCATCCACAAGTCGAAAGGGTTGGAGTTCGATCTGGTGTGGCTGCCTTTTGTGGGGAATTTCCGCCAGCAGCAGCAGGTGCTGTACCACGATCGCCAGACCTTTAAAGCCCTGCTGGATCTCAATGCCAACGAAGAAAGCGTGGCCTGGGCGGAAGAAGAACGGTTGGCAGAGGATTTGCGCCTGCTGTACGTGGCGCTGACCCGTTCGGTGTATCACTGCAGCATCGGTATTGCGCCGTTGTTCCTCGGCACGCGCAAGAAGCAGGGCGATACGGATTTGCACCGCAGCGCGCTGGGATATCTGGTACAGGCGGGGCAGGCGGGCGATGCGGCCTATCTGCAAACCTGCCTGCAACAGCTGGCAACCCAAGGCATCGCGCTGTCGCTGGTGGATGCGCCGGGTGAACAGAGTTGGCAGCCCCAGATGGCAGCCGCCGCAGAACTGACGGCCAGGCAGTTTCCACGCAGGATGCAGGATTTCTGGCGAGTAACCAGCTATACCGGCTTGCAACAGCATGGCGCAAGCCGGATGCAGGAGCTGTTGCCGCGCCTGGACGTTGATGCCGTTGGTGAGGGCGATACGGCTACACCACCCGCATTTACTCCCCATACTTTTCCGCGTGGCGCGGCTCCTGGCACCTTCCTCCACAGCCTGTTTGAGGAGCTGGACTTTACCCAACCGCTAGATGAACAGTGGCTGTTAGAGCAGTTGCAACAGCAAGGGCTAGAGGAGCATTGGTTGCCGGTATTATCCGGCTGGATGCAGGTGCTGTTGAATGCGCCGCTCAATAGCAGCGGCGTCGCGCTATCCGCCTTACCGTCGGGGGCCAGGCAGGCAGAATTACAGTTCTATCTGCCGATCGGCGGCCTGCTGCAAGCGCAGCAACTGGATGAGTTGGTAAAACGCTACGATCCCCTTTCTGCTGGCTGCCCGGCACTGGATTTTCAACAGGTTCAGGGCATGCTGAAAGGCTTTATCGATCTGGTATTCTGCTGGCAGGGAAAATACTACCTGCTGGATTACAAATCCAACTGGCTGGGTGAAGACAGCAGCGCCTATACCCAAGAGGCGATGGCGCTGGCGATGGCGGAACACCGTTACGATCTGCAATACCAACTCTATACCTTGGCGCTGCACCGCTATCTGGGGCATCGTCTGGCGGATTACGATTACCAGCGCCATTTTGGTGGGGTGATTTATCTGTTTTTACGCGGGGTGGATGCCGAGCATGAGGGCAACGGTATTTTTGCCTGTCGCCCGGAGTTCGCTCTGGTTGAAGGAATGGATCGCCTGTTTAGCGGTGAAGCGGCCAACGTTGAGGATGGGCAATGATTGAGATTTTGCATCAGGCGTTGGCTCTGGGCGCCCTGCGACCGTTAGACGTGCAATTTGCCCAGGTGGTCGCCAACGATGATGAACCTGATATCCTGCTGGCCGCCGCCTGCCTGAGCTCGGAGGCCGGTGCGGGCCACGTTTGTCTGTTGCTCGAACAGCTATTGCCGGAGAATCTGTTTGGTGGCCGCCAGCCGGAGTTGGCCTTGGCCGCGTGGCAGGCCTGCGGGCAACCGGACGTGGCGAGTTGGCAACAGCGTCTGGCGGTATCGCCAGCGATTAGCGATGGCAGTACGGCAACGCCGATGGTCCTGCAACAGCAGCGGCTGTATCTGCAACGCATGTGGCAGAGCGAAGGTGACGTCGCCACTTTTATCAGCAGCGACAGCGTGCCACAGGAACTTGAAGAGGCACAGCTACGTACTATTCTCGATCGGTTATTTGGCGCGGCTACGGATGAACCCGACTGGCAAAAAATTGCCGCAGCGGTAGCGGCCACGCGCCGCATCGCGATTATTTCCGGCGGCCCCGGTACTGGCAAAACGACCACTGTCGCCAAGCTGTTGGCGGCGCTGGTGCAGTTGGCGGACGGGGAGCGTCTGCGTATTCAGCTTGCTGCACCTACCGGTAAAGCAGCGGCTCGTCTAACCGAATCCTTGGGAAGCGCTAGCCGTCAGTTGGATTTAACCCCGGAGCAACGGGCCTTATTCCCTTCGGAAGCGGCAACGTTACACCGCTTGCTGGGGGCCCAGCCAAACAGCCAGCGCATGCGCTATCACCGGGGCAACCCGCTGCATCTGGATGTGCTGATAGTGGACGAGGCTTCGATGGTGGATTTGCCCATGATGGCAAGGTTGATTGCCGCCTTGCCCCCCAAGGCGCGAGTCATCTTCCTTGGCGATCGCGATCAACTGGCCTCAGTGGAGGCTGGAGCCGTGCTGGGGGATATCTGCCGGTTTGCCGAGCAGGGATATAGCGAAGCCCGTGCGGCGCAGTTGGCGCGCCTGACCGGTTGCCCTTTGCAAGGGCAGCCAGCGCAGGCCGAGGCAGCGGTGCGCGACAGCCTGTGCCTGCTGCGCAAGAGTTACCGGTTTGATGCCAAATCCGGCATTGGCCAGTTGGCTTTGGCGGTGAATGCTGGCGATAGCAAGCGCGCCCTGGCAGCGTTGAACGGCAGCTATTCTGACGTGGAGGGTTACCCACTGGCAGAAACCGAAGATTATCAACGGCTGCTGGATAGCTGCGTTGCCGGTTATCGCGACTATCTGCGGCTGGTAGCAGAAGGGGCAGGGGCCGTGACGATCCTGGATGCCTTTGGCCGTTTCCAGTTGCTCTGCGCCCTGCGTGAAGGGCCATTTGGCGTTGCTGGGTTGAATGAGCGTATCGAAAGTGGGCTGCAGCGTGCCGGTTTGATCCGACGTAATCCTGGCCCTGCCGGGCGTTGGTATTTAGGGCGGCCAGTGATGATTGGCCGCAACGATAGCGCGCTGGGGCTGTTTAACGGCGATATTGGCATTGCCTTGCCCGGTGAGGACGGCGATCTGCGTGTGCACTTCCAATTACCGGACGGCAGTATCAAATCGGTACAGCCTAGCCGCTTACCGGCGCATGAAACTGCCTATGCGATGACGGTGCATAAATCGCAGGGGTCGGAGTTCGACCACACGGCGCTGGTGCTGCCGAATCATTTTCTGCCGGTGCTGACACGTGAATTGGTTTATACCGCCATTACCCGCGCACGCCAGCGGTTGTCGCTGTATGCGGTAGACAAGGTGTTGGTAAGCGCTATCCGTACCCCCACGCAGCGCCGCAGCGGGTTGGCAGAACGCTTGCAGATTGGGAAGTAACAACGGGTGGGCGCTTGCTAGTGCCGCCTAACAATCAAACATAAAAAACGACAGGTGATTGGGTTTGATATCGTTGACAAACCCTCGCCGGGTTCGGCACGTAGGGGCGCAGCATGCTGCGCCCGTCTAGATAATCAATGGGTTAGCTAGGGGAAGTTAAAGATCGGCCAACAGGATCTTCGAGCGACGCTGGTAGTTATATAAAGCCTGTTTCTGCATCGGCAGCACGTCAACTTCCGCCGGAGTGAAGCCGCGCTCTTGGAACCAGTGGATGCTGCGTGTGGTCAACACAAACAGCTTCTGTAGCCCCATCTGGCGAGCCTGGCTTTCTACCCGCTGCAGCAGCATCTCGCCCCGTGACGAACTGCGGTAATCCGGATGCACCGCCACGCAGGCCATCTCACCAATCTTCTCTTCCGGGAACGGATAGAGCGCCGCGCAGGCAATGGTCAGGTTATCGCGTTCGATAATCGTGAACTTGTCGATCTCCATTTCCAACTGTTCGCGCGAACGGCGGACTAAAATCCCTTGTTGCTCTAATGGGCGGATCAGCTCGAGTATCCCACCGATATCATTGATGGTTGCCCGGCGTACCTGCTCGGCGCTCTCCATAACGATTTGGGTACCGATACCGTCGCGTGAAAACAGCTCCTGTACCAGTGCACCATCCTCCTGATAGCTGATCAGGTGGCTGCGGCGTACCCCGCTGCGGCAGGCCTTTACCGCGCCGCGCAGGAAGCGCACGGTGCCGGAATGGTAGTCACCAGTCTCTTCCAACTGCTCAATGCGTTTTTGCGCATCGTTGGGGAATAGTTCGGAAAGGATATTGCCTTCCGCGTCGGTCACCCCTTGTGATGAACAGAAGCCGATCATTTTCTCAGCCTTCAGCTTGATTGCCAACTGGGTAGCGACTTCTTCCGAGGTCAGGTTAAAGCTTTCGCCAGTCACCGATACCGCCACCGGGCCAATCAGCACGATGGCCTTACTGTCGAGTTGGCGATGAATGGCTTCTTCATCAATACGGCGTATACGGCCGCTGTGGCAATAATCGACGCCATCATCCACGCCCAGCGGTTGAGCGATAATAAAGTTGCCGCTCACTACGTTGATGTGCGCCCCTTGCAATGGGGTGTTATTCAGGCTCATGGAAAGTCGTGCGGTAATATCCAGCTGTAACAAGCCAGCGGCCTGCTTGACCAACTCTAGCGTATGGGCGTCGGTCACCCGGGTATGCTTATGGTAAATCGGCTCGTAGTTATGCTGCGCCAGATTGGCGTCAATCTGCGGCCGCGCACCGTAGACCACCACCAAACGAATGCCCAGGCTATGTAACAGCCCGATATCATTGACGATACTGGAAAAGTTTTCATGTTCAATAGCTTCGCCACCCAGCATGACGACAAAGGTCTTGCCACGGTGAGTATTGATATAGGGAACTGAGTGACGAAATCCTTGCACCAGCTCTGTACTACGTTCCTTCACGGCAAGACCTCATTTGCATATTTATACGGTATTTTTGTATTTTTATTCTTTTATTGCGCCAAAGGCAAGTAGGAAATGAGAGTGATTTTTCTGACAAATGTGCTAACTGATTAATAAATTGAAAGATCATAAAAAGATTTTCTGATGACAGCGGTGAATGGATTGGGTAAAGTTTTTGCCATTGTTTTTTTTTGCTGTTTTTTTAATCGTTATTTTTACCGGAGCCGCATGCCTAACTCTAATCACAATCCGGGTCGCCGTCGTTTGTTGCAGGGGGTTGCCGCAACCTGGTTGCTGAGTGTGAGTCGCGTTGGTTTCGCCGCTGCTTCTCATGTGATTGCCGTCCGTGTCTGGCCTTCCTCGACCTATACCCGAGTCACGTTGGAATCCAATGTCCCGCTAAAATACAAACAGTTTGCCCTGACCAATCCAGAGCGCATCGTGGTGGATGTGGAAGGGGTACAGCTGAATAGCGTGCTTAAAGGCATCGCCGGGCAGGTGCGCAAAGAAGATCCCTATCTGAAACAGGCCCGGGTCGGCCAGTTTGACAAGAATACCGTCAGGCTGGTGCTGGAACTCAAGCAAAGCGTCAGCCCAAATATGTTTACCCTGACACCCGTCTCCGAATACCGCAACCGTCTGGTGATGGATCTTTATCCAACCAAGGGGGGCAGCGGTGAAGAATATGATCCGCTGTTGGCGTTACTGGAAGATTACAACAAGGGAGATCTGGAGCGGACGTTACCGGCAGAAGCACCGCAGGCCGGTAAGGCTGGGCGCGATCGGCCGATTGTGATCATGCTCGATCCTGGGCACGGCGGTGAAGATCCGGGGGCTATTGGCAAAAACAAAACCCGTGAAAAAGATATTGTGTTGCAGATTGCCCGTCGTCTCAGTGCGCTGATCAAACGCGAACCCAACATGAGAGTGTTTATGACGCGCAATGAAGACGTGTTTATCCCATTAAAGGTGCGCGTAGCCAAAGCTCGTAAGCAGCGGGCCGATCTGTTTGTCTCGATCCACGCCGATGCTTTCAGCAACCGTTCGGCACGCGGTTCCTCGGTGTTTGCGCTTTCTACCAAAGGGGCCACCAGCAACGCCGCCAAGTTTCTGGCGCAAACCCAGAACGCCGCCGACGACATTGGCGGGGTCAGCAAGAGTGGCGATCGCTACCTGGATCACACCATGTTCGATCTATTGCAGACCGCCACCGTCAATGACAGTTTGAAGTTCGGTAAGGAAGTGCTGAACCGGATGGGTAAAATTAACCGCCTGCACAAAAATCGTGTCGATCAGGCCGGCTTCGCCGTATTGAAGGCCCCGGATATCCCGTCGATCCTGGTGGAGACGGCGTTTATCAGCAATCTGGAAGAAGAGCGCAAGCTGCGCACCAGCCATTTTCAGCAGCAGGTGGCGCAATCTATTCTGGCCGGGATCAAAGCCTATTTCGCCAACGGTGGCGCATTGGCACGGCGTTAAACCAGGCGTAGCCCAAGGAAGGGCGGTGTGGTTAATTGGGAAGGTAGGGGAAATTCAGATACAAAAAAACACCCGTTAAGGTGCTTGTCTGATGTAATCAAGATTGGTTGCGGGGGCCAGATTTGAACTGACGACCTTCGGGTTATGAGCCCGACGAGCTACCGGGCTGCTCCACCCCGCGTCCGTCTTGATACTGATATTATCGAACCAACCCTTCATGTGATACCGCCATTGCCGTATCGGTTGGTTGCGGGGGCCGGATTTGAACCGACGACCTTCGGGTTATGAGCCCGACGAGCTACCAGGCTGCTCCACCCCGCGTCCGTATAATACCTTTTCTTTCATCGAATCCAACACATTTTTGATACCGTTATCACAGTATCGGTTGGTTGCGGGGGCCAGATTTGAACTGACGACCTTCGGGTTATGAGCCCGACGAGCTACCAGGCTGCTCCACCCCGCGTCCGATGGAAGCGCACTATACTCTCCAGGCATTTTGTTGCAAACCCTTTTTGCATATAATTCACCGAAAGCCATTTATATGCTGAATTAGTCCCCAATTTGCGTTTTTTTTCATCATAATCATCTGGCTGGGAATTTTTAGCGGTAGCGATTCCTTTATCTATAGCCGTTTGTTATCGTTCAGCCAGTTTACCCGTATCCATTGGGTATGGAACATATCAGTCTGAGAGAGTGTGCAATGAAAGGACGTTGGGGCAAATACCTGCTCGGTGGGTTAGTGGTTGCGGTACTGGCCGGTTGTTCGTCAAAACCGACCGACCGTGGGCAGCAGTATAAAGATGGTCATCTGGATCAGTCGCTGGAGTTGGTGAATCGCCCCAATGCCAGAGGCGCCCCGATCAACGGCCAGGATTACTCTAACCAACTGATGGAGATTAAGTACGCTTCGCCGTCGCTGTTTAACCGCAATAACTCCACCTATCAGGCAGTGCAAAACTGGATGGCGGCGGGGGCGGATACGCGCCAACTGAACCAGTTCGGCCTCAGCGCCTATCAGATGGAAGGCGTAGATAGCTATGGCAACGTCCAGTTCACCGGCTATTACACACCGGTGCTGCAGGCGCGTTATACCCAGCAGGGCGAATTCCGCTACCCGCTGTACAGCATGCCAGCCAAAGGTAAGCGCCGCCTGCCGGATCGTGCCGGTATTTACTCAGGGGCGCTGGACAGCCGTTACATCATTGCTTACACCAACTCCCTGATGGATAACTTCATGATGGAAGTGCAGGGCAGCGGCTATGTCGATTTCGGCAATGGCCAGCCATTGGTGTTCTTTGGTTATAGCGGCAAGAACGGCCATGCTTACCGCAGTATCGGCAAGGTGCTGATCGATCGCGGTGAAGTGGCCAAGGCCGATATGTCCATGCAAGCCATTCGCCAGTGGGCGGATACCCACAGCGAAGCCGAGGTGCGCGAGCTGCTGGAGCAAAACCCGTCGTTCGTGTTCTTCCACCCGGTGCCTTTCGCTCCGGTGAAAGGGGCCAGCGCGGTGCCGTTGATTGCCAAAGCCTCCGTGGCTTCCGATCGCTCCCTGATCCCGGCCGGTACCACGTTGCTGGCAGAAGTCCCGCTACTGGACAACAAGGGCAAGTTCACGGGAAAATATGAAATGCGCCTGATGGTTGCCCTCGATGTGGGCGGTGCCATCAAGGGCCAGCACTTTGATATGTACCAGGGGATTGGCCCAGAAGCCGGACACTCGGCAGGGTTCTATAATCACTATGGCCGGGTCTGGGTATTGAAAGGCGGTAATCCTGGGGCACAGCTGTTTAGTGCCAATCAACCGTTGGCCACCTCGAGTGGTTCCCAGCTGGTTACCCGTTAAATTAGTTCGACCGTAGGGGCGCTGCATGCTGCGCCCGCAAAGCAGCGCCCAACGTTGTGATTCCGGTGGGTTTATGAGCGTCCTCAGGGCCGGATTTCCGGCCCTGACTATTTGCAACCAAGGTAAGTAAAGAGAAATGAGTACAGCCTATTCAGAGGCCTATCTACAGCGTTTTGGCGGTACGGCACGCCTGTACGGCCAATCGGCATTGGCCCTGTTTGCCCAGGCGCACGTTTGTGTGATCGGCATTGGCGGGGTCGGCTCATGGGCGGCTGAAGCGTTGGCACGAACCGGCATTGGTGCGATCACCCTGATCGACATGGATGACGTCTGCGTCACCAACACCAATCGGCAGATCCATGCTTTGCGCCAGCATGTTGGCCAGTCGAAAACCGAAGTGATGGCAGAGCGGATCCTGGCGATCAACCCGGAATGCCGGGTGACCTGCGTAGATGACTTTATTACCCCAGATAACGTCGCCGAGTTGTTGAACCATAATTTCAGCTATGTGATTGATGCGATCGACAGCGTGCGCCCCAAAGCGGCGTTGTTGGCCTATTGCCGCCGCTTCAAGATCCCGGTGGTCACTACCGGCGGTGCCGGCGGGCAGATCGACCCTACGCAGATCGCCGTGGCCGATCTGGCCAAAACCATCCAGGATCCGCTGGCAGCCAAGCTGCGTGAAAGGTTGAAGAACGACTTTAACGTGGTGAAAAACAGCAAAGGCAAGTTGGGCATTGATTGCGTCTTCTCCACCGAGCCGCTGGTATATCCGCAGCCTGATGGTTCAGTGTGTGCCTCACGCAGTACCGCAGAAGGGCCGAAGAGAATGGATTGCAGCGCGGGTTTTGGCGCGGCGACCATGGTCACCGCGACCTTTGGCTTTATTGCCGTCTCCCACGCGTTGAAGAAGATGGTGGCAAAGGCGGCACGTCAGGCATAGCTGGCAGCGATAGCGTGCACCCTGGCCGCCAAGGCTGCCAGGCCACTGGCTCGGGTAGCGCTGAGCTGGGCACGCAGCGCCAAGCTATCAAACAGGGCCAAAGGATCGATAGCTAAGACCTGCTGCGGCGTTTTGCCTTCGACTGCGGTCAGCAGGATCGCCAGCAGGCCGCGCACAATGCGTCCTTCGCTGTCGCCATAAAAATGCAGAGTTCCATCAGCCAACCTCTGGTGCCCCAACCAGACCCGGTTCTCGCAACCGCTCAGCTCCATCTCCGTTTGCCGCAGATCGGCCGCCAGCGATGGCAAGCGTTTCGCCAGCATGATCAGTTGGCGGTAACGGTCCTCCCACTGTTTTAGTGTGCTGAAGGTTGTTATCAGCGTCTCGGCGGTGATTTCACGGCCAAAAGGGTGAGGGGCAAGCATCGGTTCTCCATTTTGCATCTTATTCCGCCAGTAATTCGATGGCGTTAGTTAACGCCAGCACCAGAGCATCGACGTCTTGCGGCGTATTATAAGGCGCAAATGACGCACGTAACGTTCCGCTGACCCCTAATGCGGCGATCAAAGGTTGGGCGCAGTGTTGGCCCGCGCGTACCGCGATGTTCTGTTCGGCTAACAGGGTGACGATATCGCTGTGGTGGATCCCGGCGATATCAAAGGCCAGCAGGCTGGAGCCGGAACTGCGGAAGCTGCGAAATCCGGGTAACTGCTGCAAACGCTGTTCGGCATTTTGCGTCAGGGCGCGGCTGTATTGCTCGGCGGCGGCCATATCCTGCGTTTCCAGCCAGCTCAACGCGGCACCCAGCCCCAGCACTCCGGCAATATTTGGCGTACCGGCTTCAAAACAGTGCGGCGGTTTTTGTGGCGTAAAGCCGCTGAAAGAAGCCTGCGTCAGCATTTTTCCCCCGCCTTGCCATGGCCCCATTTGGGCCAGCAACGCGGTTTTGCCATACAACGCACCAATGCCAGTTGGGCCATACAGTTTATGCGCTGAGAAGGCGTAGAAATCGATATCGAGCCGCTGAACGTCGGCAGGGCAATGCACAATGCCCTGTGCGCCGTCGATCATCACTACTGCGTTCACCGCATGAGCCAGCTCAATAGCCAGCGCGATATCCGGGCAGCCTCCCGTGACGTTAGACATTTGTCCCAAGGCCAGAATGCGGGTTTTCTCGCACAACAGCGTAGGGAGCAGCGTCAAATCTGGCAGGCGATCGGGGCCAAGCGGCAGCTTCACCACTTCGGCACCGGTCTGTTCTGCCACCATCAACCACGGGATCAGGTTGGCATGATGCTCCGCCTCGCTAACCAGGATCTGATCCCCGGGCTGCAGGCGTGGGCGAGCATAGCTCTGCGCGACTAAATTGATGGCTTCGGTGGTGCCACGGGTCCAAACGATATCGTCCGCACCGGGGGCATTAATCAAGGTAGCGACCTGCTGGCGTGCCTGCTCAAAGCGCTGGGTCAAATCCTGCGCCGCACGATGTTGGCTACGGTGTACGGTGGCGGCATCTGCGCTGTAAAACTGCTGCGTGGCGTCGATCACCGCCTGCGGTTTTAGCGCGGTAGCGGCACTGTCCAGATAAATTCCCGCCTGTTGAAGGGCCGGGAACTGGCTGCGGAACAAGGTAGGCTCAAAAGGCTTCATCGGCTGATTATCAGTGGCTTTGTCAGCCATTGATCCTGTCCTATTTTGCCGTCAGAGACAAGTTATCCCGAACAATTGTCGCTGTTTCCTGGAAATCTGACGAAAGTTTGTTATGCTGAATATTGGCGTTCGAATGAGTCCCTTAAATAACAGAAATGAGTTTTACAGCATTTTTATCTACAAGGAGTCACAAATGAACAAGACAGCCGCAGTTATCTCTGCCCTGATGCTCACGTTTACCCTGGCAGCCTGCTCAAGCAACTACGTCATGCATACCAGCGATGGGCGCACCATTGTCGCCGATGGAAAACCCAAGGTGGATGACGATACCGGGATGATCAGCTACAAAGATGCCAACGGCGTTGAGCAGCAGATTAACCGTGCCGATGTGAAAGAGATGGTGGAAGGTAACCAGTAAACATTGGGCAAAAAAAAGCACCGCGAAGTTGGCGGTGCTGCATAAAATCACTATGGACAGACAGGGTAAATGTACAGGAAGTGAAAAACAGTAGCCTAGCTACCATGTCCGAATTGGCGGACAAATTGCAAACACAACATCACAACCACAAGCCAAAAGTTCATCGGCGTCCTCGACACCCAATCCCTTTTCGTTCCGGCCCAGGAAGTGTCGCCACTATAGGTATTTACTGGCGCATGCTCAACGGACAATTTATAATGGCTCGGATTAAAAAAACTAATGGCAATAGTCCACGCGGATGGGCTAGTGGCGTTATGTATCGTGCAGCCTGATCTCGTTTGCGAAACCCGGCGGCCATTTGTTACATAAATGTAACTAAAGCCGATGAATTGCAGATTGGCCGCTTAGGCGCATCCTTGCGCTCGCGGCATTTGAACATCCCTGTTCGGCACAGCCTGGCGGCGTTAAAGGCGAATTCAGTCGACAACGCCGCAGTTTGCAATACAAAAGGGTTAATTCATGTCTAAACGTCTCCCTCCTCTTAATGCTCTGCGGGTTTTTGACGCGGCAGCCCGCCATTTGAGCTTTACCAAGGCGGCAGAGGAGCTGTTTGTTACCCAGGCCGCAGTCAGCCATCAGATCAAGTCTCTGGAAGATTTCCTGGGGCTGAAACTGTTTCGACGGCGTAACCGTTCGCTGTTGCTGACGGAAGAGGGGCAGAGTTATTACCTGGATATCAAAGAGATTTTCTCTTCGATCAATGAGGCAACACGCAAGCTTCAGGCACGCAGTGCCAAGGGGGCTTTGACCGTCAGCCTGCCGCCCAGTTTCGCCATTCAGTGGCTGGTGCCACGTCTTTCCAGCTTTAACTCAGCTTATCCGGGGATCGATGTGCGTATCCAGGCCATTGACCGCGAAGAAGAAAAGCTGGCGGATGACGTTGACGTGGCGATCTTTTACGGCCGTGGCAACTGGCCGGGAGTGCGCACAGAGCGTTTGTATGCGGAATATCTGCTGCCGGTTTGCTCTCCCAGCCTGTTAATGGGCGATCATGCACTGAAAGTGCCGGGCGATCTGGCTTATCATACGCTTCTGCATGATACTTCACGCCGCGACTGGTTGGCATACACCCGCCAACTGGGGTTACAGCATATCAACGTGCAGCAAGGGCCAATCTTTAGCCATAGCGCCATGGTGGTGCAGGCGGCCGTTCACGGCCAGGGGATTGCGCTGGTGAATAACGTGATGGCGCAAACCGAGATCGAAGCCGGTCGGCTGGTCTGCCCGTTTAACGATGTGTTGGTAAGTAAAAACGCTTTTTATCTGGTATGTCATGACAGCCAGGCAGAACTGGGTAAAATAGCCGCCTTTCGCCAATGGATCTTGGCGCGTGCGGCCAGCGAACAGGAGAAGTTCCGCTTTCGCTATGAACAATAAGGCCGGCTGCGGTGACGTTGTGGCTGGTGGATCTCGATTAAGGTGAATAATGATGAGTAGCCGTTCTATGCTGATTTTTGCTGCTATCAGTGGTTTTGTCTATGTTGCTCTGGGCGCGTTTGGTGCGCACGTATTGAGTAGTGCGCTTGGGGTCAATGAAATGGCCTGGATCCGCACCGGGCTTGATTACCAGGGGTTCCATACTCTGGCGATCCTGGGGCTGGCCGTTGCCATGCAGCGTCGGGTCAGCCTGTGGTTTTACTGGAGCGGAGCGCTGTTGGCGCTCGGCACCGTGTTGTTCAGCGGCAGTCTGTACTGTCTGGCGCTGTCTCACCAAAAGATTTGGGTTTATGTCACGCCAGTAGGCGGGACCTGCTTCCTGATCGGTTGGGCATTGATGTTGATTGGCGCTTTGCGTCTGAGGAAAAAGGCCGAGCGCCATGAATAAGATCGCGTTGTACTGCCGCCAAGGCTTTGAGAAAGAGTGCGCGGCGGAAATTACCGACAAGGCCGCCCAGTTGGAAGTGTTTGGCTTTGCCAGAGTTAAAGACAACAGCGGCTATGTGCTGTTTGAATGCTATCAGCCGGACGATGCCGATCGCCTGGCGAAAGAAATTCCGTTTCGTGAGCTGATCTTTGCCCGCCAGATGTTGGTGGTAGGAGAACTGCTGCGTGATTTGCCGCCGGAAGATCGGGTTTCACCGATTGTCGGCATGCTGATGGGCGTGGTCGACCGCGGGGGTGAATTACGGGTCGAAGTGCCAGATACCAACGAAAGCAAAGAGCTGCTGAAGTTCTGCCGCAAGCTGACTGTGCCGCTGCGCGGCGCATTGCGTGAGCAGAAAGTGCTGATGGCGCGTGAGAATCCCTCTCGCCCGGTGGTACACGTGTTCTTTATCGCGCCGGGCTGTTGCTACGTGGGGTATTCCTACAGCAACAACAACTCCCCTTTCTATATGGGGATCCCACGGCTGAAGTTCCCGTCCGATGCGCCAAGCCGCTCTACGCTGAAGCTGGAAGAGGCTTTCCACGTATTCATCCCGGCAGACGAATGGGATGAGCGTTTAGGCAGCGGAATGTTTGCGGTCGATCTGGGGGCTTGCCCTGGCGGCTGGACCTATCAGTTGGTCAAACGCAGCATGATGGTGCATTCGGTGGACAACGGCCCAATGGCCCAGAGCCTGATGGATACCGGGCAGGTGACCCATCACCGTGTCGACGGCTTCCGCTTTGAACCGACCACCAGCAAAAACTACTGGGTAGTGTGCGATATGGTGGAGAAACCGGCAAAAGTCACCAGCCTGATGATCCAATGGTTGCTCAAAGGCTGGTGCCGTGAGGCGATCTTTAACCTGAAGCTGCCGATGAAGAAGCGTTACGAAGAGGTGTCGCAGAACCTGCAAAGTATCCACGAAGCCTTGGCCAACGAGGGGATTAGCGCAGAGATCCACGCTAAGCAGTTGTACCACGATCGTGAAGAGATCACCGTACACGTGCGCCGCATGTGGTCGGCCATTCCCGGTCGCCGCGACGAGCGCGAGTAAGGCATAGGGGCGTTGCTGCTGGCAGCGCCCTTAGTTTATTGGCAAACGTAACTGTTGCAGATTGCCGTCCAGCGTCAAATCGGTACGCAAAGTGGCGACCTGTTTGCTGATATAGGCCAGTTCGCGGTGCTCTAACAGTTTGCTGTGCCACTTCTCCGGCACCTGCTCCAGGTGTTGATACAGACCATCCAGACTCCCCATCTGTTGCAGTAGCAATACTGCCGTTTTTGGCCCGATACCGGCAACGCCTGGGATCTTGCTGCTACCAATGCCTGCCAGCCCCCAATAATCCGTGAGCTGTTGCGGTAACACGCCAAACTCTTGTTGCACAAACGGCATATCCAACCAGCGTTTCTGGAAGTAATCTCGGATCTGTACGCTGGGTGCCAGCAGCTGGCAGTAGCCTTTGTCGGTAGAGACAATCGTCACCTGGTGCCCGCCAGCGGCAATTTTGGCCGTCAGGGTCGCAGCCAGATCGTCCGCCTCATTGCCTGCAGAATGCCAACTGGCCACCCCAAGCTCGGCAAACGCTTCGCGTAGCTGCGGCATTTCCTGATGCAGGTTTTCCGGCATCGGGGAACGTCCGGCTTTGTAATCGGGCAGAATTTGATGGCGCCAGCTCTCGCTACGGTCGTCTTCGTCGAACACCGCCACGGCGTGGGTGGGTTGGCTGTGTTGAATCAACTGCTGTAGCGCATGCTTGCAAGCGTTGACACAAGGGGAGCCCTGCACCGCATGAATGCGGCGGATTAGGTTCAGAGCATCGACAATCAGTAAATGTATAGGCATAGGCAAGACAACAACGTCAGAAAATAAGGGCGGCTATGACGCCGCCCAGAGGTGATGATCAGGCTACAATCTCGTAGCAAGGTACGTAGGCGGTACCCGGCAGTTTCATCCTGTGCTGGGCGACAAAGCCCTGCAACAGGCTGTCCATCTGCTTCATCATCAACGGATCGCCATGCAGCTTATAAGGGCCGAACTGTTCGATGGCATGAATGCCGTTCTCCTTCACATTGCCCGCCACGATCCCTGAGAATGCACGGCGCAGGGCCGCAGCCAACTGTTCTGCAGGTTGATTCGGGTACAGGTTGAGGTTGGCCATGTTTTCATGGCTTGGCTCGAAGGGGAGCTGCAGGTCCGGTGCAATACGCATCGACCAGTTAAAGCTGTAGGCATCACCGGTATTACGGCGATTTTCTTTCACCAGCGGCATGGCCTTCTTCATCTGACGGGCCACTTCGGCCGGATCGTCGATGATGATGGTGTAGTGACGGCGTGCTTCCTCGCCCAGCGTATTCATGATGAATTCGTCCAACACGCGGAAGTAATCGGCGCTCTCTTTTGGCCCGGTGAGGATCAGCGGCAGGACCTGTTCGCTGTTTTCCGGATTCATCAGAATGCCCAACAGATACAGCAGTTCTTCCGCCGTACCGACCCCACCAGGGAAAATGATGATGCCGTGTGCGATACGCACAAAGGCTTCCAGACGTTTTTCGATATCTGGCATGATCACCAGTTCGTTAACCAGCGGATTCGGCGGCTCGGCGGCAATGATGGAAGGTTCGGTCATACCGATAAAGCGGCTATTGTGGTAACGCTGCTGCGCATGGCCGACGGCGGCCCCTTTCATTGGCGCTTCCATCGCCCCTGGCCCACAGCCGGTACAGATATTCAGCTCGCGCAGGCCCAACTGGCTACCGACTTTACGGGCATACAGATATTCGTTTTCATTGATCGAGTGGCCACCCCAGCACACCACCATATTCGGGTCTTCGTCGAGGTGCAGCGTGCGGGCATTACGCAGGATGGAGAACACCAGATTGGTGATATGAATGGAGTCTTCCGAATTCAGGTGTTGGAAACGTTCGGCGCTGTCAATTTGGCCGTGGACAAACAAGATATCGCGCAGCACCGCAAACAGGTTGGCCTGCAGTGAACGAATAATGCGGCCATCAACGAAAGCCTCTTCTGGCGGGTTCACCAGCTCCAGTTTTACGCCGCGTTCACGGCGCAGCACGTTGATATCAAAGTTTTCGTAACGCGACAGTAGCTGTTTGCTGTTGTCGGTCTGGCTACCGGAATTTAACACCGCCAGGGAGCAGTTGCGGAACAAACGGTACAGGTCGCTGCTGGCGGTACGCTTCAGCATGTCTACTTCCAGCTGCGACAACAAATCCATAGCGCCAAGTGGGCTGATATGTGTAATCAAGGTAACTCCTTTGCGCCCATAAACAGGGCGATAATAATCCTTACCTGTCTCTATGCACGGCGGTAAGAATTTTGTATTGCCTACTGGAATGCCTGAGCAAAAAGCGGGCACTCTTGATTTAACCTTACCGCCGTCTCCGGATTTTTACCAATACAAACCGCCTGTTAGCTCAGTTGTTGAGCATTATTGGCGAGCCAGACGGCCATGCGCCGGTTCGAACGCCACATTGCTGCGCCAAGGGTTGATATCCAGACCACCGCGCCGGGTATAGCGGGCATAAACGCTCAATTGTTGCGGCTGGCAGAAACGCAGCAGATCGTTAAAGATCCGCTCAACGCATTGCTCATGGAATTCGTTGTGATGGCGGAACGAAACCAGATAGCGTAGCAGGGCCTCACGGTTGATCTGCGGACCGCGATAGTGGATTTGCACCGAGCCCCAATCGGGCTGGTTGGTGATCAGGCAGTTGGACTTCAGCAGATGGCTGACCAGCGTTTCCTCTACGATTTGGCTACCGGCTGCGCCTTCCAGGTAGCCCGTATCGAACTCGTAGTTATCAATGCTGATGTCTTGCTGATCAAGGCATTCGCCCTCCAACCGGGCGATTGGGCTGCCTTCAAGCCGATCGACGCTGAACAGGCTCACGCTGACATCCCCTTGCGCGCAGGCGGCGAGATCGCGTTGCAGCGTAGAGCGTACCGCTTCCCAGTCCGGGAAGTGGGTTTGGTTAAAGCTGTTGAGATAGAGCTTGAAGCTTTTGGACTCAATCAGGTTGATGCTGTTGGCATTCAGGCTGATTTCTCCCACCGCGACCTGCGGCAGCCCCTTGGCATTGAGCCAGGACAGTTCATACAGCGTCCAGATATCGGCACCGTGGAACGGCAGGCTATCGGGATAAAGCCCCAGCGGCTCGCGGTTCATGCTGCGAGGAACAGCTTGTAACAGTGAGGCATCGTAGTAGTCACGGTATGCGGTTGGCTTGCCCAGCGTCAGTGCCGCCAGAGCCTGATGATCTTGATAGGAGGACATGAGCTGTCACCTTGGTCTTAGATAGGTACAATAGGCACCAGTTTACCGTATGCGAGAAAAAATATGGACCATGATGTATCGCACGCCCTGCGTGAATTTACCCAGCGCTATGTCGACAAATGGCAGCAGCAGTATGGCCATGCCCCGGCTAGCCAGGAACTGTACGGCGTGGCTTCCCCCTGTATTGTCGAAAATCGCGATGATACGGTGCTGTGGCTGCCGCAGCCTTTTACGCCAACGGCTAGCCTGGAAAAGGTGGAGCAGGCGCTGGAACTGCAACTACAGCCGGATATCCACATCTTCTATACCCAACAGTATGCCGGTGATATGAGTGCGGAGTTTGGCGAGCATCCGTTGACGCTATTGCAGGTCTGGAGTGAAGACGACTTTATTCGGCTGCAGGAGAATCTGATTGGGCATCTGGTGACGCAAAAACGCCTTAAGCTCTCGCCTACGTTATTCCTGGCGACCACAGAATCGGAAATGACGGTGGTGTCGCTGTGTAATGTCAGCGGCAACGTGCTGCTTGAGCAATTTGGTAGCAAAAAACGCACGCTATTAGCCGCCTGTTTAGAAGATTTTCTCGATGCTTTACGCCCCAGAGTTAATTAATCGACTAATTTACCTTTAGTGCGTGTGCGAGATCTCTTACAAAAGCTGTGAGAGATCGCTTTTAATTTTTCACTTTAGTTAGCCTTTTTTTAATTATTAATTATATATATCAGTTTGTTATGTATTTTTGACGATGTAGGTTAAGTCAAATTTACCGTAATCCGTCCTACATGCCCTTGTTAACGGGAAGGAAATAAGCGATCTTATGTCTACCGGAAGGAAGCCGGATGGAGCAGGAAAGCGTCAGGATGATGCAGCTTCAGGAAGAAGAAAGGGATGCACTCAGGAAGAGTGAAAAGGATTGGTATCAGGATGATACACAGGATGTTTCAGGATTGAAACCAAGGACACCTCCAGGACGGAGATAGAGAGCCAACACAGGATTGTTGGTGGGTCAGGAAGGCCGAGGAACCGCGTCAGGACGATGCTATAGGATTTTGCGAAGGATTGTTTTGGTCAGGATGGCCGAAAGGAAAAGTTTTCAGGGATTGAGCAGGGAGCACACTTGTAGCGGGATTAGCTATAAAACGAACCGGGGGCACTGTTAACGCAGTGCCCCCAACTTTTTGTCTGGAACAAAGCCAGACAGCAAATTCTGCCTGACTTCCCCCCTTCAAGGTTTACCCGATTGCCCCCAACGTATCGCCCGTGCTTTGTTTCTTCGGTAGCAGGAACAGCGTGGCGAAAATATCCAACAGGTAAATAGCGGCCAGCAGGCTGATCGCAGCGGTAAAGGAAACCTGAGTGACCAGCGCACCGATCACCAATGGCCCCAGCCCACCGACGCCACGGCCCAGGTTGAACAGGATATTCTGCGCCGTGGCGCGAGCCTGTACCGGGTAGGTGTCAGAAATCAGCGCGCCGTAGCCGCCAATCATTCCGTTAACGAACACCCCCATCAGAGCACCCGCAAACAGCATCAGCATCGGATCGGTGAGTTGCGCATAGCTTATGACCATCACCACGGCGCCAACCTGATAAATGACAAAGATGATCCAACGGGGAAAGCGGTCGGCCAATACGCCGAACAGCCAGATACCGAAGGTCATGCCGATCACCGTGACTCCCGTCCAGACGCCAGATTTGGTCAGCGAGAATCCAAAGTTTTTGGCCAGATAGGTCGGCATCCAGATCATCAGCCCGTAATAGCCAAAGTTCTGCACCGAGCAGAGGATAAAGATCCCTAGGCTGGCCTTGCTGGTGGCGCGATCTTTAAATAGCAGCTTTAATCGTTGAGTAAAGGAGAGTTGCTGTTCGCTGGTTTTTTGCTGCGTAAACTCTTTAGGTTCGCCCATGGTTCGGCGAATAAGGAAGGAAACCAGCGCCGGCAGCAGGCCCACCAGGAACATGCCACGCCAGCCGATATAAGGCAGCAGCAGCGGGGTGAGGAAGGCCGCTGCAAGCACGCCAAGCTGCCAACCCATACCCACATAGGCCGAGGCGCGGTTGCGCTTCTCTGCGGGCCAGGCTTCGGCGATCAACGCCATACCAATACCGAATTCGCCACCCAGCCCAATCCCGGCCAGGGTGCGATAGGCCAGCAAGTCCCAGTAGCCGACGGCAACGGCGCACAGGCCGGTAAACAGCGAAAACATCAGGATAGTGATGGTCAGCACGCGGATGCGGCCAAAACGGTCGCTGAGATGGCCGAAGATCACGCCGCCAAACACTGCGCCGATCAATGTCCAGGTCACCAGCGAACCGGCTTGTGATGAGGTAAGACCCAGTTCAGTGGTGATCACCGGCAGCATAAAGCCGAGTATCAACAGATCGAAGCCGTCCATAGCATAACCGGTAACCGAAGCCAGCATGGCTTTACCGGGCGTAGCGTGATTTTTATTGAGTGATGTTGCGGGCATGTCTTTTATCATGTGTGATTTTTGGGTGCGCGTATTGTGCCGTGCCAGGCGTGGCGCCACCAGATAAAATTGGGTGCTTTGGGCTTAAATGTTATGCTTTGCGGCTCTCAGCCATAGGCTGATTTTACATACCTATACCCTATAGATTTCAAGTTGTCGCCTAGCCACAGCTTGAAAGATGACGGGGATAAATTGTTCGGGAATGTCGATGAGTATATCCAACCAGGTTCGCCACAATTTACAGGCGATTGAACAGTCCATGCGGGATCTGGCGCTGTGGCAGTTGACGCCGCCGGAAGCCGAGGCTTTTGCCAGCACGGAACCTTTTTGCATCGACAGCATGCAGGCCGAAGAATGGTTGCAGTGGATACTGTTGCCAAGGATGCACGCGCTGCTCGATGCCAATGCGCCACTACCAACGCGTTTTGCCATCACCCCCTATTTTGAAGAAGCGCTAAAGGATAAACAGCCGAACTGCCTGCCGCTGCTGTTGCTGCTACAACAGCTGGATTCACTGCTCAATATCGAGCTGTAATCGCGCTGTAAGTTAGACCTGCATGTTCGATCTGTATATTAGACCTGTATGTTCGACCGTAGGGGCGCTGCATGCTGCGCCCGCTTAGCCTCTCTGTTGTGGGCTTTACCAGCAATTTCCGATTTATGCGTAGCAATGCGCAATTCACGCGGTATGGCTAAAATAGAGTTTCCACCACCGTGTGGAACTAGTGGATAATGTGCACATTACCGCGAGTCACCAGGGAGGGTTTCGCTTGCTCAGACAAAATATATTCGGTTGGTCGGGGATCGCGCTAGGCGGTTTGGCGCTGTTATTGGCGATGGTGCATTTCTATGCCGGTCCATTTGCCCCTCAGCAGACGTTGGAAAGCCTCGTTGCGGGCAAAGCGGTGGCTATCAAAGAATCACTGCTGGCCTCATTGGCTGGCCATCAAATCCCCGAAAAGGTCTCGCGGCCTCATTATGATGTGGATCGGATATTGAAGATCGTCACTGCCGTATTGGCGGTGGGAGCCGTGATCCTGGGCGCTATTGCTGGGGCGTGTAAGGAAAACCCGCGCGCGGTTTCTGCTGCGGTCATGCTCGGTATTGGCACGCTGGCTTTTCAAATGGCCATGTTTGCTTTTGGCGTGATCATGACCATTCTTCTTATTGTATTGGTATTGTCACTGATTTCTGGAATTGGTGCAGGCTGTTAGCTGCTTAGGTTCCTCCGTCGGGAACCTTGTCTCTGGGTGTCTTTCAAGGATTAAAAAGGTGCTGCAATCATGGATTTGCTGAAGTTTATCCTCCGTTTGCCTTTTACGTTGATCAAAGGCCTGTTCCGCCTGTTGGCCGTGATTTTTGGCCTGTTGGGGCGGCTGTTCAAGCCGGTGGTGGGCAACCTGAACTGGAATGCACCTGCCTGGTGGGCAGCGGTATCTGGCGGTGTGAAGCGTGGCTTCCTGCGGCTGGAAGGCGGGGTAGACAAATATCCCAAGGCCATTAGCCTGTCGTTGCTGGTGCTGTTGTGCGCCGCGGGTGGTGCTTTCTACGGATGGCACTGGTGGCTGAATCGGCCACAGCCGATTGAACCGGCACCGATGGTGTATCAGGAAACCAGCGTGCGGGTATCCGATCCTGAGCCGGTTAACTATGCCGTGCAGAAATCTGCGCCGCAGCAGGTCACCCTCACCTTTAGAAACTCCGTGGCACCCTTGACCGATGCCGGCAAGGCCGTGGAAAAAGGCATCTCCATCAGCCCGGCCCTTGAAGGGCAGTGGAAATGGAATAATGCCTGGACCCTGGTCTTCACGCCGAAAAACCCATTGCCGATGGGCAGCAAATATGAGGTTAAGCTCGAGCCCGCGGTGTTACTGGCCCCGCAGATTAAACTCGCCAATACCAACTACAGCTTTAGTGCTCCGGCTTTTGACTACCAACTTGGGCAAGCCGAGTATTATCAAGACCCACAAGATCCGCAAAAGCGTAGCGCTATCTTCAACGTCAAATTCAATGCGCCAGTCGACGTGGCCAGCTTTGAAAAGCAGATCGCCATGGGGTTGATCGAAGCCAACGCCAAATCTGAAAAGAAACTCAATTTCTCCCTGGTCTACGATGCCAAGAAGCTGAACGCCTGGGTGCATTCTGAACCGCTGAAAGCGCTGGATCACGGTGGTAAAGTGCATCTGGTACTGGGTAAGGGCATCAAGTCGGTGGTGTCTGCCAATGAGATCGCTCAATCAAAAGACGGCTGGGTATCGGTGCCAACCCTGTATAGCCTCACGGTGAAGGATGCCAGTGCTCAGGTGGTGGATAGCGATGGTACCAAAGGCCAACGTGCGCTGATCGTCGCCTTCAGCGATGCGATCAAAGACAAAGATGCCGGGCGTGCGGTCAAGGCTTGGTTATTGCCGCAGCATAACCCTAACGATTCCGAAGCCAGTAACGAACCGGATGATTTTTATCAGTGGGGCGGGACCGAGAGCATCGAAAACAACGTGATGGCCCAGTCTACGCCGCTGACGCTGACCTTGAATGAAGCGGAAGAGACCTATCAACCGCAGTTCAGCTTCAAGTTTGACGCACCGGCTCACCGCTTTATGCTGCTGGAAATCACCAACCTGATGACCTCTTCGGGCGGCTATAAAATGCCGGAGAAGGTCTACCGTATCGTCGAAGTACCCGATTTCCCGAAAACCTTGCAGTTTATGTCACAGGGTTCTCTGCTGTCGGTGAATGGCGACAAGCAAATCAGCGTGGCGGCGCGTAACGTGCCCGGCCTGCGTCTGGATATCAAGCGGGTGATCCCAAGCCAGCTGCAACATATCGTCTCATTCAAAAGCAGCGAATACTCTTCGGCCCAGTTCAACCAGCTTAACGATGAATATTTTACCGAACACTTTAAATATCAAACGGTCATCAACAACGATCGGCCGGGTGAAGTGAGCTACAAGGGCATCGACCTCTCACGTTACCTGTCCACCAGCACGGATTCCCATCGCGGCGTGTTCCTGCTGACGCTGTCGGAATGGCAGCCTGAAAAGAAAAAAACGCAGGCCGCAGAGGATGAAGGCGATCAGGGCGAGCAGGAAGGGGATGATTCACCAAGCGTGGGGGATTCGCGCTTTGTTGTCGTGACCGATCTGGGGATTATTGCCAAACGTTCGCAGGATAAAACGCGTGATGTGTTTGTCCAATCTATCCACAGCGGTGCGCCAGTCGGTAACGCCAAAGTTTCGGTGATCGCCAAAAACGGCGTGACGCTGCTCAGCCAGGTGACCGATGCCAATGGTCACGTGCGTTTCCCATCGCTGGACGTGTATACCAACGAACGCCAGCCGGTGATGTTCCTGGTGGAAAAAGAGGGCGATGTGTCCTTCTTGCCGACCACCCGCTACAACGACCGCGGGCTGGATTTCTCCCGCTTTGATATTGAAGGGGAAGAGACCCCCATCGATCCACGCACTTTGAGCAGTTACCTGTTCTCCGATCGTGGTGTGTACCGTCCAGGCGATACCTTCAATATTGGTCTGATTACCCGTGCGGCCGATTGGGGCGTTGCCCTGGCTGGCGTACCAGTGCGTGCCGAGATCCGCGATCCGCGCGACAAATTGATGACGACGGTGCCGCTGACTCTCGGTGGCAGTGGTTTCAATGAATTGAGTTACACCACCGATGAAAACGCGCCCACGGGCGAATGGAACGTCTACCTGTATCTGATTGGCAAGAATAACGACACTTCCACCTTGCTCGGCCATACCGCCGTCAACGTGAAAGAGTTTGAGCCAGACCAACTGAAGGTGAAGCTGGAGTTGACGCCAAACCGGCAGCAAGGGTGGGTAAAACCTTCTGAGCTGCAGGCGAACATCGATGTGCAGAACCTGTTTGGCACGCCTGCCCAGGATCGCCGAGTTACCTCGAAGCTGACGCTGCGGCCAATGTACCCAAGCTTTGATCGCTTCCCGGATTACGCCTTCTTTGAGAACCGCCAGAATAGCGACGGTTTTGAAACTGAACTGGAAGACCGCACTACCAACGAGCAGGGCGTGGCGAACATTCCGCTGGACCTGAAGTCCTATGCCGATGCCACCTATCAGCTGCAACTGCTGTCGGAAGCCTTTGTGGCCGGCGGTGGACGTTCCGTTGCCGCCACCGCTCGTGTATTGGTATCGCCGTATGACTATCTGGTGGGCGTGAAGCCAGACGGTGATTTAGGCTACATCAACCGGGGTTCGGCGCGAAATCTGAACGTGATTGCCGTCGATCCTGCTCTGAAACAGATTGCGCTCGCCGATCTGAAGCAGGTGTTGATCGAGCAGAAATACATCTCGGTGCTGACCAAGCAGGATTCTGGCGTTTATAAATACCAGTCGAAAATGAAAGAGGTGCAGTTGTCCGAGCAGCCGTTGGCGCTGAGCGAGCAGGGCACCGATCTGACCTTGGCAACCGACACCCCGGGTGACTTCGTCCTGGTGATCGAAGATGCACAGGGCAAGGTGCTCAACCGTATCGCCTATAGCGTGGCGGGCAATGCCAACCTCAGCCGTTCGCTGGATCGCAATGCCGAACTGAAGCTGAAACTGAATCAGGCGGAATATCAGCCGGGTGAAGAAATTGAAGTGGCGATCAACGCGCCTTATACCGGCAGCGGTTTGATCACCATCGAAAAAGACCGTGTCTATGCCTGGCAGTGGTTCCACACCGACACT
Source organism: Serratia sp. T13T92 (assembly GCF_047530105.1). Classification (NCBI taxonomy): domain Bacteria; kingdom Pseudomonadati; phylum Pseudomonadota; class Gammaproteobacteria; order Enterobacterales; family Yersiniaceae; genus Serratia; species Serratia sp. T13T92. The sequence continues at coordinate 39,615 of NZ_JBLJAK010000025.1, read as the reverse complement.
ACCAGCTCGGTGCAGAAAATCCGGGTTCCGGCCGGGATGGAAGGCAACGGTTATATCAACGTGCAGTTTGTGCGCGACGTGAACTCCAGCGAGATCTTTATGAGCCCGCTGAGCTATGGCGTCATGCCGTTTAAAATCAGCACCAAAGCCCGGCAAAACGGCCTGGAAATAGTAACACCTGAGGTAATTAAGCCGGGTGAAAACCTGACGATGACGGTGAAAACCGATGGTCCTCAGCAGGTGGCACTGTTTGCCGTAGATGAAGGGATCTTGCAGGTAGCGCGTTACCGCCTGAAAGATCCGCTGGAGTACTTCTTCCGTAAGCGTGAGCTGAGCGTGGAAAGCTCGCAGATCCTCGATCTGATCCTGCCGGAATTCAGCAAGCTGATGGCGCTTTCGGCGGCACCGGGCGGTGATGCGGGTGAAGGGCTGGATCTCAACCTGAATCCGTTCAAACGCAAGCGCGACAAGCCGGTGGCCTATTGGTCTGGTATTACCGAAGTCAACGGCGAGAAGCAGTTTACCTATCCGGTGCCGGATTACTTCAACGGCAAGATCCGCGTGATGGCCATTTCGGTTACGCCAAGCAAAATTGGCAAGGCCCAAACCTCCGCGACGGTACGTGACAACTTCATCATGACGCCGAACGTGCCTTACATGGTGGCTCCGGGGGATGAGTTTGATGTCAGCGTAGGGGTTAGCAATAATCTCGAAGGGTTGAACGGTAAACCTGTGGCGATCGCCGTGCAGTTGACGCCACCGCCGCAGTTGGAAGTGGTGGGGAAGGCCGAGCAAAGTCTGTCATTGGCGGAGAAGCGTGAAGGCGTGATCAACTTCCGCCTGCGTGCCAAGGCGGCACTGGGTGATGCTCCGCTGGTGTTTGATGCGCGTTATGGTGATAAAACCAGCCGCCGTACCATTAGCACCTCGGTACGTCCGGCAATGCCTTACCGCACCCAGACGGTGATGGGCCGCATGAGCGGCAGTAGCCAGAATATTGATAATCTGCGGCAGATGTTTGATGCCTATGCGCAGCGTAGCGCGGCGGTCTCTCACTCCCCGTTGGTGCTGACCAACGGCCTGGCGCAGTATCTGGCGGATTATCCGTATTACTGTTCTGAGCAGATCGTCAGCCGTTCCATTCCGCTGATCATGCAAAGCCAGCATCCGGAAATGAAAAGCAGCCTGAGCCAGGCCGAAGTCAGCAAACAGCTGAAAAACCTGCTCGGTGTACTGCGTTCCCGCCAGAACGACAGCGGGGCCATTGGTGCCTGGCGTTCATCGCCGGAAACCGATCCTTTCGTCACGCCATACGTGGTGCAATACCTGCTGGAAGCCAAAGCGGCGGGTTATGCCTTGCCGGTAGGGATGCTGGAAGATGCCAACGGCGCGCTGCGTGAGCTGGCAGCCAACCGTTATGATGATATGTATCATCTGCGTCTGCGTACCTGGGCGGTCTACCTGCTGACCTTGCAGGGCGAAATTACCACCAACTCGCTGGCCTTGGTGCAGGATACGTTGCAGAAACTGTATCCAGACAGCTGGAAAACCGATCTGAGTGCCCTGTATCTGGCATCGTCTTACCGTCTGCTGAAAATGGACGATGAGGCTAATGCCTTGCTGGAGCCTAGCTGGAAGCAACTGAGCAAAGCCTATGACAAAGGCTGGTGGACGCAGAATTACTTCGATCCACTGGTGCAGGACGCAACGCGTCTGTATCTGATCGCTCGCCACTTCCCGGAGAAGGTCTCTTCCATCCCTCCGCAGGTGCTGGAGAACATGGTCAAGGCGTTGAAAGAAGAGCGCTACACCACCTATTCTTCGGCGATGAGTATCCTGGCGCTGGAAAGCTACTCGGCTCAGGTGGCGGCGCAGGCCAATGCCACAGATTCGCTGACGATTGCGCAGCTTGGCAAGCAAGGTAACGTCGATCCGCAGGTGATTTCAGAGATGATAGGGCTGTTTGCCAAAGGTCAGTTTACCGCCGAGGCCAAGGCTATTCGCTTTACCAACAGCGCCGACGCTCTGGCCTGGTATGTGGTCACTCAGGCTGGTTACGATCTGGCTGCTCCACAGAAAGCCATTGCTCGCGGTTTGGAAATTACCCGTGATTACACCGATGAACAGGGTAAACCTGTCACTCAGGTGACGCTGGGGCAGAAGATCAACGTTCATCTGAAAATCCGCGCCAATTCGAAAGAAGGGCAGAGCAACCTGGCGATTGTCGATCTGCTGCCTGGCGGATTTGAAGTGGTGCAGCAAACGGCACCAGAGCCAGAATCGACCGGTGAAGACGGTGAAGCCAACGAGAATACGGACGCAGGGTGGCAGTCGCCACTGGCTGCCTCGGGTTCCACTTGGGCTCCTGATTACAGCGATATCCGTGAAGACCGAGTGATCATCTATGGTAGCGCCAGCACCGACGTGCAGGAGTTTGTCTACCAGATTAAAGCAACCAACACCGGTAGCTTTGTGATCCCTCCGGCTTATGGTGAAGCCATGTACGATCGTGAAGTGCAGGCCATGTCTGCCAGCAGCGGTAAACTGGTGGTTGTACCGGCGGAAAGTCAATAAGCCATCGCGATACCCCGCAGCGTTGAGCTGCGGGGTTCGTGGGTACCGAGACTCCATGAGAATCCTTCCTGCATCTGCTGTGGCAAAACGCTGGCTGCAAAATATCTTGATGGCGGTATTTCTGCTGGCGCTGGGCCTGGTAGGAGCGCGGCTGTGGCCGCATCCTCCTCTTTCGCAGGGCGTGCCCTTCTCCACGGTTTACTACGATCGCCACGGGACGCTGATGCGCCTCACGTTAGCCAATGACGATCGCTATCGCCTGTGGACGCCGCTGGAAAAGATTTCGCCGCTGGCGGTGCAGGGTATTTTGCTGCATGAAGATCGCTGGTTCTATTACAACCCCGGATTTAACCCCGTCAGCCTGCTGCGTGGCTTTTGGCGCAGCTACGTAGCCGGTGGCAAAATGCAGGGCGGTTCGACCATCACCATGCAGTTGGCGCGCATGCATTGGCATCTGAATACCCGTACACCTGGCGGTAAACTGATGCAGGTACTGCGGGCCGTTCAGTTAGAACTCAGCTATTCCAAGCACGATATTCTGGAAGCCTATCTCAATTACGCCCCCTATGGCCGCAATATTGAAAGCATCGGTGCGGCCAGCCTGATCTATTTTGCCAAGGCACCGCAGGATCTCACCTTGCCGGAGGCGCTGACGCTCTCGGTGTTGCCGCAGTCACCCAGCTATCGTATCGACCCTAAAACCGGCGTGTTGGGGCAAGCCCTGACGCAGGCCCGTAACCGCCTGTTTCAACGCTGGCAAGGTGTGTATAGCACCGACAGCAGTCAGCGTGCCCTGTTTCAACTCCCTTTGGCACTGCGCCAGCCAGAACGGATGCCGTACATTGCTCCACACTTTATCGAACAGTTGCGCCAACAGACCCAGCAGTTAGTGCAGTTGGATACCCGTGTAGATACCACGTTGGATGCCGGGCTCCAGCGGCTGATCGAAAGGCAGGTGAACGCATTTATTGTCCGTAACCAGAGCCGGGGGATCCATAATGCCTCGGTGCTGTTAGTGGACAGCCGTGATATGGGGATAAGGGCGCTGGTGGGCTCTGCCGATTATTACAATCGCGAGATCCAGGGGCAGGTGAACGGGACCAATGCCAAGCGCTCCCCAGGATCGACTCTCAAGCCCTTTATTTATGCCTTGGGGATGGAGCAGGGCGTGCTGCATCCGATGACCATCCTCAAGGACGTGCCTTCGTCCTTTGGCGCCTATGCGCCAGAAAACTTTGACCGACGTTTCCTGGGGCCGGTAACGGCGACAGACGCGTTGAATTTCAGCCGTAATATTCCAGCGGTGTACGTGGCCTCCCAGCTACGGCAGCCGACGTTTTATCAGTTTTTAAGCCTGTCCGGCATCGCCAACCTGGCCAGTGAAAACCATTATGGGTTGTCGCTGGTGTTGGGGGGCGGTGAAATCACAGCCCAGGAACTGGCGAAGCTGTATGCGCTGTTGGCCAACCGGGGCGCATTGCGCCCATTACGGATGCAAAAGAGTGATGCCTATCCGCCACCAATCCGTTTGATTAGTGAAGAAGCCAGCTTCACTACGCTGGATATATTGCGCCAGCACCGCCGGCCTGGTGACACTTTGGCACAACGCTCGTCATCCCTGCCGGTCTATTGGAAAACCGGGACCTCCTGGGGCTTCCGCGATGCCTGGAGCGTCGGGATCTTCGGGCCTTACGTGCTGGTGGTATGGGAAGGGAATTTTGACAGCAGAGGCAACAACGTGTTTGTGGGGGCCGATGCGGCAGCCCCGCTATTTTTCAATATTATCGACAGCATTAACGCCAGCTATCCGGCCTTGCAGGAGCCGAAACACCCCTTCCCGAAACAGTTGAAGCGGGTGGATATTTGCCTGGCCAGCGGCAACCTGCCGACGCAATGGTGCCAGCAGAAAGGCAAAACCTGGTTTATCCCCGGCAAGTCGCCGATCAAGGTCGATACCGTCTATCGTCCGGTGGTGCTGGATATTAACAGCGGTGAGGTGGCCTGCCCGCCGTATGATGAAACACAAACCCGTACCGAAGTGTTTGAGTTCTGGCCTTCCGATCTGGCTAACGTGTTTGCGCAGGCTGGATTACCCAAGCGGGCTCCGCCGGTAAACCATTGCAAGGATAATGCGGTGGCGATCGGTGGCAGCCCGCCGCGCATTACCTCGCCGCTGAAAAATACCACCTATACCTTGCGGCAATCTCAACAGGGGCGTGACAAAATCTCCTTCAATGCGGTGACGGACGCGGACAGTAAAACGGTGTATTGGTTTGTCGATGATATTTATCTAGGCAGCAGCGCCAGTAAAACCGCCATCGATTGGCGGCCAGTCAACAATGGCCAGTATCGCATCCGGGCGGTGGACGATCATGGGCGGGCCGATAGCCGCCTGATCACCATTGAGTTGGTGAACTAAGATACCTCTCCCCTCACCCTAACCCTCTCCCACAGGGAGAGGGGACAGATCGAGCGTGTTTGAAATGGTAGTGACTTACCTTGGATAAAGAAGGTTATTGAGTTTGCTTCTACTTCCAAAACAGCTTTAGAGTTTGCTTGAGATTATCGCTTTACTTCCAAAAGAGCAGGGCCCATCAGCTCGCTATCCTTGCGAAAGAGGATTGGGATGAGGGGGCGTAAATGCCCGCTTTCTGCGCCATTGTCTGCAAATGACCAAAAACATTACCAACGCGTAAGCCGTTATGCTCATACTCGTTGGTGATCCACGGCGTCAAATTACCCACCTGTTGCGCCGTCGCCAGCGAGAGCTTCAAATCGACATACATATCGCTGAAATAAATGGCGGCAAATACCGGTACCTGATTGTCGAGCAGGCGATCGCTGTTATACAGCGGTGACCACACGCGGCGATCGGCCAGCAGCTTGGCGGGCTCATTGAAGGGGCGCAGAGCGGCGATCTCGGTGAACATCCAGGGATAGATCATTTCCCCGGTCAGGTAGAGCGGACGCCGATCCTCGGCGAAAGCATTGAAGTTGCCCCGTTGCCGCTCGGCGGCCCAGTTGGTGGCCTTATCCTGCGCGTAAATACTTTCATGCAGCGCGGCAAACAGCGGATTCTCCGCGTAACTGGTCAACGCCATCACCTGCGACAGGAAGGTGTCGCTGAATTCACCGTCTGGGTTAAAGGCTTCGTCAAACAGCCAAAGTAGCCGTTCGTAACCTTCACTCATGCCAAGATCGATCCCCAGGCTTTGCAGGCGGCGTACGGTCAACCGGTCGCCATCGGGTAACAACACCTCTTCCTGCTCCAGCTTGTCGGCAATCTGGCCAAGCAGCGGCTCCAGATGTGGGTAACGCTGATAGAAGATGCGATTTTTGGCGATCACCTGCGGATAGGTATGAGCGTAGACTTCATCGGCATCGGGCTGCAGGCTGGCCAGGCCGCCGGTCATAAAGCAGCAGTGTAGACCTTCCGGAGCCTGAGAAAGATAGGTCAGCGTGATAAAGCCGCCATAGCTTTGCCCCAGCGTGCTCCACGGGCGATCGCCAAAGCAGTTTTTACGCAGATATTCGGCATCGCTCACTATCGAGTCGGCGCGGAAGCAGGCCAGGTAATCTGCTGCCTGGTGGGCGGTTAGCCCGGCCAGACTCTTGCCTTCAATGCGGCTACTGCGCCCGGTGCCACGCTGATCGAGCAGGATCACCCGATAACTTTTGAGGGCTTCGGCAATCCAACTGCTGCGTGCCGTAGGGCGTGGGCTTTTTCCTCCGGGACCACCTTGTAAAAACAGCAGGCAAGGGAGTTGTTCATCACGGCGTAACGGGTCAACCAACTCACGGGCAAAGATCTCAATGGTGCGGGTATCCTTGTTATTGAACCAATTCAGCGGGACCTGGACCAGGTGTTCACGTACCCAGATTGCTGGCAACAAATATTCTCGTTCAACGCTCATGTTTTCTCTCCCTATTATGGTGTTCTCTTTTTTCTGCCGGTTATTTTAATGCCATATCGGTGTTTACCTGGAACGTTCAGATCTACTCTATTTTATCGATAAGCAACAATGGTCCGGAGTTTGAAGAGTGAACATCAGCGTAACAGGAGGAAGGAACTTAGCAAATGCACAAATGATTAAATTTTAGTCAATTTTTGTGAGAATGTGACTGAATAAGTATTCTTGACTGATGAATACAAAGGGAGGACTGGTGGCGGGGGGCCACCAGTCAACATCGATCGGGCTCAGCCGTTATCTATGACGTCGGCAGCAAGGAATTCAAAGGGAGGGCTGGTTTTAAACTCAGCGGAAACCTCACCGGTAAAATCTGCCATCTCATCTTTACCCAGCGCCAGCTTTTTAACCGGAGCGCCAGCAGCAAAGTCGACCCGTTTCAGGTCTACCCAAAAAGTACTGCTGCCCAGTGCTGATTCAAAGTAATACAGCTTGTTCTTTTGATCGGCCAAGGTGCGCCAACGAGTGGAAGAAATATTGGGTTCTTCAGGGGTCGTGATGCCAAAGGGCACAGAAACATTGCGCATAACGCTCAGCACGCTAGAGGCTGCCAGCCTGGCCTGATGATATTTCGGGATAGCGTTGATATAAAACTGTGCGCGTACAAAACGGTCGGCAGCACGGTTTGTGCCAGGCAGCATGACGTTACCCCCAATCCCTTGCCAGTACTTGGTGATGGCCAACTGCTGCTCGAAGGTAGGGGAATTGGTCAGGACCTGATAGTCGCGGCTATGGTGAATCACTAATTTGCCGTTAATGTATTCGAAAATGGCACTGTCCCCACTGGCATCGGACAACGACAAATGAAGGGAGGCCAAACGTTCCTGGCCAGGCACACCGCCGGTTACTACGATAAAGGGGGATTTTTCCAGTGCGTTAACCGCTTCTTGCACCGTGGCGAAGTTATCCAATGCATACTGTGCCCATGCTGCCAATGATAAGGTTGGCTGCTGGCCATCGAATGCCGGGTATTGAGATTCAACCAACCACAACATATTGGCTACCAGGCCTTTTTCATTCATCCCATCGGTGGTTGCAACACCATAGGCGGAAGTCACGACGCTGCCGTATTTGGATGTCCATTTGATTGAGTTGCTGCCTGCATTACCACTGCGCTCCATTCCTTGTGGGAAAATCCACAGGTCAGAGTGCAACTGTTCTTTCCAGTCCATAGTGCGGCCGGTGATCACCAGGTTATCTTCGCCGTGGTAGACCGCGCGAGTACAGGCCATTGCCAACTGGGGTGAAAACAGAATGCCGCACATAGACAGTAAAAGGGGGGTTATCAAAAGCGTTATATTCCAATTCAATGTTATCTCTCCTTGCTACTTTTTGTACAGTGTAGGCACTACTGACCCGTGGGGCAAAAACGAGAGCGCCAAACGGGATTTTCGTTTCGTCATTATTTATGTTTGACGATAGAATCAATCAATTACCTATTTTCTCCCCCTGCAAACTGGCCAGCAGGCTGCAGCTTGCAGGGGGGAGGAGATAAAATGCATGATTAATCTATGGAAAAAATCACTCTATGAAGGTGTTGTACCAGGACGAACATCTGATCGCCGTTAACAAACCCTCAGGTTGGCTGGTGCATCGTAGCTGGCTGGATCGTCACGAGACGAGGTTTGTAATGCAAACCGTGCGCGATCAGATTGGCCAGCACGTATTTACCGTACACCGTCTGGATCGTCCTACTTCCGGTGTATTGCTGATGGCGTTGTCCAGCGATGTGGCTCGGTTATTGTCGCAACAGTTTGAATTGCATCAGGTACAGAAAACCTATCACGCGGTGGTGCGGGGCTATGTTTTAGAGGGGGGCACCGTTGATTATGCGCTGACGGAAGAGCTGGATAAGTTGGCGGATAAACATGCCAACCCGGACAAAGGTCCAAAACCGGCGGTAAGCCATTATCAACCCTTGGCAACGGTAGAGATGCCGGTTTCGATTGGCCGCTATGACACCTCGCGCTATAGCCTGGTTGAGCTGAAACCAGAGACTGGGCGTAAGCATCAGCTGCGCCGTCATATGGTGCATCTGCGCCATCCGATTATTGGTGATACCGCTCACGGTGATTTGCGGCAAAACCGTGGGATGGCCGAACATTTTGGTTGTTCACGCCTGATGCTGCACGCCAGCCATCTTCAACTTACTCATCCGGTGAGCGGCCAACCGCTGCATATTTCCGCGCCCTGGGAAGCTGATTGGCAAGGTGTCATGTCACAATTTGGCTGGCATAACGTGCTGCCAGAACTTGAGTTTCAGCAGGCTAACGGTCAGGATAGCTAATCATTTTTTAACGGTCATAAGGGAGCAGCAACGATGGCTCAGGTCGGCATTTTCGTTGGAACGGTCTACGGTAACTCTTTGTTAGTGGCGGAAGAGGCAGAAAATATCCTGCAACAACAGGGCCATGAGGCCAAAGTGTTTGAGGAAGGGACGCTGGCAGAGTGGCAGTTTTACCGCCAGCATTATGCGCTGGTCGTGACTTCCACCACCGGGCAAGGGGACTTGCCTGACAGTATTGCACCGCTGTTCCAGGCTATCCGCGACCAGGTGGGCTATCAGCCGGAGCTGCGTTATGGCTTGATTGCTCTGGGCGATAGCAGCTATGACAACTTCTGCGGTGCCGGGCGTACCTTTGATGCTTTGCTGCAAGAGCAGGGGGCGACGCGTGTAGGTGATGTACTGGAGATCGATGCGATCGAGCAACCTGAACCGGAAGTGGTTTCCTGCCCGTGGGTAGAGCAGTGGGGCGCCTTGTTGAAATAGCCTCTCGATGCCTGGTGGCGAGCAGCCAGGCACGACTTTATTCCTGCTATCTCCTGTGGTGAAGATAAAACAAAAAAAAACCTAATCCCTTAAGCACTCAAGGCCGCAGCCAGCAAGCGTTAAAGAATTAGGTTTTGCCTGCCGGAGCAGTAACTACCCTATCGATTACCGATTTACCCTATCACACGGAAAACCGGCAAAATGTGACCCCCCTCACCCTAACCCTCTCCCACAGGGAGAGGGGACTGAACGTGCCACAAGTTAACACCTGTACCTGCCTGTGACTCCGGGCTCGCTCCCTCTCCCAATCTCTTTGTTTAAGAGATCCCTGGACTCTACAGCGGGAGAGGGCAGGGGTGAGGGGCGACCAATCGTCCTAAACTGACAAGTATTAGGTCGATGGTGGTGGTTATTTACCGCGCGTCAGCTTTTCCAGATCGGATTCGATCTCGGCAATCTTGTTGGTGACCACGTTTTGCAGATGCTGCAGGTCATCGAGGATCTTGCGTTTCAGATCCACTTCCACCTGATCGCGCTGGCAGAGTTGATCCAGTTCATCGATCACGTAGCGCAGGTTGGGGTTGATCTCATGGATCTCTTTGTAACCCTGGCCGGCATTGTCTGCCACCACGGTTTTGCGCTGGCGCGGATACTTGAACTTCACGCTCTTGGCAAAGAACTCGCCCTTATCTTTGCGGAAGTAAATCTTGAGGATGTCGTTATTGGCCTCCTGACGCAGGCTATAGCGATCGATATCTTCCGGTTGATTGATACCCAAGCTTTTCAGGTTGTCATACATAATTAGCGCCACCTTTTAATCAACTAAGCCCGTCGTCTTTCAAGCTGTAGCTTGAAATCCATAGGGCTATATATTCCCCTGAACGCGCAATATGCAGTGTTGTAAGCTGCAAATCGAAACACATCAGGAATATTTCACTGCCAGAGAGTATGGCGAAAACGCCCGTCACAGACTGTGACGGCCCGCGTATTGAAGGCAAAAAAATGGCGGGTGATACACCCGCCGTTCAAGCTTAGTCGATAGTGCGCAATAACTCATTAATCCCGACTTTGCCACGGGTCTTGGCGTCCACTTTCTTGACGATTACTGCGCAATACAGGCTGTAGGAACCATCTTTGGAAGGCAGGTTGCCGGACACGACCACCGAGCCCGCAGGCACGCGGCCATAGTGCACTTCGCCAGTTTCACGATCGTAGATACGGGTGCTTTGGCCCAGATACACGCCCATGGAGATCACCGAACCTTCTTCGACGATCACGCCTTCAACCACTTCTGAACGCGCGCCGATAAAGCAGTTGTCTTCGATGATGGTTGGGTTGGCCTGCAACGGCTCCAGCACGCCACCGATACCAACGCCGCCGGACAGGTGAACGTTTTTGCCGATCTGCGCACAAGAACCTACGGTGGCCCAGGTATCTACCATGGTGCCTTCGTCGACGTAAGCGCCGATGTTGACATAAGAAGGCATCAGCACGGTGTTACGAGCGATAAATGCCCCCTGACGCACGGTTGCCGGTGGTACCACGCGGAAGCCTTCCTTCTGGAAGCGAGCTTCATCATAGTCAGCGAATTTCATCGGCACTTTGTCGTAATAGCGGGTTTCTGCACCGTCCATTACCTTGTTGTCGTTGATACGGAAAGACAGCAGGACGGCTTTTTTCAGCCACTGATGGGTAACCCATTGCCCCTCGATCTTCTCGGCAACGCGCAGGGCGCCGCTGTCCAGCAGGGCGATCACCTGGTTTACCGCTTCACGCGTTACGGTGTCTACGTTGGCCGGGGTAATGTCCGCACGGCGTTCGAAGGCGCTTTCAATAACGTTCTGTAATTGCTGCATGCTGTTCTCTGTCCTGATTTTATTTACGAAAGGTTACTTTTATCACATTTTATCGGTTGGATTGAGTGCCTCTGTCAACCGTTGTTCTAATTTTCTGCGTGTTTGCGGATCCAGCGCCCGGCGATCGGCATCGGCCAAAATAAACAAATCCTCGACCCGTTCACCGATGGTGGAGATACGTGCACCGTGCAGCGACAGACCCAGATCGGCGAAAACTTCACCCACGCGCGCCAGCAGGCCGGGCTGATCGAGTGCGATCAGTTCCAGATAGCTGCGGCGATCGGTATGGGTTGGCAGGAAGCTGACCTCGGTCGGCACGCTGAAATGGCGTAGCTTGGACGACGGACGCCGAGCGCGCGGCGGTTGATAATCTCGCTGGGTGATCGCTTGCTCCAGCGCATGGCGGATCGCGGCATGACGATCCTGGGCCAGCGGGCTGCCATCTGGCTCCAGCACGATAAAGGTGTCCATGGCCATGCCGTCGCGGTTGGTGAAGATCTGGGCGTCATGCACGCTGAGATTGCGCCGATCCAGCTCACCGGCAACGGCGGCGAACAGGTAAGGGCGATCCGGGCTCCAGATAAAGATCTCGGTGCCGCCACGCGTAGCCTGGTGGCTGACCAGCACCAGTGGCTTGGTTGAGTCATGGGCCAGCAGGTGGCGGGCGTGCCAGGCGAGTTGATTCGGCGAGTGGCGCAGGAAATAGTCGGCGCGGCAGCGGCTCCAGATATGGTGCAGCGCCTCTTCATCGATATTGTCCATGCGCAACAGTGCCAGCGCCTGTAAACGATGGTGGCGCACCCGCTCGCGCAGATCCGGGCTGTTCTGCATGCCACGGCGCAGTTGCTTCTCGGTGGCGAAATACAGCTCGCGCAACAGGCTCTGCTTCCAACTGTTCCACAAGGTCTCGTTGGTGGCACAGATATCGGCGACCGTCAGGCAAACCAGGTAGCGCAGCCGGGTTTCGCTTTGCACTTCGCTGCTGAACTGCTGGATCACGGTCGGGTCCTGAATATCACGCCGTTGCGCGGTAACCGACATCAGCAGGTGGCAGCGTACCAGCCAGGCAACCAGCTGTGCTTCGCGTGAGTTCAAGCCATGCAATGCAGCGAACTCCAAGGCGTCTTGGGCGCCTAAAATGGAGTGATCGCCGCCGCGTCCTTTAGCGATATCGTGGAACAGCGCCGCCAGCAACAGCAATTCTGGGTGAGGCAGGCGAGGATAGAGCTCCACGCACAGCGGATGGCGTGGGCGTGTTTCCTCATCGGAGAAGCTTTCCAGCTTTTGCAGTACGCGCACGGTATGTTCATCGACGGTATAGGCATGGAACAGGTCGAACTGCATCTGGCCGACGATGCTGCCCCATTGCGGCATATAGGCCCACAGCACGCTGTGGCGATGCATTGGCACCAACGCCCGTGAGACCGCGCCTGGATGTCGCAGAATGGCCATAAACAGCTCTCTGGCCTCGGGAATGTTGCACAGTGGCTGTTTCAGGTGGCGGCGCGCATGGCGCAACTGGCGTACGGTGGTGGAGTAGATACCTTTGATTTCACGGTTGCGTACCATCAGGTAGAACATGCGCATGATGGCTTCGGGCTGGCGGATAAACAGCGTTTCGTCGCGCAAATCGATCAGATCGCCACGCAGTTGAAAATCATCGTTCAGCGGGCGCGGCTTCTCCGTGGCGTCCAATGCCAGGATCGCTTCATCGAACAGCTGTAGCAGCATGTGGTTCAGCTCGCCGACGCGGCGCGTCATGCGATAGAAATCCTTCATCATGTGCTCTACCGGTTCATTGCCTTCCCCCTCGTAGCGCAGCAATTGGGCCACGCTGAGCTGGCGATCGAACAGCAGGCGGTTGTCATAACGCGGTAGCGCCAGGTGCAGGGCAAAACGAATACGCCACAGGAAGCTTTGGCATTCGTTCAATTCGTTGCGCTCGGCCTGGGTCAGGAAGCCAAAACCGACCATCTCATCGAGCGAGGTGGCGCCGAAATGGCGGCGGGCCACCCACATCAGCGTATGAATATCACGCAGGCCACCGGGGCTGCTCTTGATATCCGGCTCCAGGTTGTAGCTGGTACCGTGATAGCGCTGGTGGCGTTGTTGCTGCTCGATCAGCTTGGCGTCAAAGAATTTGGGCGAAGGCCAGAAGCCGTCGCTGAAAATGTGCTTTTGCAATTGCAGGAACAGGGCGACGTCGCCGCAGATCATGCGGGATTCGATCAGGTTAGTGGCAACGGTCAGGTCCGCCAAGCCTTCCAGCAGGCACTCTTCCAGCGTGCGCACGCTGTGGCCGACTTCCAGCTTGAGATCCCACAGCAGGGTAATGAATTCACCGACGCGAGCGGCCTGTTCATCGTTCAGGCGAGTCTGGCTGAGCACCAGCACGTCGATATCAGACAGCGGGTGCAGTTCACCACGGCCGTAGCCGCCGACGGCCAGCAGCGCCGTTTCGGGGATAGTGTCAAAGCCGTAAAACAGCCACAGCCGCCGCAATAGCCGATCGATAAACTTGCTGCGCGCCGCTACCAGGCTTTCGGCACTGGCACCGGCATTGAAGGCCGCTGCCAGCCACTGCTGAAACTGCTCAAGCCGCTGTTTGAGGACCAGGCAATTGATCTCTTCATCGCCATAGGTGCTGGGAGCATCCGGCTTATTGGGTACGGCCGGGGTCTCTAGCTCACGATAATTTTCAGACATGTTTCGCCGCCCATAAAAAAAGCCGGCATAGGCCGGCTTGTCACAAGAACCCTGTGGTTCTTACATCTCGTGCGTAATGATGTTGGGGATGGTGTCATCCTTGCGCAACGTCATTATCTCGCAGCCGTTATCAGTCACCACAATAGTATGCTCATACTGTGCCGACAAGCTGCGATCTTTGGTTTTCACCGTCCAGCCGTCTTTCATGGTGCGGATGCGGTAATCACCGGCGTTGACCATGGGCTCAATGGTGAAGGCCATACCGGCCTGCAGCACCACGCCGCCGTCATCGGCATCGTAATGCAGTACCTGCGGCTCTTCGTGGAAACCTTCGCCGATGCCGTGGCCGCAATATTCGCGCACTACGGAGAACTTCTCTGCTTCAACAAACTGCTGGATGGCTTTACCCAGAGTGCGCAGGCGGATACCCGGCTTGACCATCTTCAACGCCAGATACAGGCTTTCCTGGGTGATGCGGCACAGGCGCTCGCCCAGAATGGTCGGTTTACCGACGATGAACATCTTGGAGGTATCGCCGTGGAAGCCGTCTTTGATCACGGTCACGTCGATATTGACGATATCCCCGTCTTTCAGCACCTTGTCGTCACTTGGGATGCCGTGGCACACCACTTCGTTCACCGAGATACAGACCGATTTTGGGAAGCCGTGGTAGCCCAGGCAGGCCGAGATCGCCTGCTGTTCATTGGTGATATGCTCGTGACAGATCCTGTCCAGCTCGCCGGTGGTGACGCCGGGTTTAACGTGGGGCTCGATGATTTCCAGCACTTCTGCGGCCAGGCGGCCCGCAACGCGCATCTTTTGAATGTCATCAGGTGTTTTAATTGAAATTGCCATGAAAGTTAGTCCGCAGGTGTCGTTATGGTCGACAAGGTAGAAAGATAAGGCATTGAGTTATGGTATCAGCCCGGCTTGAGGCTGCCAAATTTCATTTGTGAAGGGCCAGGCCAACTGCAACAAAAGTTGGTGTCTGGGGCGGGTTTATGGTATAAAGCGCGCCGGCAGATCCGCATTCGGCCTTAAGTGCCAATGAGGAAATGACCGAAGTAGTTCAACTGCACTCACATTGTGTAAATAACACACACGTATCGACACATCCGCCGGGGTGCCTTGAGATGACTCACGTCATTGTCCGGGTCGGCGTTATGGGATACGTGGAGGCATAACCCCAATCAACTCTAATAGAGGTTTTAATCATGGCAACTGTTTCCATGCGCGACATGCTCCAGGCTGGTGTACACTTTGGTCACCAGACCCGTTACTGGAACCCGAAAATGAAGCCTTTCATCTTCGGCGCACGTAACAAGGTTCACATCATCAACCTGGAAAAAACCGTACCAATGGCCAACCTGGCTTTGGCTGAACTGACCAAGATCTCTTCCCGTAAAGGTAAGATCCTGTTCGTTGGTACCAAGCGCGCAGCAAGCGAAGCGGTAAAAGAATATGCTAACGGCTGCGATCAGTTCTTCGTGAACCATCGCTGGTTGGGCGGCATGCTGACTAACTGGAAAACCGTTCGTCAGTCAATCAAACGTTTGAAAGATCTGGAAATCCAGTCCCAAGACGGCACCTTCGACAAGCTGACCAAGAAAGAAGCGCTGATGCGCACTCGTGAACTGGCCAAGCTGGAAAACTCCCTGGGTGGTATCAAGGACATGGGTGGTCTGCCAGACGCTCTGTTTGTTATCGATGCCGATCACGAACACATCGCGATCAAAGAAGCCAACAACCTGGGTATCCCGGTATTCTCTATCGTTGATACCAACTCCGATCCAGACGGCGTTGACTTCATCATCCCTGGTAACGACGACGCAATCCGTGCAATCAAATTGTACCTGACCGCCGTTTCTGCCGCCATCCGTGAAGGTCGTTCTCAAGATCTGGCCGTTCAGGCGGAAGAAAGCTTCGTAGAAGCTGAATAATAAGGTCAAGCCCTTATTAACCAGGTATTGAATATGTTGGTTAGGGGGGCCTTTAAGGGCCCCCTTTGCTTATCTGAATGAGAACTATCTCCGAGCGAGATAACCGAGGAAAAAGAAATGGCTGATATTACCGCTGCCCTGGTAAAAGAACTGCGTGAGCGTACCAGCGCAGGTATGATGGATTGCAAAAAAGCGCTGATCGAATCTAACGGCGACATCGAGCTGGCAATCGAGAACATGCGTAAATCTGGCGCGATCAAAGCGGCGAAAAAAGCAGGCAACGTAGCTGCTGACGGCGTGATCAAAACCAAGATCGAAGGCAACTTCGGCATGATCGTGGAAGTTAACTGCCAGACCGACTTCGTTGCTAAAGACGGCGGTTTCCAGGCTTTCGCTGACAAAGTGTTGGATGCGGCTTTTGCTGGCAAAATCACTGACGTTGACGTGCTGAAAGCGCAGTTCGAAGAAGAGCGCGTTGCGCTGGTGGCAAAAATCGGTGAGAACATCAACATTCGCCGCATTGCTTCCCTGGAAGGCGACGTGTTGGGTAGCTACCTGCACGGTGCTCGCATCGGTGTTCTGGTTGCCGCTACCAAAGGCGCGGATGAAGAGCTGGTTAAGCAGCTGGCAATGCACGTTGCCGCTAGCAAGCCTGAATTCGTCAAGCCTGAAGACGTGTCTGCTGAAGTGGTAGAGAAAGAGTACCAAGTTCAGTTGGACATCGCCATGCAGTCTGGCAAGCCGAAAGAAATTGCAGAGAAGATGGTTGAAGGCCGCATGAAGAAATTCACCGGCGAAGTCTCTCTGACCGGTCAGCCTTTCGTGATCGAACCAAGCAAGAGCGTTGCTCAGGTGCTGAAAGAGCACAACACTGACGTGACCAATTTCATCCGCTTTGAAGTGGGTGAAGGCATCGAGAAAGTTGAAGCTGACTTTGCTGCTGAAGTTGCAGCAATGAGCAAACAGTCTTAATGCTGTTAATGGAGCCGCCGCGAGGCGGCTCCATTTTATCCAGCCAGAGAAACGCCGATGGTGGGCCCCGCGTGCCCAGGCTAATCGGTTGAAAACCCCAATACTATTACTACTGCTTCTTAGGACAGAACACCATGGCAACCAATGCAAAACCCGTTTATCAGCGTATCCTGCTCAAACTGAGTGGTGAAGCCCTGCAAGGTGCAGAAGGCTTTGGGATCGACGCTAGCGTTTTGGATCGCATGGCTCAGGAAGTAAAAGAGCTGGTCGAGCTGGGCATCCAGGTCGGTGTAGTTATTGGCGGTGGCAATCTTTTCCGTGGTGCAGGCCTGGCACAAGCCGGCATGAACCGCGTAGTGGGCGACCACATGGGAATGCTGGCTACCGTGATGAACGGCCTGGCTATGCGTGATGCACTGCACCGTGCCTATGTGAACGCCCGCCTGATGTCAGCCATTCCGTTGAATGGCGTATGTGACAACTACAGCTGGGCAGAGGCGATCAGCCTGCTGCGTAACAACCGCGTGGTGATTTTCTCCGCCGGTACGGGTAACCCGTTCTTTACCACGGATTCTGCGGCCTGCCTGCGCGGCATCGAAATTGAAGCCGATGTGGTATTGAAAGCGACTAAAGTGGATGGTGTATACTCCGCTGACCCGGTGAAAAACCCGGACGCAACGCTGTACGAACAGATCACCTACCAGGACGTGTTGGAGCGTGAGTTAAAAGTGATGGATCTGGCGGCGTTTACGCTGGCCCGCGATCATGGCTTGCCGATCCGCGTATTCAACATGAACAAGCCGGGCGCACTGCGTCGCGTGGTGATGGGTGAGAACGAAGGTACTCTGATCACCAAATAACGGCTGTTTGGCCAAATTTCGCAGGAGCGGGTAACGCCAGGCGTTGTGTGCTTCTGATAAGTAAAATTCACGGGCTATACTTTTCAGTACAGCCTGCCAAGTAACCAGCTTCCAAGGGTTCGCAACGTGATTAATGAAATCAGAAAAGATGCTGATTCACGCATGGAAAAAAGCGTCGAAGCATTCAAAAACCAAATCAGCAAGATCCGTACTGGCCGTGCTTCTCCAAGCATCCTGGACGGCATCATGGTGGAATACTACGGTGCAGCAACGCCGCTGCGCCAACTGGCCAACGTCACGGTAGAAGATTCCCGTACGCTGGCGATCAACCTGTTTGACCGTTCTCTGGGCCAGGCAGTAGAAAAAGCCATTATGTCTTCCGATCTGGGCCTGAACCCAAGCTCGGCTGGCACCGTGATCCGCGTTCCGCTTCCTCCGCTGACGGAAGAGCGCCGTAAGGATCTGATCAAGGTCGTACGTGGCGAAGCCGAGCAGGGCCGTGTGGCCGTGCGTAACGTGCGCCGCGATGCCAACGATAAAGTGAAGGCACTGCTGAAAGACAAAGAAATCAGCGAAGATGAAGATCGCCGTTCACAAGACGACATCCAGAAAATGACCGATGCCTACATCAAACTGCTTGATGCGGCATTGGCCGATAAAGAAAAAGAACTGATGGATTTCTAATCTCCATCGCCTTGAAATAGAGCGTCGCCTTGGCGGCGCTTTATTTTTTGTGGTGCAGATCTCGTTTTATCGTACGCACAAAGCGTAAACCAGCCGTGATGCAAGTTACACTGTGGTGTACTTCCGATCTCATCACGCAGTAGATTCAGAGCGATCTCATGAAGCAACTGACAATTCTGGGTTCCACCGGTTCCGTGGGCACCAGCACCCTGGCCGTGGTCAGGGAAAATCCCGACCTTTTCGCGATCAAGGCACTGGTAGCTGGCCGTAATGTGGCGGTCATGGCGCAGCAGTGCATAGAGTTCCGCCCGAGCTATGCGGCAATGGCCGATGAGCAGGCCGCCAATGAGTTACGCGCCGTGTTGGCAGAAAACGGTGTGAAAACCGACGTGTTGGCAGGTGAAAAGGCAGCCTGCGAGCTGGCCGCATTAGACGATGTCGACCAGGTGACGGCCGCCATTGTCGGGGCCGCTGGGCTGTTGCCCACCTTGGCCGCTATTCGTGCCGGTAAGCAGGTGCTGCTGGCGAACAAAGAGTCTCTGGTCACCTGTGGCCGCTTGTTTATGGACGCGGTGCAAAAGAGCCAGGCACAGCTGCTGCCGTTGGACAGCGAGCACAACGCTATCTTCCAGAGCCTGCCAGAAAGCATCCAACGCCAACTGGGGTATAGCTCGCTGGAAGCCCACGGCGTTTCGCGCATCGTGCTGACCGGTTCCGGTGGCCCGTTCCGTACCACGCCGATGGAACAGTTCGCCACTATGACGCCGGATCAGGCCTGTGCGCATCCCAACTGGTCGATGGGGCGCAAAATCTCGGTAGATTCCGCCACCATGATGAACAAGGGGCTGGAGTATATCGAGGCTCGCTGGCTGTTCAACGCCTCGGCAGAGCAGATGGAAGTGATCCTCCATCCGCAGTCGGTGATCCACTCCATGGTGCGCTATGCTGATGGTAGCGTGCTGGCCCAACTGGGTACGCCGGATATGCGCACGCCTATCGCCCATGCCATGGCTTATCCGCAAAGGGTCCACTCCGGGGTGGCAGCGCTCGATTTCTGCCGTATCGGGGCGCTGACCTTCTCTGAGCCGGAACGTGAGCGCTATCCTTGCCTGTATTTGGCGATCGAAGCCTTCGACGCAGGCCAGGCGGCGACTACCGCACTCAACGCGGCCAATGAAATTGCCGTAGCGGCATTTTTGCAGCAACAAATTCGTTTTACTGATATTTCAGCCGTGAACCAAAAGGTTGTTGAATGTATGGCGCTGGCGGAGCCCACCAGCATTGAGATGGTGCTGGAGATCGATCGTCAGGCGCGTGAGGTGGCTGGCGGTCTGATTCGTAACCTGCGGGTTTAATCACTTGAGCGGGTTATACCGTGGGTAAATTCGGCTCTGCTACATTGTCTGAATTTGCTGGTAAACTCGCCAGGCCGCCGTGTGGCCGTTTGTTCAGGCTTCACGGAGGTGTTATAGTCTGCGCCATAATCACCGGTTATACCGTTGAATAATGGCCGGATTGGCAGCCCTTTTTACCTGACAAACGCGGCCAATAGGGCAGTGCCAAGCCAGAAGACGGGGAAAACTTACGCCAATCTTTGCCGGGAGCTCCTTGGGGCATCAGGCAGGCAGACTGAAAAGCTGTGTCAGGCACACGGCTTTTTTTGCGCGTAAGGTCCGATATTCCGGCAAGGCTGTGGTGTTTCTACCGAGGAAATAAGTACGAGTTATGTCGTCCGCAAACCAACAAGAAGCTAATCTTTCTGCTCATGGGCCACGTCATGTCGCGATCATTATGGACGGCAATGGGCGTTGGGCTAAACGCCAGGGCAAGTTACGTGTCTTCGGTCATAAAGCAGGGGTGAAATCGGTACGCCGTGCGGTCAGTTTTGCCGCCAGTCACCATTTAGATGCACTCACGCTTTATGCCTTCAGCAGCGAAAACTGGAACCGCCCGGCGCAGGAAGTCTCCGCGTTGATGGAGCTTTTTGTCCGCGCACTGGACAGCGAAGTAAAAAGCCTGCATAAACATAATGTCAGGTTGCGTGTGATCGGCGATGTCAGCCGGTTCAGCGCACGTTTGCAAGAGCGTATCCGCCGCTCGGAGCAACTGACAGAAAATAACGATGGCCTGACGCTTAACGTTGCCGCCAATTACGGTGGTCGTTGGGATATTATTCAGGGAGTGAAGGATCTGGCCGAGCAAGTGCAGCAAGGTACGCTGTGCGTAGATCAGATCAGCGAAGAGTTACTGGGCGAGCGCGTCTGTATGAGCGATCTGTCTCCGGTGGATCTGGTGATCCGTACCGGTGGCGAACATCGCATCAGTAACTTTTTGTTGTGGCAAATTGCTTACGCCGAGCTTTACTTTACTGATGTACTCTGGCCAGATTTTGATGAACTTGTCTTTGAAGGTGCGCTGAATGCATTTGCACAACGCGAGCGTCGCTTCGGAGGAACAACACCTATCGACGCCAATGCGTCCTAGGGGGAACTTTTGCTGAAGTCTCGCATCATAACGGCTCTGATTTTAATTCCGATTGTTATCGCAGCGCTGTTCTTGCTGCCGCCGATGGGCTTTGCCCTGGTAACACTCGCTGTGTGCATGTTAGCCGCCTGGGAGTGGGGGCAGTTGGCTGGCTTTGCTGCCCGCCCCCAACGTATCTGGTTGGCGATATTGTGCGGTTTCCTATTGGCGCTGATGATGCTCAGCGTGCCTGCCTACCATCAGTCTGTTCACCAATTGCAGATCGCTGGCCCGCTGTGGTTATCGCTGGGATGGTGGCTGGTGGCTCTGCTTCTGGTGCTGTTCTATCCAGGCTCGGCGGCGCTGTGGCGTAATTCGCGCACCTTGCGGCTGGTCTTTGGCCTGTTGACCATCGTGCCGTTTTTCTGGGGCATGCTGGCACTGCGTCAGTTCGGCTATGAAGAGAATCATTTTACCGGTGCCTGGTGGTTGCTGTACGTTATGCTGCTGGTCTGGGGCGCAGATTCTGGCGCCTACATGTTCGGCAAGCTGTTTGGCAAACACAAGCTGGCCCCGAAGGTCTCCCCGGGCAAAACCTGGGAAGGGCTGGTCGGCGGGCTGGTCACGTCTGCCGTGATTTCGTGGCTGTTTGGCCGCTATGCGCCGCTAAACGTGGTGCCTATGACCCTATTGGTCTGTTCGGTGATTGCGGCCCTGGCTTCGGTGTTGGGCGATCTGACGGAAAGCATGTTCAAACGTGAAGCCGGTATCAAGGACAGTGGTCATCTGATCCCGGGGCACGGCGGCATTCTGGATCGTATCGATAGCCTGACCGCAGCGGTACCGGTATTTGCCTGCTTGATGCTGTTAGTGTTTTAATCCGTCATCGGCGGGGGGAGTAAAGGGATTCTATGGTCAGCGTACTCTGGAACTTGGTCGCGTTTATTATCGCTCTGGGTATATTGATCACCGTGCATGAGTTCGGGCACTTTTGGGTGGCCCGCCGCTGTGGCGTCCGTGTGGAGCGTTTCTCTATCGGCTTTGGCCGTGCACTATGGCGCCGCACCGATCGTCAGGGCACCGAATATGTTGTCGCCATGATCCCCCTTGGCGGCTATGTCAAAATGCTTGATGAGCGCGTCGAAACGGTAGCTCCCGAGCTGCGTCATGAGGCGTTCAACAATAAAACCGTCTGGCAGCGTGCGGCGATTGTCAGCGCGGGCCCCATTGCCAATTTCCTGTTTGCCATTCTTGCCTATTGGATCGTCTTTATCATCGGCGTGCCGAGTTACCGCCCGGTCATCGGTGAAATTACTCCGCAATCCATTGCCGCCCATGCCGAAATTTCTCCGGGAATGGAACTTAAGTCCGTTGACGGTATCGAAACGCCTGATTGGGAATCTGTTCGTCTGGCGTTGGTGACCAAAATCGGTGATACGCAAACCGAGGTAGAAATTGCTCCGTTTGGTTCTTCACAAAAGGTGAGCAAGACCCTGGATTTGCGCCACTGGAGCTTTGAGCCGGACAAAGAAGATCCCGTGCGTTCTCTAGGCATGATCCCGCGTGGCCCGCAGATTGAATCCGTGCTGGCAGAAGTTCAGGCCGGGTCGGCTGCGCAAAAGGCAGGTTTACAAGCGGGGGACAGGATCGTTAAAGTCGATGGTCAGCCACTTGGTCGTTGGGTTACGTTGGTTAAACGTATCCACAATGCTCCAGGGCTTCCGCTGGTTTTAGAGATAGAAAGAAACGGCGCCCCCTTGTCTTTAACGCTGATACCAGATACAAAGCCGGTGGGAAAAGACAAAGCGGTGGGGTTTGCCGGGATTATACCCAAAGTTATCCCTCTGCCGGATGAGTACAAGACCATCCGTCAATATGGGCCGTTCTCTGCGCTGTATCAGGCGGGGGACAAAACCTGGCAGCTGATGCACCTTACGGTCAGCATGATAGGTAAATTGATTACCGGTGATGTGAAGCTGAACAACCTGAGTGGCCCGATTTCCATTGCACAGGGAGCAGGGGCATCAGCAGAGGTGGGTTTTGTGTATTATATGATGTTTCTGGCGTTGATTAGCGTCAACTTAGGGATCATCAACCTCTTCCCATTACCGGTATTAGATGGTGGGCATCTCCTCTTCCTGGCGATAGAAAAGCTGAAGGGGGGGCCAGTTTCTGAGCGAGTACAGGACTACAGCTACCGCATTGGTTCGATCTTGTTGGTACTGCTGATGGGTCTTGCACTTTTCAATGATTTTTCTCGTCTTTAGGGGCGGGGACAGGTTAGGAAGAACGCATAACAACGATGGCGATGAAAAAGTTGCTCATAGCGTCGCTGCTGTTTGGCAGCGCCACCGTATACGGTGCAGACGGGTTCGTAGTGAAGGATATTCATTTCGAAGGCCTGCAACGAGTCGCCGTCGGTGCGGCGTTACTCAACATGCCGGTTCGCGTAGGCGATACCGTCTCTGATGATGATATCGGTAATACCATCCGTGCCTTGTTTGCCACTGGCAACTTCGAGGACGTTCGCGTACTGCGCGATGGTGATACGCTGATTGTTCAGGTTAAGGAACGCCCTACCATTGCCAGCATCACTTTCTCCGGTAACAAATCGGTGAAAGATGACATGCTCAAGCAAAACCTGGAAGCCTCTGGCGTCCGGGTTGGTGAAGCACTCGACCGCACCACCTTATCCAGCATTGAAAAAGGGTTGGAAGACTTCTACTACAGCGTCGGTAAATACAGTGCCTCGGTGAAAGCCGTTGTCACGCCGTTGCCGCGTAACCGTGTTGACCTGAAACTGGTGTTCACGGAAGGGGTTTCCGCCAAGATTCAACAAATCAACATTGTCGGCAACCATGCCTTCACCAACGATGAACTGATCGCGCACTTCCAGTTGCGTGATGATGTGCCGTGGTGGAACGTAGTGGCCGATCGCAAATACCAGAAGCAAAAGCTGGCGGGGGACCTTGAGAGCCTGCGCAGCTTCTATCTGGATCGCGGCTATGCCCGTTTCAATATCGATTCGACGCAGGTCAGCCTGACGCCAGATAAAAAAGGCATCTATATCACCGTTAACATCACCGAAGGCGAGCAGTACAAGCTTTCCGGCGTGGTGGTGAATGGCAACCTGGCCGGTCATTCGGCAGAAGTGGCCCAGTTGACCAAGATTGAGCCGGGTGAGCTGTTTAACGGCACCAAAGTGACCAAAATGGAAGATAACATCAAGAAGATGTTTGGCCGTTATGGTTACGCCTATCCTCGCGTACAGACTCAACCTGAAATCAACGACGCGGATAAAACCGTGAAGCTGAACGTCAACATCGATGCGGGTAACCGTTTCTATGTTCGTCGCATCAAGTTCGAAGGCAACGACACCAGTAAAGATTCCGTTCTGCGCCGCGAAATGCGCCAGATGGAAGGGGCGTGGCTGGGTAACGATCAGGTCGAGCAGGGTAAAGAGCGTCTGAACCGTCTGGGTTACTTTGAGACGGTCGATGTTGAAACCCAGCGTGTACCGGGTTCTCCCGATCAGGTTGATATCACCTATAAGGTGAAAGAACGTAACACCGGGACGCTGAACTTTGGTGTGGGTTACGGTACTGAAAGTGGCGTCAGCTTCCAGGCGGGTGTCCAGCAGGATAACTGGCTGGGCACGGGCTACTCTGTTGGCATCAGCGGCACCAAGAACGACTACCAGACCTATACCGAGCTGTCGGTGACCAACCCGTACTTCACCGTTGACGGTGTGAGTCTGGGCGGCCGTATCTTCTATAACGACTTTAAAGCGAATAACGCCGATCTGTCCGACTATACCAACAGCAGTTATGGTATTGACGGCACGCTGGGCTTCCCAATCAACGAGAACAACTCGCTGCGTGCTGGCCTGGGTTACGTCCATAACTCCTTGTCAGAAATGCAGCCGCAGATTGCCATGTGGCGCTATCTGAACTCGATGGGCGATTATCCTGACTTTAAGGATCGCGCCAGCTTTACAGCCGATGACTTCACGCTGAACCTGGGCTGGACCTATAATAATCTGGACCGTGGTTACTTCCCTACCCAGGGTAACCGCACTACGTTCAACACCAAGGTGACCGTGCCGGGTTCCGACAACTCATACTACAAGATGACGTTGGACACCGCGCAGTATATGCCGCTTAACGATGACAAGACCTGGGTATTGCTGGGTCGTGGCCGTCTGGGCTATGCCGATGGGTTGGGCGGTAAAGAAATGCCGTTCTATGAAAACTTCTATGCGGGTGGTTCAAGTACCGTACGTGGCTTCCAGTCCAACACCATTGGTCCGAAAGCCGTGTACTACAACTCCAACTCGTATTCTTGCCAGTACGCGCCAGGCACCAGCACCGCTCAGCCGATTTGTAGCTCGAACGATGCGGTGGGCGGTAACGCCATGGCCGTGGCAAGTATGGAATTGATCACGCCTACGCCGTTCCTCAGCGAGAAATACGCCAACTCGGTGCGTACTTCGCTGTTTATCGATGCCGGTACCGTGTGGGATACCCACTGGGAAAACACCGATCAGACGCTGATGTACGGGGTGCCAGACTACAGCAAAGCGAGCAACATTCGCGTGTCTGCCGGTCTTGCGCTGCAGTGGATGTCTCCACTGGGGCCGTTGGTCTTCTCCTATGCGGATCCGATCAAGAAATACGACGGCGACAGGTCGGAGCAGTTCCAGTTTAACATCGGTAAAACCTGGTAATAACCGGTTTCACCCGTGGGCATAGCGGTACAAGAATCGCAAATGCCAGGCTTAAACAAGCTCATAGCGAGAGAAATCTCATTGTGTAATGTGATAAGTCTGGCAGATTGTGTACTTTCAAAAGTGTCATGTGACACAAATGGGTGATGGTAAGGAGTTTATAGTGAAAAAGTGGTTATGTGCCGCAGGCCTCGGTTTAGCAATGGCTGCTTCTGCAGGCGTTCAGGCAGCTGACAAGATTGCTGTTGTTAACGTTTCTAGCATTTTCCAACAGTTGCCAGCTCGTGAAACCGTAGCCAAGCAATTGGAAAGCGAATTCAAAGGCCGCGCAGGCGAACTCCAGAACATGGAACGCGATCTGCAAACCAAAATGCAGAAACTGCAGCGTGATGGTTCTACCATGAAAGCCAGCGATCGCACCAAGATGGAAAAAGACGTGATGGCTCAGCGTGAGAAGTTCTCTCAGAAAGCGCAGGCTTTCGAGCAGGACAATCGTCGTCGCCAGATGGAAGAGCGTAACAAGATCCTGAGCCGTATTCAGGATGCTGTGAAGGCCGTTGCCAGCAAAGAAGGCTATGACGTCGTGATCGACGCTAACGCAGTTGCTTATGCAGGCTCTTCAAAAGATATTACTGCAGACGTGCTGAAACAGGTTAAATAACGCCATGCCTTCAATTCGACTGGCTGATTTAGCGCAGCAGTTGGATGCACAATTGCACGGTGATGGCGATCTCGTCATCACCGGCATTGCTTCTATGCATTCCGCACAGCCTGGCCAAATCACGTTTTTGTCAAACAGCCGCTACCAACAGCAGCTGGCTTCCTGCCAGGCGAGTGCTGTGGTACTCACCGAAGCAGACCTACCACACTGCCGTAGCGCAGCGCTGGTAGTTAAAAACCCTTACCTGACCTATGCGCGTATGGCGCAGTTGATGGACACCACGCCAGCACCCGCAGCAGATATCGCGCCAAGCGCGGTGATCTCTCCTGAGGCCAAGCTGGGGCAGAACGTTGCTATTGGGGCGAACGCGGTTATCGAATCCGGTGTTGAACTGGGCGATAACGTGGTCATCGGCCCGGGCTGCTTTATCGGCAAGCAGGCACGCATCGGCGCAGGTACGCGTCTGTGGGCCAACGTGACGATTTATCATGAAGTGGAAATCGGCCAGCACTGCCTGATCCAATCGGGAACGGTAATTGGTGCGGACGGTTTCGGCTACGCCAACGAGCGTGGCAACTGGATCAAGATCCCGCAGCTTGGCACGGTGATTATTGGCGATCGCGTTGAGATTGGTGCCTGTACAACCATCGACCGTGGCGCCTTGGATAACACCCAGATTGGGAATGGTGTTATCATAGATAACCAGTGTCAGATTGCACACAACGTGGTGATTGGCGAGAATACCGCCGTCGCGGGCGGTGTGATCATGGCGGGTAGCCTGAAAATCGGGCGCTATTGCCAAATTGGCGGCGCCAGTGTGATCAATGGTCACATGGAGATTGCTGACCAGGTAGTTGTCACCGGGATGGGAATGGTTATGCGACCAATCACCGAACCTGGGGTATACTCCTCTGGCATTCCGTTACAACCCAACAAAGTTTGGCGTAAAACCGCGGCGTTGGTGATGAATATCGATGAGATTAGCAAGCGCTTGAAAGCTGTCGAACGAAAAGTCGGAAAAGACTAATCACCACGGCCCGGGATGCTGGGTATAAAACGAAACGCGTTGGCAATGATGCCAAAAGCGCAAAGAGTTGTTAATTTGCGGCCTGCCTGATGATCTCCTTTTTGGGGTCAACGCAGGCCGTGTTGTTGATGCCATCAGTTTTTAGAGACAGGAAGAGTATTTTGACTACTGACACTCATACTCTAGATATTGCAGAAATTCTGGAACTGCTTCCTCACCGTTATCCATTCTTGCTGGTTGACCGTGTATTGGATTTCGAAGAGCATAAATATCTGCGTGCAGTGAAGAACGTATCCGTTAATGAGCCGTTTTTCCAGGGGCATTTCCCTGGTAAACCGATTTTTCCAGGCGTGCTGATTTTGGAAGCTATGGCTCAGGCCACGGGTATCCTGGCATTTAAGAGCGTGGGTAAACTGGAACCGGGCGAGCTGTACTATTTCGCCGGTATTGACGAAGCTCGCTTCAAGCGCCCTGTGGTGCCTGGCGATCAGATGATTATGGAAGTCACTTTCGAAAAAACCCGTCGTGGTCTGACCCGCTTTAAAGGCGTGGCGACCGTCGATGGAAAAATTGTCTGCGAAGCAACCATGATGTGTGCCCGCAGCCGGGAGGCATAATCCGTGATTGATAAAACCGCCTTTATCCATCCAAGCGCGATCGTTGAAGAAGGCGCCGTTATCGGCGCTGGTGCGCATATAGGTCCCTTCTGCTACGTCGGCTCCCAGGTGGAAATCGGCGCGGGTACGGTCCTCAAATCGCATGTGGTGGTGAACGGTATCACCAAGATTGGCCGCGATAACGAGATCTATCAGTTTGCCTCTATCGGCGAAGTGAATCAGGATCTCAAATACGCTGGCGAACCGACTCGGGTTGAAGTCGGCGATCGTAACCGCATTCGTGAGAGCGTCACCATTCATCGCGGTACTGCACAGGGAACGGGCCTGACCAAAGTCGGTAATGACAACCTGCTGATGGTCAACGTGCACGTTGCTCATGACTGCGTGGTGGGCAATTCCTGCGTGTTGGCCAACAACGCTACGCTGGCTGGTCACGTGGAGATCGACGATTTCGCCATCATTGGCGGCATGACCGCGATCCACCAATTCTGTGTGATTGGTGCCCATGTGATGGTCGGTGGTTGCTCCGGTGTCGCTCAGGACGTACCGCCTTTTGTCATCGCGCAGGGTAACCACGCGACGCCATTTGGTATCAACGCCGTAGGTCTGAAACGCCGTGGTTTTGATAAGGATCAAATGCAGGCGATCCGTAATGCCTACAAGATCCTCTATCGCAGCGAGAAGACCTTCGACGAGGCTAAAGCAGAGATCGAAACCCTGGCGCAACAGCAGCCAGTGGTACAGCAGTTCCTCGATTTCTTTGCGCGTTCTACCCGTGGGATTATTCGCTGAGTTATGCCAAATCGTCCATTGACTATCGGATTGGTCGCCGGGGAAACCTCCGGTGATATTCTGGGTGCCGGATTAATTCGTGCGCTTAAGACGTACTACCCAAGCGCCCGCTTTGTCGGTGTCGCTGGCCCGCTGATGCAGGCCGAAGGGTGTGAAACCTGGTACGAAATGGAAGAGCTGGCGGTGATGGGCGTGGTAGAGGTGCTTGAGCGTCTGCCACGCCTGTTGAAGATCCGCAAGGATCTGACCCGCCGGTTCAGTGAGCTGAAGCCTGACGTGTTTGTCGGTATCGATGCGCCAGATTTCAACCTCACGCTGGAAGGCCGCCTGAAACAGCGCGGTATCCGCACTATTCACTATGTCAGCCCGTCCGTGTGGGCCTGGCGTCAGAAACGCGTTTTCAAAATTGGTAAAGCGACCGACCTGGTGTTGGCGTTCCTCCCTTTCGAAAAAGCGTTTTACGATCGTTTCAACGTCCCTTGTCGCTTCATCGGTCATACCATGGCCGATGCGATGCCATTGCAGGCGGATAAGCTGGCCGCACGCGCTACGCTGGGCATTGACCCGGGCGCTCGCTGTTTGGCATTGCTACCCGGCAGCCGTAATGCCGAAGTGGAAATGCTCAGTGGCGACTTCCTGCGTACCGCCCAATTGCTACGCGAGCATTATCCCGATCTGGAAGTGGTGGTGCCTTTGGTCAACGCCAAGCGCCGTGAGCAGTTTGAACGCATCAAGGCCGAGGTCGCGCCTGAGCTTAAGGTTCACCTGCTGGATGGCAAAGGGCGTGAGGCGATGGTGGCCAGCGATGCAGCTCTGTTGGCTTCCGGCACCGCAGCGCTGGAATGCATGTTGGCAAAATGCCCGATGGTGGTGGGTTACCGCATGAAGCCATTTACCTTCTGGCTGGCGGAGCGGCTGGTGAAAACCCCGTATGTCTCATTGCCTAACCTGCTGGCGGGGCGTGAAATCGTCACCGAACTGCTGCAACACGATTGTGTACCGGATAAGCTGGCCGCGGCGTTATTGCCGCTGCTGGAAGACAGCCCGCAGGCGGAGCTGTTGAAACAGACCTTCCTTGAACTGCATCAGAGCATTCGCTGTGGTGCCGATGAACAGGCCGCTCAGGCTGTGTTGGAGCTGGCAAAAGCATGATGGAACCCTTTGTTTACCCTGCCGCCCGGCTGTTTGCCGGTGTGGATGAAGTGGGGCGCGGGCCTTTGGTGGGTGCCGTTGTGACCGCTGCGGTGATCCTCGATCCTGCACGGCCGATTGTTGGCCTGGCGGATTCCAAAAAGCTCAGCGAGAAGCGCCGCCTGGCGTTATACGACGAGATCGTGGAAAAGGCGCTGTCCTGGAGCCTGGGGCGTGCTGAGCCGGTCGAAATCGACCAACTGAATATCCTGCATGCCACCATGCTGGCGATGCAGCGTGCGGTTGCGGGTTTGCATATCGCACCGGACATGGTGTTGATTGATGGCAACCGTTGCCCCAAATTGCCGATGCGCTCGTTAGCGGTGGTGAAAGGGGATAGCCGGGTTGCGGAGATCAGTGCCGCGTCAATTCTGGCGAAGGTAACCCGCGATCGCGAAATGACCGAGCTGGATGCGATTTTCCCGGATTATGGCTTTGCCCAACACAAGGGCTATCCCACCGCGTTCCATCTGGAAAAGCTGGCCGTGTTGGGGGCTACCGAGCATCATCGTCGCAGCTTTGCCCCGGTAAGACGGGCGCTGGAGTCTGGCTCGTCAGCTAAGTAACCAAGCCGCATAGTTCACACGATGCTTAATATTACGCCCCCTCTCCTTTTGGGAGAGGGTCGGGGTGAGGGGAAAGGGCTACGGTGATCTTCCCCACACCCTAATGTAACCCCGGTTCAGCAAGCTGAACCCCAACACGTTGGTATCTGGATATGGCCGAACCTCGTTTTATTCATCTGCGCGTGCACAGTGACTACTCCATGATAGATGGATTAGCCAAGATCGGCCCGTTGGTGAAAAGAGCTGCCGCGTTAGCCATGCCAGCCTTGGCCGTCACCGACTTCACCAATATGTGTGGTCTGGTGAAGTTTTATGGCAGTGCGCACGGTGCCGGGATCAAACCGATCATCGGTGCGGATTTCCATGTGCAAAGCGAAGAGCTGGGCGATGAGCTGGCACAGCTTACCGTGCTGGCAGCCGATAACGTTGGCTATCAAAACCTCACCCTATTAATCTCCAGGGCGTATCAGCGCGGTTATGGCCCGGCAGGCCCGGTGATCGATCGCGACTGGCTGATAGAACACCGCAGCGGGTTGATCCTGCTTTCCGGTGCACGCATGGGCGACGTCGGCAAGTTTCTGCTGCGTGGCAACCAGGCCCTGGTCGATCAGTGCCTGGAGTTTTACCAGCAGCATTTCCCGGACAGCTATTATCTCGAACTGATCCGCACCGGCCGTGGGGATGAAGAAAACTATCTGCACGCCGCCGTAGCCCTGGCGACCGAACGTGGGTTGCCGGTAGTCGCCACCAACGACGTCCGTTTCCTGGTGGAAGATGACTTTGACGCCCATGAGATCCGCGTAGCGATCCATGATGGCTTCACGCTCGACGATCCCAAACGCCCGAAAAACTACAGCCCGCAACAGTACATGCGCAGCGAAGAGGAGATGTGCGAGCTGTTTGCCGACATCCCGGAAGCGTTGCTAAACAGTGTGGAAATTGCCAAGCGCTGTAACGTCACCATCCGTTTGGGCGAATATTTCCTGCCACAGTTCCCCACTGGCGATATGACCACCGAAGATTTCCTGGTGCTCAAGTCCAAAGAGGGGTTGGAAGAACGTCTGGAATTCCTGTTCCCGGACCCTGAAGTCCGTGCCGAACGACGTCCTGAATACGATGAGCGTCTGGATCTGGAACTGAAAGTGATCAACCAGATGGGATTCCCGGGCTACTTCCTGATCGTAATGGAATTCATCCAGTGGTCGAAAGATAACGACGTGCCGGTAGGCCCGGGGCGTGGCTCTGGTGCCGGTTCGCTGGTGGCCTATGCGCTGAAAATCACCGATCTCGACCCGCTGGAGTTTGACCTGCTGTTCGAACGCTTCCTGAACCCGGAACGTGTCTCGATGCCCGACTTCGACGTCGACTTCTGCATGGAAAAACGCGACCTGGTCATCGAGCACGTGGCGGAGATGTATGGCCGTGAGGCGGTATCGCAGATCATCACCTTCGGTACCATGGCGGCGAAGGCGGTTATCCGCGACGTGGGGCGCGTGTTGGGCCACCCTTATGGCTTTGTCGACCGTATCTCCAAGCTGGTGCCGCCCGATCCGGGCATGACGCTGGAAAAAGCCTTTGCCGCAGAGCCGCAACTGCCGGAAATCTATGAGGCAGACGAAGAGGTCAAAGCGCTGATCGACATGGCGCGCAAGCTGGAAGGCGTGACGCGTAACGCCGGTAAGCACGCCGGGGGCGTGGTGATTGCGCCAACCAAGATCACCGACTTTGCACCGCTCTATTGCGATGCTGAAGGTAACCACCCGGTTACCCAGTTTGACAAGAACGATGTGGAATACGCCGGGCTGGTGAAGTTCGACTTCCTTGGCCTGCGTACGCTGACCATCATCGACTGGGCGTTGGAGATGATCAACGCCCGCCGTGCCAAGACCGGCTTGGAACCGATAGATATCGCGGCCATTCCGCTCGAAGACAAGAAAAGCTTCGACATGCTGCAACGCTCGGAAACCACTGCGGTATTCCAGCTTGAATCGCGCGGCATGAAGGATTTGATCAAACGCCTGAAGCCTGACTGCTTCGAAGACATGATCGCACTGGTGGCGTTGTTCCGCCCCGGCCCGTTACAGTCCGGCATGGTAGATAACTTTATCGACCGTAAGCACGGGCGCGAAGAGATCTCCTACCCTGATATCCAGTGGCAGCATGAATCGCTGAAGCCGGTGCTGGAGCCGACCTATGGCATCATCCTGTACCAGGAACAGGTAATGCAGATCGCTCAGGTACTGGCTGGGTATACGCTGGGCGGGGCGGACATGCTGCGCCGTGCCATGGGTAAAAAGAACCCGGTCGAGATGGCTAAGCAGCGCGGCGGTTTTGAAGATGGTGCCAAATCGCGCGGCATTGACGGCGAATTGTCGGTAAAAATCTTCGATCTGGTAGAGAAGTTCGCGGGTTACGGCTTTAACAAATCGCACTCTGCTGCCTATGCATTGGTGTCTTACCAGACGCTGTGGCTGAAGGCCCACTATCCGGCCGAGTTTATGGCCGCGGTCATGACCGCCGATATGGATAACACCGATAAGGTGGTGGGGCTGGTGGATGAGTGCTGGCGCATGGGCCTGAAAATCCTGCCGCCGGACATCAACAGCGGGCAGTATCACTTCCACGTTAATGACGAGGGCGAGATCGTCTATGGCATTGGCGCCATCAAGGGAGTAGGGGAAGGGCCGA
Organism: Serratia sp. T13T92; assembly: GCF_047530105.1. Taxonomy (NCBI): domain Bacteria; kingdom Pseudomonadati; phylum Pseudomonadota; class Gammaproteobacteria; order Enterobacterales; family Yersiniaceae; genus Serratia; species Serratia sp. T13T92. The sequence continues at coordinate 6,554 of NZ_JBLJAK010000025.1, read as the reverse complement.
TCGAAGCAATTATCGAAGCGCGTAATTCTGGCGAGCAGGGGTATTTTAAAGATCTGTTCGACCTGTGCGCCCGCTCCGATATTAAAAAGCTCAACCGCCGTATTCTGGAAAAGCTGATCATGTCCGGGGCGTTCGATCGCCTGGGGCCTCATCGCGCCGCGTTGATGAACTCCCTGGGGGATGCGCTTAAAGCGGCCGATCAGCACGCCAAAGCCGAAGCCATCGGCCAGGCGGATATGTTTGGCGTGCTGGCGGAAGCGCCGGAGCAGGTAGAGCAATCCTACGCCAACGTCCCCCCTTGGCAGGAACAGGTGGTGCTGGATGGTGAACGGGAAACGCTGGGGCTGTATCTAACCGGCCACCCGATCACCCAGTACCTCAAAGAAATCGAACGCTATGCCGGTGGCCAGCGCCTGAAAGATATGCACCCGACGGATCGCGGCAAGATGACTACCGCCGTCGGGTTGGTGATTGCCTCCAAGATCATGATGACCAAACGCGGCAACCGCATCGGCATTTGTACGCTGGATGACCGCTCTGGCCGTCTGGACATCATGTTATTCACCGATGCCTTGGAAAAATACCAGCATTTGTTGGAAAAAGACCGTATCCTGATCGCGACTGGACAGGTCAGCTTTGATGACTTTAACGGCGGGCTTAAAATGACCGCTCGTGAATTAATGGACATCAGTGAAGCACGTGAAAAATACGCTCGCGGGCTTGCTATCTCGCTGACGGACAGGCAAATTGATGACCAGCTTTTGAACCGTCTCCGTCAGTCTTTGGAACCCCATCGCTCGGGGACGATTCCAGTGCATCTCTACTATCAACGGGAAGATGCACGGGCAAGATTGCGCTTTGGTGCAACTTGGCGCGTGACGCCGACCGACCGCTTGTTGATAGATTTGCGGACCTTGGTAGGTAATGAGCAGGTGGAACTGGAATTTGACTAAAATAGGAATGCTATGAGTCTGAATTTTCTTGATTTTGAACAGCCGATTGCAGAGCTGGAAGCGAAAATTGACTCGCTGACCGCAGTCAGCCGTCAAGACGAAAAATTAGATATTAATCTGGACGAAGAGGTTCAGCGCCTGCGTGAGAAGAGCGTTGAGCTGACGCGCAAGATTTTTTCCGATCTTGGGGCCTGGCAGATTGCCCAATTGGCACGCCACCCGCGCCGTCCTTATACCCTGGATTATATCAAACACATCTTTACCGACTTTGAAGAGCTGGCAGGCGATCGCGCCTATGCCGATGACAAAGCCATTGTCGGTGGTATTGCGCGCCTCGATGGCCGCCCGGTGATGATCATTGGTCATCAGAAAGGGCGTGAAACCAAAGAGAAAATTCGCCGCAACTTCGGTATGCCAGCACCGGAAGGCTATCGCAAAGCGCTGCGCCTGATGGAAATGGCCTCCCGCTTCAAGATGCCGCTGATCACCTTCATCGACACCCCAGGTGCTTATCCTGGCGTGGGTGCGGAAGAGCGTGGCCAGTCTGAGGCGATCGCCCGCAACCTGCGTGAAATGTCTCGCCTGAATATCCCGGTGATCTGCACCGTGATCGGCGAAGGCGGCTCCGGCGGGGCATTGGCGATCGGCGTGGGCGATAAAGTGAATATGCTGCAGTACAGCACCTATTCGGTGATCTCGCCGGAAGGCTGCGCCTCGATCCTGTGGAAAAGTGCCGATAAGGCACCGATTGCCGCAGAAGCGATGGGCATCACTGCACCGCGTCTGAAAGAGCTGAAGCTGATCGATTCTGTGATCCCAGAGCCTTTGGGCTCCGCTCACCGCGACGTACCGGCAATGGCGGCTTCGTTGAAAGCCCAACTGTTGGCGGACCTGGCGGATCTGGATGGCCTGAACAACGAAGAGTTGCTCAACCGTCGCTATCAACGGCTGATGAACTACGGTTATTGCTAAGTGGGCGCAGCATGCGGCGCCCCTACGGCGGAACATGCTAGCCCTTACAAACGTCCACTCAGCAATATGAAACCGCCTCTCGGGGCGGTTTTTTTATGCGTGTAAGACAGCCCCGGCTTTTTATGTTGTTATAAGCTATTGGTAGTTAACTAAAGGATAGCTGCGATGAATATCATTGCGATCATGAGCCCGATGGGCGTTTATTACAAAGACGAGCCTATCCGCGAGCTGCACGTGGCGCTGGCCTCAATGGGTTTCCAACTGGTGTTCCCGAAGAACAGCGGTGATCTGCTCAAGCTGATCGAGCACAATGCGCGTATCTGTGGGGTGATCTTCGACTGGGACGAATACAGCCTGGAGCTGTGCAGCGAAATCAACGAGCTGAATGAATACCTGCCGCTGTATGCGTTTATCAACACCCACTCCACTTTCGACGTCCATCTGCACGAAATGCGTATGGTGCTCTATTTCTTCGAGTATGGTCTGAACGCTGCTGACGATATCGCCCAGCGCATTCGCCAGTATACCGATGAGTATATGGACACCATCACCCCCCCGCTGACCAAGGCGCTGTTCACCTATGTGAAGGAGGGGAAATATACCTTCTGTACGCCGGGCCATATGGCGGGCACCGCGTTCCAGAAAAGCCCGGTGGGCTGCCTGTTCTACGATTTCTTTGGTGCCAACACCCTGAAGGCGGATATTTCCATCTCGGTGACGGAGCTCGGCTCGCTGCTGGATCACACCGGCCCGCATCTGGAGGCGGAAGAGTACATTGCCCGTACGTTCAACGCGGAGCAGAGCTACTTGGTGACCAACGGCACCTCTACCGCCAACAAGATTGTCGGCATGTATTCGGCCCCTGCCGGTAGTACGGTACTGATTGACCGTAACTGCCATAAATCGCTGTGTCATCTGCTGATGATGTGTGACATCGTGCCGATTTACCTGCGCCCGCTGCGTAACGCGTACGGTATTTTAGGCGGTATTCCTCAGCGCGAATTTACCCGCGACAGCATTGCCAAGCGGGTGTCAGACACCGCCAACGCCAGCTGGCCGGTACATGCGGTGATCACCAACTCTACCTATGACGGCTTGCTGTATAACACCGATTACATCAAGCAAACGCTGGACGTAGCGTCGATCCACTTCGATTCGGCTTGGGTGCCTTATACCAATTTCCACCCGATTTATGACGGCAAGAGCGGCATGAGTGGCGATCGTATCCCGGGCAAGGTGATCTATGAAACTCAATCGACCCACAAGCTGTTGGCGGCGTTCTCTCAGGCTTCGATGATCCACATTAAAGGGGATTATGACGAGAACACCTTTAATGAAGCCTACATGATGCACACCACCACTTCGCCGCATTACGGCATTGTGGCTTCGATGGAAACCGCTGCGGCGATGCTGCGTGGTAATCCGGGGCGGCGCATGATTAATCGCTCCGTGGAGCGAGCCCTGCATTTTCGCCGTGAAGTGCAACGCCTGCGTGCCGAGAGTGACACCTGGTTCTTCGATATCTGGCAGCCGGAAGAGATTGACGAGGCACAGTGCTGGCCGCTGAACCCGGACGACAACTGGCATGGCTTCGGCCAGACCGACAGCGATCATATGTATCTGGATCCGATCAAGGTCACCATTTTAACGCCGGGGATGAACGAACTGGGTGAGCTGGAGGAGAGCGGGATCCCTGCCGCGCTGGTAGCGAAATATCTGGATGAGCGTGGGATCGTGGTGGAGAAAACCGGCCCGTACAACTTGCTGTTCCTGTTTAGCATTGGCATCGACAAGACCAAGGCGATGAGCCTGCTGCGCAGCCTGACGGATTTCAAACGTGCTTACGATCTTAACCTGCGGGTGAAAAACATGCTGCCGGATCTGTATGCTGAAGATCCGGACTTCTACCGCCATATGCGCATTCAGGATCTGGCTGCCGGGATCCACCAACTGATCCGCCAGCACGATTTACCGGGCCTGATGCTGCGTGCGTTTGACGTCCTGCCAGAAATGAAGCTGACGCCTTATGAGATGTTCCAGCAGCAGGTACGCGGTAATGTTGAAACCTGCGAGATTGACCAGTTGGTCGGCAAGGTAGCGGCGAACATGATCCTGCCTTATCCGCCGGGCGTACCGGTCGTGATGCCGGGGGAGATGATCACCGAAGAGAGCCGCGCGGTGCTCGATTTCCTGCTGATGCTGTGCTCGATCGGCGAACACTATCCAGGTTTTGAAACCGATATCCACGGCGCCAAGTTGACCGAGGATGGGCGCTATCTGGTGAAGGTGCTGAAAACCTCACAGATTGACTCTTAAACCTGATTACGGCTCCGTATCAGCTCCCTCTCCCTGTGGGAGAGGGTTGGGGTGAGGGGTCACTAAATAACTTACGGAGTTCATCCATGTTGGCATTACGACAGGTTCACCATATAGCGGTGATTGGTTCTGATTACGCCGTCAGTAAGCACTTTTACTGCGATATCCTGGGGTTCACCCTGTTAGCGGAATATTACCGCGAAGAACGTGACTCCTGGAAAGCCGATCTGGCGCTGAATGGCCAATACGTCATTGAACTGTTTTCTTTCCCATCTCCTCCAGCCAGGCCGAGCCGCCCGGAAGCCTGTGGCCTGCGTCACCTGGCATTCAGCGTAGAGGATATCGAGGCATCGATAGCGCATTTACAGGCGGCCGGGGTCGTTTGCGAGCCAATTCGGGTCGATCCCTATACCCAATCCCGCTTTACCTTTTTCAGCGATCCTGACGGATTACCGCTCGAATTATATGAACTATGAATGCTTAATCTGCTGAGAACGGCCCAAGTTATGGGTCGTTATGCTATCATCGCGCCCTTGCCCTCAGTGTCCACAGAGTTATTTCCGCCATGCAAGAGCCTGTTTTCCGCGTCGGGGAGTGGCTGATCACCCCGGCCGACAACCGCATAAGCCGTGATGGGCGTCAACGGACGCTGGAACCGCGCCTGATCGATATGTTGCAGTACTTCGCTCAGCACCCGGACGTGGTGCTAAGCCGCGATGAGCTGATTGATAACATCTGGAAGCGCAATATCGTCACCAACCATGTGGTGACCCAGTGCATTTCCGAACTGCGCAAATATCTGAAAGACGGCGATCCGGACAGCCCCGAATACATCATCACCGTCCCCAAACGCGGTTATAAACTGACTGCACCGGTCATGTGGTGTGAAGAGGGGGAAGATGCGCCGCCGTTGGTACCCCAGGTGGCCGTAGTAATGCATGAACCGGAAGATGGCAGCGAAGAAGAGGCTCCCGCCTATATACCGCCGCGTCCGGCTACCAAGCCAAAGACCCTGTTACCCACTGCGGCAGGTCGTTTTTATCAACGCTCACCCTTTTGGGTCTGGCTGACTTTCCTGGCGGCGCTGTCTGCCTGCGTCGCCTTTGTCGGCATTGCGACCCTGTCTCAGCGCATTCCGGTGTCCACTATGCCGGTGTTGCTCAACCCGCGTGATATCGACATTCGTATCCAGGGCGGTAACAGCTGCAGCAACTGGACGCCACAGCTCTCTTATGTGGTTGGCGTGAGTGAACTGGTCACCGACGCGCTGAATACCTATTCCACGTTCCTGGTACACGATCAGACCAACTACAATTTTGCCGGGCCGAGCAGCTCCGGCAAGTCGTTGTATATCGAGTTTGTTAACCAACGCCATTACCGTGCCCAGCAATGCTTCCTGTCGGTGCGGCTGGTGGATAATGCCGACAGCTCGATCATGCTGGATAAACGCTACTTTATTACCACCGATAATCAGCTAAAAATTCAGCAGGATTTCCTTACCAGCCTGTCGGCGGCGTTGAAACAGCCTTGGCCGCAGCAACTGGCACAGCGTTTGGCGCAGCTGCTACCGCAAAATGGCCCGGCGCTGCAGCGTTTCTATCAGGCACATCAGTTGCTGGTACAGGGTGATGCGGACTCACTGACCCGTGCCAGCAGCCAATTGGAGGCGATAATCAAAACCTCGCCGGACTTTGAGTATGCCGTTGCCGAAAAAGCGCTGGTGGATTTGCTGCGTAACTCCTACCAACCCCTTGATGCGGCCGAACTGGCACAGCTACGAACGGAAATTACCCGCCTGGAGACGTTGCCGGTATTGGCTGATGCCCCCATATTGCAGCAGATAGTTACCGTCGATGCGCTTTCCCAAGGGAAAACGGATGAGGCTTACCGCGCCATTAATAAAGCTATCGATCTACAGATGTCATGGTTGAACTATGTATTACTAGGCAAAGTCTACGAAATGCAGGGCCATAACCATCAGGCTGCGGATTCTTATATTACCGCCTTCAACCTTCGCCCCGGTGAAAACACGCTGCATTGGATCCGTAATGGCGTATTCCAAACCTCTGTCACCGCAGTTGTTCCTTATTTAGACAATTACGACACGCAAAAATAACTCCATTGCCAACCGCTGGCACAAATACAGCGACACTAAAAGTCTAAGGCTGGTGGGAGTCATACGGTTACGACCGTTGAGCGCAGGGATAATGAGATGGACGCTCCTACCACGGCATCGCAATGTGCCACAATTTGAGTGTCTAACCTCAACAGCAGGAGCGTCCAAATGAAAGTATCGACTCTTGGTATCGACTT
>NZ_JBLJAK010000024.1:0-75765 GCF_047530105.1 Serratia sp. T13T92 | reverse complement strand
AAATGGCCGTAATTTGAGAAACATAGCAGGCTGATTTTAAAGAGAATTTTTCCGAGTGCCCTATTGATTCGCTTGAAATAATTCCCATAAAAAACAGTAAGATGCCGAGTTGTGTATAAGAGACAGCTCCCTGTGGGAGAGGGGACCGATCGAGTGGGCCTGAAAATACGGTGATGCACCTTGGATGAGAAGACTCGCTGATTTTTCTGCGTAATGCCTTTACTCCCCACTTTCCGAAGCAGCACGAACCAACCAAGTGCTCCGGACAGCTCCCTCTCCCTGTGGGAGAGGGTTGGGGTGAGGGGCAATCTTACTGTGTCAATACGGCTCGCTTTTTCTGGCGGTTCACCTTGATGTAGTAGCCCAGCAGCAGCACCGCGACCCACACCAGCCCGGCATACAGGGAAATACGCGTCGTTGGGAAGTAACCGATCAGGCCGATGATAAACACCAGGAAGATGATGGCAACCACCGAGGTGAATACCCCACCGCGCAGTGGGAACGCCAGCTTGCTGACCTGGTCTTTGCTCAAGCTACGGCGGAAAGCGATCTGCGAGAACAGGATCATGATCCACACCCACACGGTGGCAAAGGTCGCCAGTGAGGCAATCACCAGGAACACGCTTTCCGGCATGATGTAGTTGAGATACACGGCGATCAGCATGGCCGCCATCATCACCACTACAGTCACCCACGGAATACCGCGTTTGGAAATTTTGCTGAATACCTGCGGGGCATGCCCCTGCTCTGCCAGGCCATGCATCATACGGCCAACGCCGAACACGTCGCTGTTAATCGCCGACAGTGAGGCGGTGATCACCACGAAGTTAAGGATACCCGCCGCAATGGTGATCCCCATATGCTGGAAGGTCAGCACAAACGGGCTACCGTTGGTCCCCACCTGGTTCCACGGATAGATGGACATGATGACGAACAGCGTCCCGACGTAGAACACCAGGATACGCCAAGGCACCGAGTTGATGGCCTTGGGGATCGACACTTTAGGATCTTTCGCTTCACCGGCGGTAATGCCAATGATTTCAATCCCACCGTAGGCAAACATCACCAGCTGTAGCGACAGGATCATGCCGATAAAACCGTTACTGAAGAAGCCGCCGTTGACCCACAGGTTGTGTATCCCGGTCGGTTGTCCCCCGTTGCCGATGCCCCAGACGATGATGCCGATACCGGCGACGATCATGATGATAATGGTCGCCACCTTGAAGAACGAGAACCAGAACTCCAGTTCACCGAACACCTTCACGCTCATCAGGTTGATGGCACCGATAATCAGCACCACGCTCAACACCCAGATCCAATGCGGCACTTCCGGGAACCAGACGCCCATGTAGATGCCGAAGGCCGTCACATCGGCAATGGCAACGATCAGGATCTCAAAGCAATAGGTCCAACCGGTAATGTAACCCGCCATCGGGCCGAGATAATCCTGGGCATAGCGCGAGAACGAGCTGGCCTGCGGGTTATTCACCGACATTTCGCCCAGTGCGCGCATGATGATAAAGGCAATAATACCGCCGATCAGGTAAGCCAGCAGGACGCTGGGGCCAGCCATTCTGATGGCCTCTGCGGAGCCGTAAAACAGACCGGTACCAATGGCCGAACCCAGGGCCATAAAACGAATGTGGCGCGTACTGAGGCCACGTTTGAGCTTATTGGCTGGAGCTGCGGTGGGTGACTGTTGTTGCATGAAAATGACCCGTCTTAATTTAAACGTAAAAAAGCCACGGACAAGTCCGTGGCCTAAAATTCAGACCGTAGGTTTAAGGGTGAGCAGTCACTTGGCTGCGTGCAAAAACCCGATCATAAATCGCGACCAGTACCAGCATCAGCAGCGAAGGTGGCAACCATGCCAGCCCCTGCGCCGCCAGCGGCAGGTGATTGGTCCATTCTGGCATCAAATGCTGGAAGTTGGACGCTTTCACCGCATCAAGGATACCAAACAACAGGCTGACTAACATCACCGGCGCAACAATACGTGATGCACTGCTCCACCAACGCAGGGTGAAACTCAGCAGCACCAGCACGATGCAAGGCGGATAGATCGCGGTCAGCACCGGGATCGAAATCTGGATCAGGTGGCTCAGGCCAAGGTTGGACACCACCATCGAGAACAGGCCGAGAATGAATACCAGCGTTTTGTAAGAGAAAGGCAGGTACTGCTCGAAGAACTCCGCACAGGCACAGGTCAGGCCCACCGCGGTCACCATACAGGCGATGAAGATCAGCGCCGCCAGGAAGAAGCTACCCAGGCCGCCGAAGGTATTTTGCACGTAGGCATGCAGCACTACCGCGCCATTAGTAGCATCCGGCGTCAGTACACCGCTGCCGGAGCCCAGCTTGAACAGGCTCAGATAGACCAGCGTCAGGCCCACACCGGCGATCAAACCCGCCAGAATGGTATAGCGGGTCAGCAGACCAGCGTCCTTCACCCCACGAGAACGTGCGGCGTTAACGATCACGATACCGAACACCATGGCGCCCAGCGTATCCATCGTCAGATAGCCATTAACAAAACCGGAAGAGAACGGCACGGTTTGGTAGGCATCCACCGCCGGGATCGGTGTCCCAGCAGGCCACAACACTGCGGCAATACCCAGCACGGCCAACGCCACAATCTTTAGCGGAGCCAGAATATGGCCCACGGTGTCAAGCAAGCGGCCCGGATAGAGCGAGATGCCAATCACCAATGCAAAATAGACCAGGCTGTAGATAAACAGCGGCATGGCCCCGTCACCGGTCAACGGGGCAATACCCACTTCAAAGGAAACGGTCGCGGTACGCGGGGTGGCAAACAGCGGGCCAACGGCCAAGTAGCACACCGTTGCCAGCAGCAGACCGGCGCTACGGCCAATCGGTGAGCTTAATGCATCAACGCCGCCACCAACGCGTGCCAAGGCAATCACGGTGAGAACCGGTAGACCCACAGCGGTGATCAAGAAACCAATTGCCGCAGTCCAGACGTGTTCGCCAGACTGCAAACCCACCATCGGCGGGAAGATGATGTTCCCGGCTCCGACGAATAAGGCAAAGGTCATAAAACCCAAAGCCAGAATATCTTTTGACGCTAAACGATGACTCATAATCTGTTGTGCTGCCTGTTGAAATAAAAAATTGCCGATAAGCATGGTGGCAAAAGTGCCCCCACTTCGGTTCGGTTGCCGGCCTGCTCTCTCATCGTGATACTCATAGGCAACAGACAGCACGCAATAGCAGCGTCTGACCTTGATAAAGGCGAATACTCATGATGACGAGCAGATTTTTAGACGTTTTTTCCCTGCTGAATTCCTGGTCGCAAGCACCGAAGAAAGCTGGGGAAAATGGAGGTTTAGTCCGGCAATAGGGGGATAGTTAAACGTTTATAGTGCCAAAAGGCAATACGCAGGACGGAAAGCAGAGTGATCGTCCAGATAATATCTCTCATCCAGTCGAACATAGGGGTTATCAATAAATATGCACTACATGATTTGTATTATTTTTGAGCACACCACTCACGAAATGTGAAACAAATGGTTACACGGTGCGTGAAAACACCAATAACCAGACGTTGAACGCGTGTCATGTGCTCATTTTAGTGGCGCTTACCAGACCGATGCTGCGATATTGACCACGCTACGCAGCTTATCCCACTGCTGCTGCTCACTCAGGCTGTTGCCCTCTTCGGTAGAGGCAAAACCACACTGCGTGCTCAGGCAGAGCTGTTTCATATCGACGAACTGCGTTGCTTCCTTGATGCGTTGTTGCACCACCGTCGGATCTTCCAGCTCACCGGTCTTGGTGGTGATCAACCCTAGCACCACCTGCTGCTTGCCCGGCCTGATAAAACGCAGTGGCTCAAAACCGCCAGATCGTTCGTTATCATATTCCAGGAAGAAGGCATCAACATTGACCTGGCCAAACAGGATTTCCGCCACTGGCTCATAACCCCCTTCCGAGATCCAGGTGGAACGGAAGTTACCACGGCAAACGTGCAGACCAATGGTCAAATCATCCGGTTTCCCGGCGATAGCTTTATTCAGCACCTCTGCGTAGGTACGGGCCAATTGCTCAGGATCTTCACCCCGCTCACGGATCTGGCGCTTCTGATCGTCGGAGCACAGATAGGCCCAGACGGTATCGTCAAGTTGCAGGTAGCGGCAGCCAGCGTCGTAAAAGGCTTTGATCGCATCGCGGTAGGTTTGTGCCAGATCGTCAAAGTAGCTATCCAGCTCCGGGTAAACCTGCGGGTCGATCGCCTTACGGCCACCGCGGAAATGCAGCACGCTCGGGCTCGGGATGGTCATCTTCGGCACAGCGTCACCGGCTACGCTTTTCAGGAAACGAAAATCCTCCAGCATCGGATGGTTGCTAAAGCCCAGTTTGCCGGTCACCTTGATGCCGCGGGCCTTGGTTTGCACTCCGTTAAACTGAATGCCCTGCTCCACGTCGTAGCCTTCTACACCATCAAGCCCCTCAAGGAAGTCGAAGTGCCACCAGGCACGACGGAACTCACCATCGGTCACGACCTGTAAGCCGATCTCTTGCTGTTTGCCGACAATATGGCGGATTTGCTCGTTTTCTACTGCGCGCAGCTGAGCCGCGTCGATCTCACCATTCTGAATCTGCTGACGGGCCGTTTTCAGCGCCGCAGGGCGCAACAGGCTACCGACAACGTCGGCGTGAAAAGCATGGCTGGCTTTGGACATATTCTGCTCCGATGATGCACTGAGGGCTAGCCGCCATCAGTTCCAATCATTGACAAGTTGAATTATTACGCTGGGTTACAAATGGACATCCAGACGTCTACACTGCTTGAGTGCATCCTTTCATGTCACCGGTCACCCGGCAATGGAGAAATTTTCATGGGTGTTGAATGGAATTCAAGTTGGCCGGACTAATCCAGCCCCAAGAGCGTGCGGGTTTTGCGCAGCGTATCCGGCGGTAGCGGCAAATAACCGTCGTGATTAACCAGATCCTGCCCCTGCGTAGACAATACACGGTCGAGGAATGCCGCTGTCAGGGGTTCCAGCGGCTGGTTGGGAGCTTTGTTGATGTAGATATACAGATAGCGCGCCAGCGGATAGCTACCGTTACGCACGTTGGTTTCGCTAGGTTCAACATAACGGTCACCCGTTTCTGCCAGGGGCAACAGCCGCACCCCGCTGGCACGAAAACCGATGCTGGCATAGCCAATGCCGTTTAACGATCCGGCCACCGCCTGCACCACCGAGGCCGACCCCGGCAGTTCATTCACCCGCGCCATAAAATCGCCACCGCATAACGCACGCAGTTTGAAATACCCATAGGTACCCGAAGCGGAATTGCGGCCAAAACGTTGCAAGGCACGCTGCTGCCAGCTGCCCTGCAGCCCCAGCTCTCCCCAGCGGTTAATCGGCGTGTTTTCCCCGCAGCGACGAGTCGCGGAAAAGATTTGATCCAGCTGTTGCAGATTCAAGCCACGTAGCGGATTGTCCTGATGCACCAGCACCACCAGCGCATCAACCGCGACCGGTACCGCCAGCGGCGCATAGCCATAGCGGTGCTCAAACGCCGACACCTCCGCCGCCTTCATTGGCCTGCTCATTGGCCCAAGCTGCGCCGCTCCTGCCGCCAATGCGGTGGGTGCCGTCGAGGAACCGGCAGCCTGCAGTTGCAGGTTCACGTTGGGATAGTGTCGGCTGAAATCTTGCCCCCACAGCGCCATCAGGTTGGCCAGGGTGTCGGAACCTACGCTAGACAGGTTACCGGAAAGCATGCCGTCCGGAGCAGCCACGGCCCCGCGGCCAACCGACAACAGTAGGCAAAGCAGCAAAGCTTGGGTAAATCGATTCATGGCGGGCGACCTGTTAATTTTTCACCGCATTCTCTGCTAAAGCCGCGGGAACAATCAACCGGTTAGGCAAGGTAAAGATAAAACGGGTGCCAATGCCTGGCTCGCTGAGGATCTCCAGCCGCGAATCATGATGGCTGAGCGCATGCTTCACGATCGCCAACCCGAGCCCACTGCCGCCGGTCTGGCGCGAACGTGCTTTATCGACACGATAGAAACGCTCCGTCAGGCGCGGGATATGTTCGGCACCAATGCCCGGCCCGTTATCGCTGACCTGGAACTGAGCCCCCTGCGGCGTCTGCTGCCAGCTCACTTCGATGTTGGTGCCCGCCGGAGTATGGTTGACGGCGTTGTACACCAGATTGGAAACCGCGCTGCGCAGCTGATCCTCGTTACCGAACACCTGCAGATTTTCATTCACCCGGAAATTGATCTGGTGATTACCACCGCTGAGCGATTGCGCCTCGCGCTGCAATACCCGCAGCATTAACGGAATATCGACCTTCTCGTTCATATCCACGTTTGGCGCGGCCTCGATCCTGGAGAGCGTGAGCAACTGCTTTACCAAGCCATCCATGCGTTTGGTCTGCTCTTGCATGGTGCCCAAGGCTTTGCCACGCAGCGAACCATCCAGCTCTTCATCGCTCATCATCTCCAGATAGCCTTGCAGCACCGTTAGCGGCGTACGTAGCTCATGACTGACGTTGGCAAAGAAGTTGCGTCTGGCCCCCTCCAGTTGACGCATCTGAGTCACATCACGTGCCACCATCAGCAGTTGGCCTTCGGAATAGGGCATGATACGGAATTCGACAAAGTGCTCGTTATTCAGCTGTAACGTCAGCGGCCGGGTAAATTCTTGCTGTTGCAGATAATGGCTGAATTCCGGATAGCGCAGCAGGTTGAGAATGTGTTGGCCGTTATCTTCCGGCCAGCGAAAGCCCAGCAGATGCTGTGCCAGGCCGTTACACCAGAAGATATTGCCCTCAACGGTGGTCATCACTACCGCATCCGGTAAGGATTCGGCCCCGCTGCGAAAGCGTTTGATCAACAGCGCCAACTCACGGCGGCGGCGACGGTTACGCTGCTGCATCTGATACAGGCCATAGAACAGCGGCTCCCAGCTCCAGCGGCCCGGCGGCGGCGTCATGCTGCGGTCCACCCACAGCCAGTGGGAAAGTTTGAGTTGGTTATAGAAGTTCCAGGCCAGCGCGGCCAGCACCGAAACCAACAGCAGCCAGGGCAGATAACCGAAAATCAGCCCCAGCAATAAGGCAGGCAGGCAGAAAAGGGCCAGCTCCAGCGCCAGCCTCTTCCACGATAAACGTTCTAGCACGGTAACCTCTCCAGCGCAGTGCGATCAGTAGCGCGTTGAGAACCGATAACCGGTGCCGCGAACGGTTTGAACCATCTTGTCATGACCACTGGTCTCCAGCGCCTTACGCAGCCGGCGGATATGCACATCAACGGTGCGGTCTTCCACATAAACGTTAGTGCCCCAGACGTGATTAAGCAACTGTTCGCGGCTATAAACACGTTCCGGATGAGTCATAAAGAAATGCAGCAGTTTGAACTCGGTCGGCCCCATCTCCAGCGCCTGCTCATTGGCCATCACCCGGTGCGAGGAAGGATCCAGGCTTAGCCCCTGCATTTCAATCACTTCTTCTACTGCCATCGGTGAAATACGGCGCATCACCGCTTTGATACGTGCCACCAGCTCCTTGGGCGAGAAAGGTTTGGTGATGTAATCATCCGCGCCAACCTCCAGGCCACGTACCCGATCTTCTTCTTCACCGCGCGCGGTCAGCATCATCACCGGGATGTCCCGGGTCATCGCCTCGCGCTTCATATGCTTGATAAACTGAATGCCGGAACCCCCCGGTAACATCCAGTCCAGTAACACCAAATCAGGGAACGGCTCAGACAGGCGCGTGACGGCACTGTCATAATCCTCGGCTTCCAACGGTTGGTAACCATTCTGTTCCAACACAAAGCACACCATCTCACGGATCGGCGCTTCGTCTTCCACCACCAGTATGCGTCTTGCCATCGTCAATCCTGCCAATGTGTTAGCGATCTCAGTTGATTGCGGTCGCCATTATGCGTCAGTTTTGTGACAGTTTTATGAAAAAAAAGCCCGAACGATCGCAGTAAGCATAGCGATTATTTCTGACGGCAAACAAAAATCATTCGGCTCTCTGCTTGATTGAGCCACGACAGGAGAGATCCCCCCCTTTATAATCGTCGCCATTATGTTGTCGCCCTGGGAGTTTTATGCGCCTGATCCATACCTCCGACTGGCATTTGGGCCAGTACTTTTTCACCAAAAGCCGCGCCGCCGAGCATCAGGCCTTCTTACGTTGGCTGATCGAACAGGTGGAACAGCATCAGGTGGATGCGCTTATCGTCGCAGGCGATCTGTTCGATACCGGCTCCCCACCCAGCTACGCCCGCGAACTATACAACCGGTTTGTGGTGGAGCTGCAACGCACCGGCTGCCAGCTGGTGGTGCTGGGCGGCAACCACGACTCCGTAGCCACGCTGAATGAATCGCGTGAGCTGCTTTCCTGCCTGAACACCACCGTGATTGCCAACGCGCAAAGCGAGCTTGAGCAGCAAATTGTGGTGCTCAACCAGCTTGATGGCCAACCTGGTGCGGTGCTCTGCGCCATTCCGTTCCTGCGCCCACGAGATCTGCTCACCAGCCGCGCCGGTGAGTCTGGCAACCAAAAGCAGCAGGCCCTGCAAGAAGCCATCGCCGAACATTATCAAAACCTGTATCAGGCAGCTTGTGCGCGCCGCGATGCGTTGGGTTTGCCACTGCCGATCGTCGCCACTGGCCATTTAACCACCGTGGGCGTCACCACCTCGGATTCGGTACGGGATATCTATATCGGCACGCTGGACGCTTTCCCGGCTCAAGCGTTCCCTCCTGCCGATTACATTGCGTTGGGGCATATCCATCGTGCGCAGAACGTCGCCAAATCCGAGCATATCCGCTACAGCGGCTCGCCAATCCCACTGAGCTTTGACGAGTTAGGCAAAGCCAAAAGCGTGTTTATGGTCGATTTTGCCGACGGAGCATTGCAACAGATCACTCCACTGGAGATCCCCACCTTCCAGCCCATGCAGTTGATCAAAGGTGATTTGCAGCAAATCGAGGCGCAATTACAGCAGTTTGCCGATTATCAAGGCGAACTTCCGGTTTGGTTGGATATCGAAGTGGCCACCCAAGATTACCTCAGCGATATTCAGCGCCGCATCCAACAGTTGGCGGAAGATTTACCGGTTGAAGTGGTGTTGCTGCGGCGCAGTAAAGAGCAACGTAACCAGACCCTTGCCCAGCAGGATAAAGAAACCCTGAATGAATTAAGCGTGGGCGAAGTCTTCGAGCGCCGGTTGGCGTTGGAAGCCGAGATGGCCGAACCGCGCCAACAGCAGATGCGGCAGATTTTCCAGCAGGTGGTAGAAACCTTGCATCACCAAGAGGAGCCATCCGCATGAAGATCCTGAGCCTAAGGCTGAAAAACCTGAACTCGCTACAGGGCGAGTGGAAAATCGACTTCACGGCGGAACCCTTCGCCAGCAACGGCCTGTTTGCCATCACCGGCCCCACCGGGGCGGGTAAAACCACCCTGCTGGATGCCATCTGTCTGGCTCTCTATCACCAGACGCCGCGGCTGGAAGTCAGCGCCAGCCAGAACGAATTAATGACCCGCCACACCGCCGAATCGCTGGCCGAAGTGGAGTTTGAGGTCAAAGGCATCGGCTATCGCGCCTTCTGGAGCCAACGCCGGGCGAAAAACGATCCGGACGGCAACCTGCAGGCTCCCAAGGTGGAGCTGGCACTGCGGGCAGACGGCAAAATCCTGGCGGATAAAATTTCCGATAAAAAAGAGCTGATTGCCGCGATCACCGGGCTGGATTTTGGCCGCTTCACCAAATCGATGATGCTGTCGCAGGGTCAGTTTGCCGCCTTCCTGAACGCCAAGGCCAACGAACGGGCCGAACTGCTGGAAGAACTGACCGGCACCGAGATTTATGGGCGGCTGTCGGCACAGGTATTCGAACAGCACAAACAGGCGAAAAGCGATCTGGACGCTTTGCATCACCGTGCCAGCGGGATTGAACTGCTCAATGATGAGCAACGTCAGGCGCTGGAAAGCCAGCTCAACGAGCTAGGCACTGAAGAGCAGCTTCTCAACCAACAGGCGCAGCGGCAACAACATCAGTTGAATTGGCTGCAACGCTGGCAAACCACCCAGCAACAGACTCAGGAATACCAGCAACAGCTGGCTGGCGTGCAACAGGAGTTTCAACTGGCCGAACCGCAGTTGCAACGGTTAGCCCGCAGTGAGCCTGCCGAGAAACTGCGCCCGTTGCTCAATGAGCGTAATCGTTGTCAGCGGGATCGTTTAGCATTGCAGCAACAGATCGACCAGTTGGCTCAGCAGCAAGAGCGGCAATTGGCCGAACTGACCCCGTTACAACAGCAGTTGGAGCAGGCGCAAAAGGCCAGGCAAGCCCAGGCGGAACATCAGCAACAGCAGCAGACGCTGATGGATGACAAGGTGTTGCCGCTCGATCATCAGATTGCTCAGTTACAAAACCAACTGGCAGAAGCGCATAAACAGCATGCAGAGAGCCAGCGGCAGAGCGATGAGCTGCGGCGCACGCTGGAACAACTCACCGAAAGACGCGGCCAACTGGCTACCCTGGCGGGTCAATATCAGACCAGGCAGCTTGAACTCAAGGCGGCGTTGGATAGCCAACTCCAGCAGCAAACCACGTTAGAGGCGCAATCCCCGTTGGAGAAACTGCGTCACCGCCAGGGCGAACTGAGTGGCTTGCGCCCGGTTCGCCAGCAGTTGTCAAAACTGGCCTTGCTGTTCCAGCAGAACCAGCAACGCCTTGAACAGCAGCGGCTCGAATTCACTTCGCGCCAAAAACAGCTGACCGAAGTAGAAACTCAACTCGATGCGGTGCGCCAGCAGTATAAACAGCAAAAAGCGCACCTGACAGACGTTGAGAAGACGCTCGAACTGGAAAAGCGTATCGTCAGTCTGGAAGCCGAACGGGCGCGGCTGCAAACCGATGCTCCCTGCCCGCTGTGCGGCTCCACGCACCATCCGGCGATCGAGCAATATCAGGCTGTCAAACCGTCAGAAACGGAACAGCGCGTCGCTCAATTACGCACCCAAACCGAAGAGCTGCACACTAAAGGGACAGAGCTGCGCGCACGCAGTGAAAGCCTGAAAGAGCAGCAGCAACGTCTGCAAACGCAGTTGAACCAGGAAATTGAGCAGCAGGAAAGCCATCTGCAAAGCTGGCAGACCCTCAGCGCCCCCTTGGCCTTCGACTTTACGCTGCAAGACAGCGCCCGGTTAACCGCCTGGCTGGAGGCTTGCGATAGTGAAGAGCAGGCCGCTCAGCAGCTTCTGTTGCAACACGAACGGCTCGCCAAGGCCGTACAGCTTGCGAAGGATGCCCTGAATGCCCTGCAAACTGAACAGCAGAGTTCGCAACAGGAAACGGCGCGGCTGAATGAACGCTTTGAGCTGCTGCAGAAAAACCAGCAGGAAACCCAGAGCCAATTGGCACACTGGCAACAGCAGTGCCTGACGAATGAAACTCAGCTGCTGGCACAGCGTAACGAACGCATCGCGCTGTTTGGTGAGAAAACGGTGGCTGAAGCCCGCGAGCAATTGCGCACGGCACAAGTCGCCGCAGAGAACGCCTTGCAGCAGGCTACGGAGCAATTGCACAAAGCCCAGGAGCAGCGCGATCGTCTGGCTGGTCAATGGGTCGGTTTGCAGCAACAGCAACAACAGCAAGCCGAACG
Source organism: Serratia sp. T13T92 (assembly GCF_047530105.1). Lineage (NCBI taxonomy): Bacteria > Pseudomonadati > Pseudomonadota > Gammaproteobacteria > Enterobacterales > Yersiniaceae > Serratia > Serratia sp. T13T92. The sequence goes on along the minus strand of NZ_JBLJAK010000024.1, from coordinate 64,099 downwards.
GGGGCAACAGGCCGAGCAACAGTGGCAGCAGGCCTTGGCCAGCAGCACCTTCGACGATGAGGCCGCATTCAACGCCGCGCTACTGGATGACGACGAACGCCAGCGCTTACAGCAGCACAAAGAGCAGTTGCAGGAGCGTCAGGTGCGGGCCACAACGCTGTTGGCGCAGGCCGTACAGGCTCTGGAGCAGCACCGTCTGGAGCGCCCTGCAGATCTGGATGAAACCCAGGCCAATATTGAGCAACTCACCACCGCGCTCAGCGAACTGGCAGAGCGGCTGAAAACACTACAGCTGCGTCAGGGCGAGGTGCGCAACCAACTGAGCAGCGATGCCGAGCGCCGCCTCAATCAACAGTCCCTGTTCGAACAGATCGCCCAAAGCCAACAGCAGTATGACGACTGGAGCCTGCTCAACCAGCTTATCGGCTCCAAAGAGGGCGACAAGTTCCGCAAGTTCGCTCAAGGCCTGACCCTGGATCATCTGGTATACCTGGCTAACAATCAGCTTGGCCGCCTGCACGGGCGCTATCTGTTGCAGCGTAAAACCAGTGATGCGCTGGAGTTACAGGTGGTGGATACCTGGCAGGCCGATGCCCTGCGCGATACCCGCACCCTTTCCGGCGGTGAAAGCTTCCTGGTGAGTCTGGCGCTAGCGCTGGCCTTGTCCGATCTGGTCAGCCACAAGACCAGCATCGATTCGCTGTTCCTGGACGAGGGCTTCGGCACGCTGGACGCCGAGACGCTGGACACCGCGCTAGACGCTTTGGACAGCCTTAACGCCACCGGCAAAACCATCGGCGTGATCAGCCACGTGGAGGCAATGAAGGAGCGCATCCCGGTACAGATTAAGGTGAAAAAGGTCAATGGGCTGGGGGTCAGTCGACTGGACGCTCAGTTTCGCATCGAATGACCGTGACTGAGGTTTACGTCAAGAGGTAACTACGGCCAGAAGTGTGATCACGGCGACAGTACAGGCTGAAAAGCATTGAGCCAAAGCCGACAACGGTTATCATGATAATTATTACAGGATTGTCACTGTGCATACAGGCAAAACCTGACCTTCGGGATCGCTCCCGGACGTCGGGTTTTTTCGTTTTCAGCGGGCCGGGAATAGCCATGAAAATCGCTAAAATACTCAATAATAACGTAGTGATTACGCTGAATGACCATCAGGAAGAAACGGTGGTTATGGGGCGTGGCATTGGCTTTCAAAAGAAAGCCGGGGAAAGTGTGGATGAAAGCCTGATTGAAAAGGTGTTCACCCTCAACAGTGGCGAAATGAGCGAACGCTACAAAGAACTGCTGGCGGAGATCCCACTGGCGTGTGTGACCACCGCAGACAAGATCATCTCCCTCGCCCGCGAGCGGCTGCCAGGGAAACTGCATAACATTGTCTACATCACGCTGACCGACCATATCCATTTTGCGCTGCAACGCCACGCGCAAGGGCTGGATATCAAGAACGCACTGCTGTGGGAGATCAAGAAACTCTATCCAAACGAGTTTGCCATTGGGCTTGAGGCGCTGACCATCATCGCCCAGCGTCTGGAAACTACGTTGCCGGAAGACGAGGCTGGCTTTATCGCCTTGCACCTGGTCAACGCGCAGCTCAATGATGAAATGCACAACACCCTGCATATCACCCGCGTGATGCAGGAGATCCTCAATATCGTCAAATATCATTTCCGTTTTGACTACAACGAGGAAACCCTCAGCTACCATCGTTTTGTCACCCACCTGAAATTCTTTGCCCAGCGCCTGCTAGGCAAGAATTACGTCAACAGCGAGGACGATTCGCTGTATCAGGTAGTGAAGGAGAAATACCGCGAGTCATTCGCCTGTGCCGGCAAGATCAACCAACACATCGAGAAGAGCTACCAGCACCAGTTGACCAGTGAAGAGATGCTGTTTCTGACCATCCATATCGAGCGGGTACGCAGCGAAAGCGAAAAGGATTACACACCTAAGGAGTGAGACAAGGGCTCACAACGGGCGCAGCATGCTGCGCCCCTACGAAGGTTGGTTACACCTGAGGCCATAACCAGGCGGCGCCGCGCACACCGCTGGAATCACCATGTATTGCTTTGCGGATAGGAGTTTCGCACTCGCCGCCAAATACCCAAGGTTTCACCAGTGACGGCACCGTTTGATACAGCCGCTCCACGTTGCTCATGCCGCCGCCCAGGACGATCACATCGGGATCAAAGAGATTGATCACGTGAGCCAGAGACTTCGCCAGCCGCATTTCGTAACGCTTAACAGCTAACTCTGCCACCGCATCCTGTTGTGCAGCCAGCGCCATAATTTCGTGGCCTTTTAGCGCCTGACCACTCAGCCGCGCATAATCGGTAGCGAAACCGGTCCCGGAGATAAAGGTTTCAATACAGCCAGGCTTCCCACAGTAACAGGGCACCTCGGCGCGAAAACGCAGTTCGTCTTCATCCAGCCACGGCAACGGGTTGTGCCCCCACTCGCCGGAAATGCCGTTGCCCCCGGCATGCACCTGGCCGTTTATCGCAACTCCAGCCCCACAACCGGTGCCAATGATCACCGCAAACACGGTTTTTTTCCCGGCAGCGGCTCCATCAGTGGCTTCCGATACCGCCAGGCAGTTGGCATCGTTGGCTAGCCGCACTTCGCGTTGCAGCATGGCAGAAAGATCTTTATCCATCGGCTGACCATTCAGCCAGGTGGAGTTGGCATTCTTTACCAGGCCGGTAAAGGGCGACAGCGTCCCGGGGATCCCCACGCCCACCGAGCCTTGCTGACCGGTTTTTTCCTCCGCCAGCGTCACCAGCCCGCAGATAGCTTCTAGCGTCAGCTGATAATCATGACGAGGGGTGGCAATGCGATGACGGAACAGCTCTGCCCCATCGTTAGCCAATGCAATCACTTCAATTTTAGTGCCACCCAGATCGATACCAATACGCACAATTTCTCTCCCCAATTCAGCGCGACAACAAACTTGCCGCCCAGTGTAGCGCATAGCCCGGCTCACGCCACGCTCACCGAATGTGACGCCAATGGCAATTCCCCTATCTGGCTGTGTGAAACGCGGCAGCGGACGCAAATCAGCGGGAATGAGGCGATTTTTCAGCGTCAATTCGTTATTATGCCGCCCTGCTTTTGATGAATCTGCGTGCCAAATGCACGCCCAGCCTGGGATAACATTATGCTGTGGTTTAAGAATTTGATGGTTTACCGTTTGAGCCGCGACGTTGCGCTAACTGCGGATGAAATGGAAAAACAGCTCAGCGCCTTTGCCTTCACCCCATGCGGCAGCCAGGACATGGCGAAAACCGGCTGGGTTTCCCCGATGGGTTCTCACAGCGACGCGCTGACGCACGCGGTTAACGGCCAGATCATGATTTGCGCCCGTAAAGAAGAGAAGATCCTGCCCTCTCCGGTACTGAAACAAGAGCTACAGGCCAAGATCGAAAAGCTGGAAGGCGAACAGCACCGCAAGCTGAAAAAAACCGAGAAAGACTCCCTGAAAGATGAAGTGCTGCACAGCCTGCTGCCACGCGCCTTCAGCCGCTTCAACCAGACCTATATGTGGATCGATACCGTTAACGATCTGATTATGGTCGATGCCGCCAGCGCCAAGCGCGCCGAAGATATGCTGGCGCTGCTGCGTAAGAGCCTGGGCTCTCTGCCGGTGGTACCTTTGACCATGGAAAGCCCGATCGAGCTGACGCTGACCGAATGGGTCCGCTCCGGCGAACTGCCAGCTGGCTTTATCATTCAGGATGAGGCCGAACTGAAGGCCATTCTGGAGGAAGGTGGGGTGATCCGCTGTAAGAAGCAGAACCTGATCAGCGACGAGATTGCCGTGCATATCGAAGCTGGCAAGCTGGTGACCAAGCTGGCGGTAGATTGGCAGGAACGCATCCAACTGGTGCTGGCCGACGACGGCTCACTCAAACGCCTGAAGTTTGCCGATACCCTGCGCGATCAGAACGATGATATCGACCGTGAAGATTTTGCCCAGCGTTTCGATGCCGACTTTATCCTGATGACCAGCGAACTGGCGGCCTTGATCAGCAACACCATCGAAGCCTTGGGTGGCGAAGCACAGCGCTAAAACAGAAGGGGCGCAACAAGTTGCGCCCTCTGGGGAGTGCCGGGGAAAATCTTCATCCCCGGCCAAACTGGACTGATTACTTACTCAGATAACGACACAGGTAGGCCGTCGCATCGGCAACCTGAACGTTGAATTCGCTCTGCGCAGGCACAAAGAACTTCTCGCCTGGCGTAAACACCTGCCAATCCGGTGCTCCCGGTAACAGCACTTTCAATGCCCCGGTGATCACCGTCATCTCTTCCGGCTGTGCGGTACCGAAGGTGTACTCACCCTCTTCCATCACCCCGACGCTGGTACGACCGATGCTGCTACTATCGTAACCGATAGACTTCACTTTCCCGGCAAAATACTCGTTCACTTTCAGCATAGACTGGCACCTGCGTAATCATCTTTGAGGGATCTCCATATTGGGGGATGAATCTGGGTCTGTCACTGGTTTTTGATGCGAAATGCGATCGTTACGCACTGCAAAACATGAGCGGGATCAAACAATGAGTTCGATGGCCATCGCTCGACGTCCTATAGCTCATTCAATCTGGCAGACATCACGGTTATTTCCGCTGTTGAAAATGGCTCAGGCTGCCATAAAGCGCCAGCAGACGGTCATATTCAGCAGGATCGTAGAAGCTGCAGGTACCACGCCCAAACTCTTTGGCCACTTCAACGGCAAATTTCACCGCCAGCGCGATATCCACCTCATGGCTGGCACCGGTGCCACAGCCCGGCACTACCGACTCAGTACAGATTGCCACACCTACTACAGGCGCTGCCGTAGCGGTTGAGGGTTGCAGGATACTGTTGAGGTGATGAACGTCATTACCATAGGGCGTAATATCCTGCATGGTGATCGGGAAGGTCACTGCCGGGCGGCCACTGGTCATTTCCATGATACGCAAAAGGTCTTCCGACACCCGCAGGATGTAGCCCTGTTTCACCGTCGGTGACAGCGCATAGCCCTTGTGGTTGATAATACGATTGCCCTTGGTGGTATCGATCGACAAAATGGCATCGGCTTGCGGCACCACTTCGTTATCATTCATCGTAACGTCATCGATGGGTGAATCCATAAAATCGACCGGATCATGTGGGCGAGTGGGTGCGTTCGGGCAAATATGCGTAGTGATCACCACGTCACCAGGCAGAACGTCACCTTTGCGCTGCATTTCTGCCAGCTTTAGCGCACTGGCGATCGCCGCAATCGCCCCGTCACCGTCTGATACCAATCCTATGCGCGTGGGCCTAGCTCCAATGCCGCCCAACCGGCCAATAATGCCCAACGTTGGCGCATCACCACCGGATTGCTTGCCTGCACTGCCAGGGATCTCGATGCGGACAAAATCCGTGGTGCCCTTCTCACCGCTGACACGATGAGTGCTGGCCTTGACCAACGGGTAATGGGTAAACAGATCGACCACGTCCTGCCCTTTGACATAGGCATTATCAATCAGCTCAAAGACCTGCAGCGTTTGTTGCAAACTCATGTTAATCCCTCGCAAATGTTGCCTGATAGGTTTATGCCTCCCGCAATTGCAGGTACGGCGTTATTTTCCCTTGCTGGAAAAAATCGAGTTGAAGAAGTTGTATAGCGCGTCACCGGCAATAAACCCGGCAGCCATGATCTCCATCGGCGCGCGGCCTTTATCCCCCCAGCGTTTGATGATCAGAATGCGCAGCGCGATACCGGCAAGCACCGCCCATCCTGCCAAGGCGTTATTAATCAGCAAACCTGTCGCAAGTAGCACGCCGAGCTGGCGTTTAGGCCCCCCAATAAACTGCACTATCGCGCCTGGTATAGCCCAAATCAGCAGGCTGGACGCAATACCGGGCTGGGCTCCTGCCTCAATGGTTTTGGCGTATACCCGGGCCACCGGTGGGATCAACTCCTGCAGGAAATAGCTGGTGTAAGAGAGATAAACCACGGGAATGGCGATCACAAAAGCAAGCATGGCGGCAATCAGCTGAATACGCCGCCCCAGCAGTTCCTGCTGTAAATCCTTACCGTAACCCCGCAGGATAAAGCCGGCTTTCAGATCGAACCCCATATCGGCAAACGCCGGCCCAGTCGCTGCGGTAAAACCGGTGAGAATGCACAGCGCCAGAGGAGGGAAACCAAGCATGATCCCAACGATCAGCGTGATCAACGCCACAGCAAATGCCGGAAACCAGCCGGAATGCATCGCCGCAATGCCGACGATCAATTCATGTACAAAGGTAGCAAACGCGGCATAGATGACAAACAACACCAGCATGGTCAGCGACATTTCGCTGTATAACCCGCCCCCCAAAGCCAGCATCCCGGCAATCACGACATATCCGACAGCCCCCAGACCCAAGGCTTTGCGTACTTCGCTGTCAGGTTGGGTATAGGTGGATGTCGAACTTTGATTTTTGTTGCGGATCACCTGTACCACCTGGATCAATGCCACCAGCCCGGCACCGACCATCACGCCGTGCGGAATATAGTGCGCATTGATATCGACACCGGTCAGCGGCTGGCCATAAGCACGCAGCAGCAGGCCAACACCGAACATGCTCAGCGCCCAGATATTGCCAATAAATGCGGTACCGAAGGCCGCCATGGGGATCTTCAACATGGAGCCTGCAATCCCCACAACAACGCCGACAACCAGCAACCAGGCCTGTTTACCACCACGGTCACCAGCCTTGATAGCCTCCGCCGCCGCGACTCCTGGGGGCCAGGCATTTGCCGCCGGGAACACTTTAGTGTCAAACATCCGGTACAGCAGGTAAGCATCCAGCAGCATCGCCGCCGCTACGCCGCAAAACATCGGCAGGATCAATTGCGGTTGCCCCATGACATAAGGCACGGCAATCGGCATCAGCAGGCTATTGGCCGCGCCGAAAGTAGCTGAGGAGATTACTGTTTGGGCCAGATTCTGGGTATGTATCGAACGATAGCGTTGGAACATGCGCAGCGGGATCCGTGCCAGCAGCATGGCGATCAGCGCACCGATAATCGAAGTATTGGGCGTCACGCCCAAGGTGGTGATCAACTGTACGCCAATTATCGCCCCGACGATGGATAACAGCACCATCACCAGTAGCGTACCGATATCTTTCAATGGATTACTCGTTGTCTCTGGTTTCATAAATCCACCCTGTGAATATCCCTGCTAAATGGCAAAAATAATATTTCGGACACGGATTTCCGATGGAGTTCCATTATTCGAAACTCTACGCGGTGAAATAAATTATTTAGTGCCTGCCTTGGCCACATTAATGGCAGAATAACTCTCTCTGCTATTAACTAATCAGCGACATGCCCTGGTGTTGGCGCGCTAATAAAGCCAGTTTACGGTGAGCTATTTGATCTCTTGCCAATAGTCATCACCGAGTTTTTCTGCCAGTTGTCGGGAAACCGTCATTAATGCCTCAAGCACCTGGGGAGAATAAGGCTGATCCTCGGCTTGTGAGGGGAAAGAAAGACATAACCCCACCGTCTCACTGCGGTGCTTATTCATCACCGAGGTTGCCAATGAACTGATACCCGGCAGCGTTTCGTTACGGGCCAATGACCAGCCCTGCTGCCGGATGGTTGCCAACTTTTGCAGCAACGCCTCCAGCGTTTTTGGAGAGTTTGCCGAAGCGACCTGGTAGCCAGCAGCAAACCGCTCACGCACCAGCTCATCACTTTCTCGCGCAAGTATCGCGCGCCCCACAGAGGTTTCTGCCGCTGGCGAACTGGCCCCCACCGGTGTCACCACCTGCAAAAAATGGCGGCCAGGCAGCGTACGCATCACCCAATTCTCCCGCCCCTCCAACATCGATATATAGCCGGTACAGAAGGTTAACTGATTAAGCTGCATCATCGCCGCCGTGGCACTTTCCACCAGCGGAGTGGAAAGATAATGGCTGGCCACCCCAAGCAGCAGATAGCCAATATGGTACTGACGGCTTTGCGGATCCCGCTCTAAAAGCCCCTGGCTTTCCATCGTTTGTAGCAGACGCGAAACGGTGCTTTTTGGCAGCCTCAACCTTTCGACGACATCAGTAAAAGAAATCCCCCCTTGGCCATGCGTTATCTGCCGTTGAGAAAATAGTTTTAATACCGCAGCAGCATTTTCCAAGGTAGTCATGGCTCGCCTTGTTCCACTATATGGAACCCAGTTCCCAATCGATATTTAGAAACCTAAAACCCACACCACTTATCGTCAAGCAGTTTATTTTTATCACACGGCGAAATTACAGCGAATGATGCTTTAATATTGAAAATACTGCACAGATCGCAAAGTCATTTTCCGAGATGATTGGCATATGTCCGTCTTTCAGCGTCAATATCAGCATAAGATACCAATATTCACCAAGTCATCAGCGCGGCGGATGCTGCTATTAAAAGATTGCGTAAGATACCAATAGCGAGAGAAGTCTCGAACAGAATGATGAGGATGGACCCAAATGCGGGGGAAGACCGGTCATGGATAGCACAACGCAGTTGAAAAAATGAAGCCGGTTTATACCGGCCACTTGTTATGACACCGCAGGCTATTCGCCCAGGTTTTCATCCTCGTAACGCCGCTTGGCATCTAACGCTTCCCGCTCGGTTTCGTGCTCGCTGATCAGCGTATCGGGTTTTGGGTGATCGGCCCGTAGCTCATACCAACGAACCTGCTTGCCCACTTCGCCCTTGTCTACGGCCTTGATACGCGCCGTTCTCGGGTAGGGAGGTTTACTCGGCATAGTGCTCTCCAATGTGATGACCTGTTGTTAAGTATAGACAACCACACTGAAATGCCAGTTATCGGCGCGACCCCAAATCCCGGTCCTGGTGTTCACCGGCCAGCAACTGTGTCAGTTCAACACAGGATTGGATCTGGCCATCACGCACGGTGAAATGAGCCAACACCCTGATCTGGCTCTGGCTGCCATCACGTTTTTCAATATTCACCCAATGATGAGTGAAGACATTTTCTCCGGCGGCGGCGATAGCGAGGATCTCAAGCTGCATGCTGCAGGTGATCTGTTTAAGCAAGGCCATATGCTGGATAAACTGCGGGTAATCTAGCGTCTGGCCATCCACCGTCTGGCGATAGTGGCGGCTGAACAGCTTGGCAATCAGCTCGGGCTGGTGTTCGGGGTTGGCTACAATTTGCTGTAAAGCTGACAGAACAAGAGTTTGGTGAGTCATGCTGTTTTCTCCGGTGTGATAGCGTTCGAAGAGCATAAAGCCAATCAGTAATGGCATAATAACCGTATCAAGATATTCAATAACGCTAATCGGCCAATCTGATGAAACTGCACAGCGAACGTTTGTTGCACGCTAAAAAGCACCTGACGCCTTGGCATCAGCATCAACAGGGGCAGGTCTATCTGTTAAGCCACGGGATGATGATGTTGGAAACCGCGGGGCAGCAATGGGCGATGACCGCCGGTAACCTTGGTTGGCTTCCGCCCCACTGCCCTCATCAGGCGCTGGCCTGCGGTAAGGTGATCGGCTGGATCCTCTATTTACCTGAGGCCTGCTGCAACACACTGGCGGCAACGCCACGCCTGACCGCCGCCAACGCCTTAAGCTCGGCGCTGGTTGAACGCATTGCACAGTTTTCTGCACCACTCGACATGGCACAACAACGTTTGGTGGAGGTTCTGCTTGATGAGATGCGAAGCGAGGAGGCCGAACCGCTGCAACTACCGCTGCCGCAAGATGCCCGGTTGCTGAAAATTGCCTATGGCTTATTGAACGATCCCGCCAATGATCGCCAACAAGGTGAATGGGCTGCATGGGCGGGTTTAAGCCCCCGCACCCTTAGCCGACGCTTTATGCAAGAAACCGGCATGAGTTTTTCCCGCTGGCGTCAACAAGCCAGGGTGATCCGTTCGTTGGAGGCGCTATCGGCCGGTATGCCCGTCGCTAACGTAGCCAACGAATGTGGCTATGATAACGTCAGCGCCTATATTGCCGCCTTCCGTCAGCGATTTGGCATAACGCCAGGGCTTTATTTTACTTAGCGGCATAAGGCTAAGCGGGCGCAGCATGCGGCGCCCCTACAGCACATAGCGAGTTGGTTGGGATTGGTCAGTGATATCGTGGCACAAGATGTGGCCAGAGAAAGTTACTTTACCGCCTCGCCTTGCAAGACCGCCAAGATTTGCTCGACTACCTGCTGGGGATTAGCGGTACCATCCATGACATGGTGTGCGGCCTCCTGATAGAGAGCCTCACGTACCGCCAGCACTTCCAGCATTTCTTCGGCGATGGGGCGGCCAGTGAGCGTTGGGCGCTGCCCCTCTTCCGGAAACTCTGCCAGCCGTTGCGCCAGTACGCTGGCTGGAGCTCGCAGGTAGATTACCGTGCCATGCTGACGCATAAAACGCCGGTTCTCTTCGGCCAGGATCGCCCCGCCGCCGGTGGCAACTATGGTTGACGGTTGGGTTACCGCTTGCAGGGTCTGGGTTTCGCGCTGGCGAAATCCCTGCCAACCCACCTGTGCGACCATGTCCGCTACGCTCATTTGCGTGGTTTGCTGCATAAACAGATCGGTATCGATAAACCGATAGCCCAGCGCCTGCGCCAATGCACTGCCGACCGTGGTTTTACCTGCTCCACGAGCTCCTACCATAAAAATGGCTTGTGTCATTACGGGTTGTCCCTTTTGCGGTGACTGAATGCATTAGATTGCCTGCGAAGCTGCCCGCAGGTCGATCGAGCGTTGGCGTTGTAACTGCATCATACCGCCCTGAATCTGTATTTCAATCTTTACGATAGTGTAAATTCCATAGCACAGCGGCTATTGGCAGCAAACCCGTGATCTACCTCATGCGCCAGAAGATGCTGTAGATACGCATCCAACCGTGCGACAGGAAGGGTGCGAAAGCCAAGGCGCTGGTAATAAGGCGCATTCCATGCCACTTGCACGAACGTCGTTAGCGTTAACCGTTGGATGCCTTGGCGCAAGGCGAGAGCAGCAATCTCTTCGATCAGGCGCTTGCCCACGCCTTGCCGCTGCCAATCGGCCGCAACCGAAAGCTCGGCGATATGCCAGCTGTGCGAAAATGGCTGCACCGCGATAAAACCGGCGATCTGCTCAGTTGGGCTAGCCATCACCCACTCCTGCTGCTGATCGATAAAATCAACGTGCTGCTGCGGGCTCATCACCTCACCTTCGGCAATAAACTGTAACTCTGGCTGCTGGCGAAACAGCTGGGCGGCGGAACGTTCAACTGCGACCAACTGCGGGATATCCTGCGGTTGTGCCAAGCGTAGCTTCAGGCTCATGTCTGGCTCCTGGTTAGCGGCCGGCTATTTAAACAGATTTTGTCGCAGGCAGAAATCACCAATAGCGCCATAAAGTGCTATATGATAATTACTCTCATTTAAATATTCAATCAACAGCGAAGATATGGCTTCCTTTTCCAAGAACGACATCAGCAGATAAAAAACCAAAAGCAGTCGCCACGCTGCGGCCTTGCAGGCTAAATTGGTATCACAACACCGGGGGATAAATATGGCTCAACAGATTGTTACGCTGACAGACTACCCACACTTTGCCGACGTCTGTGCCGCTTGGGCATTCGGCCAATGGGGTTCACAACGCGGCGGCACGTTAGAACGTACCCGCCAACGCTTTGCTTTGTGCAGCAAACCCAGCGAGGATTTCCTGACGCTACTGCTGATTGATGGCGAGCGCCCACTGGGGATGGCCAGCCTGTGGCCAAGTGACGACCATCATCGCATGGATCTCTCCCCCTGGTTGGCCGGTGTCTTTGTACACCCGGATCATCGGCGGCAGGGTATTGCCCAGCGCCTGGAGCAGGCGATCGTCAGCGCGGCACAACAACGCAGCCATCCCGTTCTGCATCTGATCACCGATCACAGCGAGGCGTTGTACGCCGGTTGGGGCTGGCAGACTATTGAACGCCGCCAGCAATATGGCGACGAAGTGGTGGTGATGGAAAAGCGGCTGTGATCGTTAATAAAATGCAACTGGGCATCATAAAATAAAAACCCAAAAGGCTGCGATAATAATCAATCAATAAACCAGGTTAGCTTTACTGGTCAGATTATTATCCGCAGCCGTCTATACCCGTCGCCTTTCAAGCTGCAGCGTTGTTACCTGCACTTACTCACCCCAGTCACTTACTAAACGTAAGCTCCTGGGGATGAGTAAATTTGTCGCCTAGCTGCAGCTTGAAATTCATAGGGTAATTTATATTGGCCACCTAATTGGCCACTTAACTATTTATCGTGAATTAATTAACGATAAACTTCTGCAGTACCGCGCCAAGCGCTGGAATCCCCTGGATTATCCAGGCCAATGATTCGATAGTGTGTTGCGCCGTCTTCAGTCGCTTTTTGTTTCAACGCATGGATAGCGTCATCCGGTGAACCGCTGATACCAGAAACTGACACCACGCCGATGCTCTGCATGCTGCTGGCTTGAGCGTTATCAACCTGTTTGGCGCCCATGGTTGCGGCCAGGGTGGAGAATGAAGCGGTGGCGATCAGTGCTGCTGCGATGCATGGTAATAGTTTCATGATTGACTCCGTTATTTTCATTTGAACTCGTTCTCAGTGAGGTTAATTATGAGTTAACCATTGAAAACAGACGTCATCCAATGTAAAGAAGCTCAATCATTGTGAGCAAAATAAGGAGAAAGTAAGAGTGGGTATTTCCTGATAGCGCATAACTTTATTTATAGCGCAAATTTTACGCTCTATTTGAAAAAATGAGTAATTATATTTAGTCAACTGAGGTAACCCGTTTTATTTTAAAGCAATTTTCCTTCTCCCTCCCCCCGCTCAACGGATAATTGGGCCAAACCTGGCCCAATTATCCGGCAGACATTCCTCTATCGACTTGCTGCGTCCGTTCAGCGCAAGGGCTCTGGCAGGGTTAACACCCACAGTTCGCTCAAGGACTCTGGCTGTGCCAATGGACGCAATTCAATCGTCGTGTTTACCGGTTTACCTGCCAAACTCAGTTTCCCTTGCTGATCCAGCTGATAGTCGCCAATCTTCTTCCCTTCAGGCTCGGCGTTGACCAGCTTGGCCTGCAAACCAAAATCATTGTCGTTAATCACCGCCAGTGTGCGGTTATCGATCAGCGCCAATCCTTCCACCTTCTCTTGCTGCCAACCCAGTTTACGCAGATCGACCACTTCACGTTTCTGGGCCAGCTTCACTCCGCGCTTGGCCAATTCGCTGGCATCAGCAAATTCCAACGCCTTATCCTGGCCGTCGAACGACGTCAGATCGCTAGCCTGGCTGAGATCAACCAGATAGATCTTGTTCATCATCTGTTTGTCTTTGTCACTGCCCTGTTCGATCAGCAGGATGTGTTGATTATCGACCGCCACGATATCGCCAATCTTGGCATCTTTGGCTTTCTGGTAACGGGTGATATCGATCGGATAACCATACATGGCCGTTTTGCCACTGGCAGGGTCAAAGCTGACCAAACGGGTAAACTGCGCCTGGTTTTTGCTCTTGCCATCGATATCCAGCGTGCTCTGCACCGCGGCCAGGATCCGCCCATCCGGCAACCGGGTTACGCCTTCAAAACCCCGGTTCGGTTGACGCCATTTAATGATGTTAGGCAGACCGCTGGCAACCGCCTGCTCACCCGCTAACGGCGTTGGGCCATATTTCGCCAGGATCTTACCCTGGCCATCGATATGGATCAGGAAGGGGCCATATTCATCACTCAGCCAATAGCCTCCCTTGCCGTCTGGCGTGATCCCTTCGGTATCCAACCCGCGTTTGTCACTCGGCAGCGGCTTGAGCGTATCCGTCAATGCCACTTCATTCGTTGAGCCAATCAGGTTGCCAGGCAACGGCAAGCCGCTAATAGGGCCTTTATCATCGTGCAGAGGACGGGCTTGGGTGGCAACGGCCTTACCGCCACCAATACGGATTTCCATCAATAAGGGAACAAAAGTCGGATTGGCAAAAATCTTGGCCTCCTGTTTGCCGACTGCTGGCGCATCGGCGTTCGGGCCACGATCGGTCACGGTAGTCAGCAGTAGATCCCCCCCTTCCTGGCCATTAAATACCAGCCCGGAACCAATCCCTACCGGTAGCCCATTGGGAAACTGGCTGGCAAAAGCGCCGGAATAGCCTACGCGATCGCCATCAGGAAAGCTGACGTTGTAACGAGCAACGCCAATATCGGCAGCATGGGACAACAGCGGTAATACAGAGGCCAACAACACGCCAAGCGGTTTGATTCTCATAGCATTAACTCTTTGTAAGGGAAAGTAACAGCCTGAGAGCCTAACCATCGATAGTGACACTTTCATGACAGCCGGATCTAAATCAGCGGATAACAAATAGAAATAAACAATCAGCCCTTCATTATTGAGTGATAAAAACCAATTGAAAAATAAGAATTTACCCACGCGAAAAATAAAACACGGAATTAATCCTATATAAAATAGGAAAATTACCCATCAACGAGATAAAAAAACAGCAAAAAATAAGATAAATTCTTAAAATACTCGCTTTCGCATAGACAAAATAAAAAGATAGGGCTTTAATACCGGCCGTCATCGAAGGTGTGCGCGAAAATTTATGCTTTAGACCACTACAATATTAAAAAGGTGCTCTATAGTTTTAGTGCTAACGCCCGTTAGTTTTTTCCCCAGCAGGATGGAATTTATGTCAAAGCGACTTTTTGCCGAATTTTTCGGTACTTTTTGGTTGGTGTTCGGTGGTTGCGGTAGCGCAGTGCTGGCCGCAGCGTTTCCTCAATTAGGTATTGGTTTTGCTGGTGTGGCTTTAGCGTTCGGCCTTACCGTAGTAACCATGGCCTATGCTGTCGGCCATATTTCTGGTGGGCACTTTAACCCAGCGGTCACTATGGGATTATTTGCAGGCGGCCGTTTCCCTGCCAAAGATGTTATTCCCTATGTGGTTGCCCAGGTGATTGGTGGTATTGCCGCCGCCGCGGTACTTTATTTAGTTGCCAGCGGTAAAACCGGCTTTGATGCAACTGCCAGCGGTTTTGCGTCTAACGGCTACGGTGAGCATTCACCGGGTGGCTATTCTTTGCAGGCCGCCATCGTTATTGAATTAGTATTGACTGCATTCTTCCTGATTGTTATCCATGGTGCGACCGATAAACGCGCACCGGCAGGCTTTGCGCCTTTGGCCATCGGCCTGGCGTTGACACTGATCCACCTGATCAGTATTCCTGTTACCAATACCTCAGTTAACCCGGCACGTAGTACCGCCGTGGCAATCTTCCAGGGAACCTGGGCGTTGCAACAGCTGTGGGTATTCTGGCTGGTACCGCTGATCGGCGGTGTTATCGGTGGTTTGATCTACCGTTGCCTGTTAGAAGACAAGAAGTAAGCATGGATTTTCAGGGCAGCCCGCAACGGCTGCCCTGAAATATTAACCTTTCACCGCTTCGAACATCATGATGTCACTGGTAAATGAGCCGTCGGCCTGAATCGCAAAATGTTGGCTAACGTCTTCTGCTACCCCCTGCTGTAACGCACGGATCGCCGTGACAAAATGCTCAGGCGTCCGCATCCGCGCCACCCAACTGCTGAACTCCAGATCCAAACGATCGGCCGTGACTTCACGCACCAATAACCCTGACTCGGTCAACATGCTCAACCACTCACCCGGTGCATAGTTACGCACGTGCGAAGTATCCCGCAGCACTTCGACCGTTTGCAGATAGATATCCAATAACGGATGCCCCGGGGAAACCACATCCATAAAGATGGCTCGCCCGCCTGGCTTCAATATCCGTTTAACTTCACGCAGTGCCCGACCGACATCGTGCCAATGGTGTGCCGAGTAGCGGCTGATCACCACGTCAAAGCTGGCATCATCAAAGGGTAACGACTCCGCTACGCCCTGCTGCAGCTGAATATTCTCCAATCCCTTTTCCTGTGCCGCGTTGCCGACCACCGTCAGCATCTGCGCCGAAAGATCGTACGCCACCACCTGCCCGACATGGGCCGCAGCGGTAAAGCTGGCGTGTCCTGCCCCACACCCCAGATCGAGCAAGCGGGCATCGGTACTGCCTGCCAACAGCTTGGCCAGGCGTTGCAGGTCTTTCCCTTGCGCGTGTACCGCACTGGTCAGGTAGGCATTGGCCTGTTCGCCAAACTGGCGGTCGACCGCATTTTTATGGCTGTTGCTGATGCTCATAGCTGCTCCCATTATTATCTGGCTTACGCCGGTGCCGAGATGGCTGGTAATGACTATAATCAAGCAGCTATACGGGTACAATATGAGCAGTTATCCTAGTATAAACAGGTACCACCCTAATGGAATCAGACACAATATCCAGCCAGAAAGCCCTAGGTGCCTTTTTGCGTGCGCACCGCGAGCGGATCACGCCAGAAATGCTGGGCCTGCCCACCGCTACACGCCGCCGCACCAGTGGTTTGCGCCGTGAAGAACTGGCACAAATCAGCGGCATCAGTGCCACCTGGTATACCTGGATAGAACAGGGGCGCGAGGTGTCAATTTCCCCCTATACGCTGGCACGCATCGCCACGGCGTTACGGCTGGGCCATGCCGAGCGGCACTACCTGTTCACCCTGGCACATATCACCGATCCTGAAAAAGAACAGCCGCAGGAAACGGTTAATGCCGCCGTGCTGCAAAGCGTGCATCAAATGACCGTACCCTGTTATCTGCTGGATCTCACCTGGAATATGATGGCCTGGAACCCACAGGCGGAGGAGTTGTTCTGCGATTGGCTTAAGCAGGCAAAAACCCCCAACCTGCTGCACTTCATGTTTTTTCACCCTCAGGCGAAGGTGCTGGTCAGCGACTGGGAAAATCGGGCTCGACGAGTGGTGGCCGAGTTTCGTGCCGAAACCAGCCATCATCAGGGAACGGAAGAGATACGCGCCTTTGTGCGCAATATGACCCACAACAGCGAAGCTTTTCACCATTGGTGGAAGCAGCAGGACGTGATGGCCCGTGAAGGCGGCGAACGCACCTTCAGCCACCCACAGCAGGGGGAGCGGCATTTTCAGCAGGTAACGTTCTACCCGGCGGAGCACAGCGGGTTGAAGTTGGTTATGTTAATGCCGTTATGCTAGCCCGCTAAAAAATTATTGCGCCTGGCAACGGCATCAGACCGTTTCGTCTGTGCCGATCTTGGCCAGAACCTGGCGGTAGGCTTTGACTTTCTGGCGTTTCTTCAGCCAAGTGGTGGTTGAAACGACAAAAATGGCGCCGGACATGGCCAATACGCCGGTGGGATGACCATAAAACGCCATCAGAGCAAAGTAAGCGGCTGAAACAATTGCCACCCATTTCGCCGAATTGCCGACGGCATTTTTTTCTAGACTCAACCGGCGGAGTGCTTCTTCTTCACTGATTCCCATACGCGCTCCTTGTGAAATTAACACTCCATTATATGGGGAAATACCGCTGAATTTTCAATCGGTTTCTCAGTAAAGAAGCGTAAATTTCAATACGTTGCCCGTTGAGCAAAGAGAGGGGGATGAGATTTGGGGAGACGTTTTATTGGAACAGGGCGCAGCCTGATAGCTGCGCCACACCGATTACTTGCCTGAGGTCAGCGCACTGTAGCTGGTCATCAGGTTACGATAGTCTGGAATATGGTTGGCAAACAGCGTCCCCAAGCCTTCGATATCATTACGCCAGTCACGGTGCAATTCGCAAGCCACGCCGAACCAGGTCATTAACTGCGCCCCTTCGGCTTCCATGCGGCTCCATGCGGATTGCCGCGTCAACTCGTTAAAGGTACCGGAGGCATCGGTCACCACAAAGACCTCAAAACCTTCAGCCAGTGCCGACAATGCCGGGAACGCCACGCAGACCTCCGTTACTACGCCAGCAATAATCAACTGTTTGCGGCCAGTGGCTTTAACCGCCTTAACGAAGTCTTCATTGTCCCAGGCGTTAATCTGACCAGGGCGTGCGATATAAGGCGCATCGGGGAACTGGGCCTTTAACTCGGGCACCAAAGAACCATTGGGGCCAGTTTCAAAACTGGTGGTCAGAATGGTCGGCAGATTGAAGTATTTTGCCAGGTCACCCAGAGCCAATACGTTGTTCTTGAAACGATCGGGATCGATATCGCGTACCAGTGATAGCAGCCCAGCCTGATGATCCACCAGCAGCACGGCGGCCTGGTCTTTATCGAGACGCTTGTAATTTGCTGTCATGTTACAACTCCTTCCTAAGGGTAAGATCGGCCCGACGAATAGGGCCACGATACAGAGGTTGTCTTGCAATATGCGCCCGATACGGAGCTCGTTTTCCGTACCGGGACACAGAGGTTATTGATTGCTGCCTGCGGTAGTCAGCGGCATCGCGCCAAACTGACCGCTGTTGAAATCACGGAAAGCCTGTTGGATCTCCGCCTCGCTGTTCATCACGAAGGGGCCGTAACCGACGATAGGCTCATCGATAGGCTCACCACTCAGCACCAGCAAGCTGACGTCACCATTTGCCTCAAGGATGATGGAGTCACCAGCGCGATCCAGCAGCACCATTCGCGTTTCCCGCACAATCTGCTCGCCGTTGACCAGAATCGCCCCATGCAGCATGACCACGGCCAGCGTATGCCCTTCCTCCACCTGCAAGGTGGTGGTATGCCCGGCGTTCAGCTTCATATCCCACACGTTGATCGGGCTGAAGGTACGCGCTGGGCCAGCATGACCGCCGTAGTTCCCGGCAATCACCCTGACCTGCCCGGCGTTATCCGCCAGAGGCACGACAGGAATATCCTGGTTCAGCAAAGTCTGGTAACCCGGCGCCGCCATTTTGTCTTTGGCTGGCAGGTTGACCCAAAGTTGCACCATTTCTATGGTGCCCCCTTTCTGCGAAAAGTCTTTGGAATGAAACTCTTCGTGCAAGATGCCTGACGCTGCCGTCATCCACTGCACATCGCCAGGGCCGATCACCCCACCGCTGCCGGTGGAATCGCGATGCTCTACTTCGCCCTGATAGACAATGGTGACCGTTTCAAACCCGCGATGAGGATGCTGCCCCACGCCACGTCGGCCACTGTGCGAACGGAATTTGGTTGGCGCAGCGTGATCCAGCAGCAGGAACGGGCTCATCTCTGCACCCAGCTCGTTATACGAGAACAGGGAATTCACCAGAAAACCGTTGCCGACCCAGTGAGCTTCCGGGCTGTTATAAACACCAAGGATCTTTTTCATCTTAAACTCCTGTTGCAGGCCTCGCGGCCTAACGTTGATGACAGAAGTTTAGTCCAAGGCGATTTGCCGCAGTAGTCGGCAAGATATACACTCAGTGTTCTATCAATAGAACGATAAGGGCACCGATGCAGACAGACCTGAACGATCTGTATTTCTTCGCCAGCGTGGTAGACCATCAAGGATTTGCCCCGGCAGGGCGTGCACTGGGTATTCCCAAATCGAAACTCAGCCGCCGCGTGGCGCAGTTGGAAGAACGGCTCGGCGTACGCCTGATCCAGCGTTCAACCCGGCGTTTCTCGGTGACTGATTTAGGGCAAAGCTATTATATGCACTGCAAGGCGATGCTGGTTGAGGCCGAAGCGGCACAGCAGGCAATCGAACAGACCCGGGCGGAGCCTTGCGGCACGGTACGCATGTCTTGCCCGGTGGCGATGTTGCATACGCGTATCGGTAGCATGGTGGCCAGGTTTATGGCGGATTATCCACGGGTGACGGTACATCTGGAGGCGACCAACCGCCGGGTCGATGTGGTGGGTGAAGGGTTGGATCTGGCGGTTCGCGTCAGGCCACCGCCGTTAGAAGACAGCGACCTGGTATTGAAAATCCTGGCTCAGCGCAGCTGGTGCATCGCAGCCAGCCCGGCATTGGTACGCACCATCGGCGCTATCGATTCACCCGCAGGGTTGCAGAACTACCCAACGCTCGATCTCGGCCCGGCCAGAACACAGCATCAATGGCAACTCAGCGGCCCGGAGGGGCAGACGTTCCAGTGGGAGCATCAGCCCAGACTGGTCACCGACGATATGCTGATGCTGCGTACTGCGGCAATTGCCGGGGCCGGTATCGTTCAACTACCGACCATGATGATGCACGACGAGATCCTGCGGGGCGATCTGGTACAGCTGCTGCCCGGCTGGCAACCTCAGGGTGGCGTGATCCACATTGTCTATCCCTCACGCCGTGGCATGCTGCCAGCGGTACGGCTGCTGATAGATTTTCTGGCTCAGCAGTTTGCCGCCCTGGAGGAAGCGTGATCAGGCGGTGATTTCGATCGCGTTGCCGTCTGGATCGCGAATGATGGCCTCATAAAAGCCATCGCCGGTCCAGCGCGGTGCCGCCTGCAAAATCCCCTCTTGCTTGGCCCGCTGTGCCAGTTCATCCACCAACGCCTCGCTACCGAGCGACAGCGCAATATGGGCCCAACCCACGCGTTCCTCACCTTTCCCCCCTGGCAACAGGCCAGGAACGCTCATGATCTCCAGCGCGGGGCCATCCGCCAGTTGAACGAAGCGCGAGATAAAGCCTGGGCGATTCTTGCTCACATACTCCTCCCCCGCTACGCCATTGAAATAGCGCTGCCAGAAGCCGACCTGAGCCTCAATATCCTGTGTCCATAGAGCAACATGGGCGATTTTCATCTTCACTCTCCATCATCTGCGGGAATATACAGCACGTTGCCACCGCTGAGAGTGACCTGCTGTTCGAGTTGCGTATGGCCGCCACGGGCAATCACCAGATAATCGACCTGGCTGGCGGGCATTAGCGTATAAGGCGCGTAGGTATTGAACTTGTCACGGGTGCACAGCACCGCGACGTTGCCAGCGCGTGCCAGCATCTGCTTCTTGAACTGCGCCTCCTGATAGCGCAGCGCGGTAAAGCCACTGTCGGGATCGTAAGCACAGACGCCGGTGAAGGCGATGTCGAAACGAAACGAGGCAATCTCGGCCAATGCCTTGGCATCGACGCTGCCGCCGATTTCTGCATCCACCTCACCGCCAATCATAATGGTGCGGATCCCGGGGCGTTCCAGCAGGCGGCTGGCTACGCTTAGCGCATTGGTCACCACGGTGAGTTGCCGATCGCGGGGCAGCAGATCGGCCAGGTAAAGATAGGTGCTACCCGCATCGAGAAAGATCACCTGCCCGCTCTGGATCAGAGGCAGGGCTGCCTGGGCCAGCCGATGCTTTTCATCGCCACTAATCTCAACCCGCTCGGCCAAATAGCCACCGGCAGGCGTGAGCGCCAACGCTCCACCATAGATCCGTTTGCACAGGTTTTGCGCCGCGAGTTGGCGCAGATCGCGGCGGATGGTGGCCTCGGTGGTATGCAGCTGCGCCGCCATTTCGATCGCCAGCACTCGCCCCTGCTGTTGCAAGGTGGCAAGGATGGCCTGGTGGCGTTCATTAGGCAGCAGTTTTGACATTCTGAAGGTCCGGCGAAGTGACAACGAACAATAATATACACAAACGTACAAAACCGTACAAATACTTTGTCTAAAAAGAAGATGGCTAACAACCCCACCCGCTCAAAACGTAGGTGTTGTAAAACGGGCGCAGCATGCAGCGCCCCTACGTTTTGAGCCCAATCGTTGGTGTTACAGATCGCCTCCATACCCGACGACATTGCCATCAATCTGAGAAAAAGCGCTTTTGGCGATTTTCGCCATCAGGATGTTGGCTATACTGGAAAAAGTTACGTTAACGCAGACGTAACGCTCTGATTAAACACCCATTGAAAGGCAAGTTGCGGCTTGAAAGACAGGCGGCCATAAAGGAAAAACAATGCTATTGAGAGTTGCAAGCTGGCTGTTTCAACTGCCGGGCAGGCTATTGGCACCGATCTTCCGCAATCGACTGACCCTATTGATCTTCTTTATGCTGCTTGCTGCCGGGGTTTTTCTGGCTAAACGCCACTTGAGTGAAGGAGTACAGGAGGAGAGTTTTACCCTTGCCGCACCACAGAATTACGTGATCCAGCGGGAAGCCCCGTTACGAGAGGCTCGCCAACACTGCGTTGGGCCGCTGTCCGACAATCAGGGCAGCCCATGGCCCGCTTCGGCAGGTTATCTCCATGAGCCAGATTGGCAAACCGGTAGCAAATTGCAGACGTTAACGCTGGATAATCAGCACAATGAATTTGCCGTGTTGGTCAAACTGGAGAACGCCACCAAGCAACTGCTGGCCGAGGTGTTCCTCCCCGCCGCCAGCAGTTTCAATATCAAGCTGGAGCCCAACGGCCGCTATGTGATGAAGGTGAAAAACATCCACAGCGGTTGTAGCTTCCGTACGGCCCTCTCGGTGGCAGATCGGCCCGATGGCAGGCTGCCATTGACCTTTTCAGAGGAGGGGCCAGGCCAATATCATCCGATAAGTGATAGAGAGTTCTAGCACCGTCCTACCGGGTTATTTTTTCGCCGGATGGTCGCGGCGGAACAGCTCCCAACTTTCAATCTCTTGCCCATCAGGCAAGGTGCAGGTGGAATACTGCCCTTGAGCATTCTGCTTGGGGTTAAGCTTGCCGCCAATCTGGCTGCAATACACATCTGCCGGATTTGCCATGCCAATCACCTTTGGCGGCGCAGGCGCATCATCATTGGTTTTCACCGTACACCCCTGTAACAAAGCCACACTGGCGAAGAGGAAAAGCATCAGGATTTTGGCCATTGAATTATTCTCACCATGAATTAAGCGGGAGCATCGCTACCCCAAAGGGATCATGAAATAAAGGACATGCCCTGTTTCAGCACCAGATCGCAGGCTTTCTGCTTCACCTTCTCGGTGATTTGCGAGGTGCCCAGGCTATTGAGATCCAGCGTGTTGCCCTTGCCGGTATTCAACAGGCCACCCAGACCTTGCTGGTAATCTTCACTGTTGGCATTGGCCGTGCTGGTGATGCCCAGTTTATTCAGCAGTTGGTCTTTCACCGCTTCGGTGCCGTTCGCCGACAGGACGTTATTCTGCACGCAGTACTGCAAGATCCCTGCGGCGTTGGTCATGCTGGAGGAGCTCAACGCGTTATCACCGCCGTTGAGTAATCCGCTAAGCGAAGACAGCGACATGCCACCGTTGCTGGTGCTGCCACCCGATTTGCTCAGTTCTGTGGCGGCACTGCTGAGGGAGTCCATCAACCCGGCGGCCTGGGCACTGCCCGTAGCCATTACCGTGGTCAAGCTCAGGGCCAACAATAAGCGATGTTTGGTATTCATAACGGCAAGACTCCTGTTTAACTGCAAAATGACGGCGCAATTAACACCACGCTTAGCTCGGACGTCGTACCAACCGACAAGTTCCGTTTATTCGGGCTGCCGCGCATTTTTCAGAATTTCGGCAAATCATCAGAACTGCCAGCGTAACCAGCCGAAGAACACGTTACCGTTGTTGTAGGTACCCGGAATATAGGTGGCCTGGAAGGTCAGTTGCTTATAACCAATTGACGCCAACGGCAGCGGCGCGGGGATCGGGATATATTTCCAGTTGTCGCGAGCGGTCACGCTGGCGGTAAACCCAAGCCCTAGACGGAAATCCTCCCCTTCAATCGGCCGCCAGATCTTCTCATAGGCATAACCGCCGATCGGCTCCCACTTGTTGTAAGAGTCCTTGAACGCCATCAGGTAGATCGCGTGCCAATCACCATCGGCATCAAACCGTGAGATGCCATAGCCAGCCCCCCAAGGGCGCTCGTTGTACTCGTCGGTCTTTTCCTTGTCGTAGGTCCAGCGGTTGTGCCAGGTGATCGCCGGGAGATAGAGCTCCTTATTAGGCGAGTTGTTCCAGGTTTCCGCCACGTTGCCGGTAAAACGCCCCCACCAGCCTGGCTCTTCAGCGTGCGCGACATTGCTATTTTCCGCACTAACTTCGGCGTAGGAAGGCAGTGCAGGAAATATCAACGCCAACCCCCCAGCTAACAAGATCCTTTTAACCACCATTTCGCAACTCCTGTAAAAATAAAGCCGGGGATTCTTACCGATCGTCCTATCCTGAGCAAGCCGTATCTCACTGGCCCGATGCTTTTATCGCCCCTCGTTGAGAGACGGTTAAGTTTGGTGCCCATTGGCGTACGCGCCCAAGTTATGCGCCTGTACACACATTGTCTGTCAGAAAACTCCGGTTATCCTGCTTGCACCTCAACGACTTATGGAGGAACCTTAGGTTTTATTTGCCGAGGGATAGGTATGGTTATTGGTCCATTTATTAATGGTGCAGCAATATTGGCCGGGGGTATTGCAGGGGCAATGTTGGGTCATAGGCTGCCGGAGCGGGTGCGCCTGGCATTGCCAATGACTTTTGGTATTACCTCGATGGGGATGGGCGTAGTGCTGATCGGCAAGGTAGCACATATGCCGGTGATGGTATTGGCACTGGTGCTGGGAGCACTGCTTGGCGAGCTTTGCTACATCGAACGGGGCATCAGCCGCATCGGAGGCTGGGCCCGTAATCTGATGGCCCCCAAAGGCGCTGTCAGAGAGGACCAGAAAGAGTTTCTGGAGGCATATGTCGCCATTATCGTGCTGTTTTGTGCCAGCGGCACCGGTATCTTTGGCTCAATGCACGAAGGGATGACCGGGGATGCCAGCGTGCTGATCGCCAAATCGTTCCTCGATCTGTTCACCGCGCTGATTTTTGCTTCCACGCTTGGCCTGGCCGTGGCGCTGATCGCCGTCCCGCAGTTGGTCATCCAGCTAGCGCTGGCGTTTGGTGCCGTGTTCATCTTGCCGCTGACCACGCCGGCGATGCAGGCCGATTTCTCTGCCGTTGGCGGGTTAATGATGTTGGCCACCGGCTTGCGCATCTGCGGTATAAAGCTGTTCCCGGTAGCCAATATGCTGCCAGCATTGGTGTTGGCGATGCCGATTTCGGCGGCCTGGATCATGTTCTTCTGAGCGCCACTCCCCCACTTTAAATTATCTTCCTCCTGGCGTAGCGAAAAATTGACGCCCAGCCAGGAGAGAAGTGAAGATGGCGGAAAGTACCCGTCTGGCTTTTCGCTTCTGCCCTTGCCGCAATTTCCAGCGGCCATCAATGCAAGAAAAGTACCGCCCCTTGCGAAAACCGCTGCTGCTACCCCTTTTGGGTCGTAAACTCCTTGATACGATAGGCAATCCTTCCCCCAAACCCGCTCAGCTTGAACAAGCCGCCACTTTCACCAACTGTTAATGCTGACGCCCTACAAGCGACTCGCATTTTCAACGATTAACCACGCGACATCGCCAGCCGTTCCCTGCTGCGCGCGGTTAAATAACAATAAATTGACGTGAATGTGGAGCAATCAATGAGGATCACCATAGGTTCATTCATCCTGCAACAGCTGCGCGCCCTGAAAGTGGATCGCATCTACGGCGTGCCCGGCGATTACAACCTGGCGCTACTGGAAACCATCGAGCATGACCAAGAGTGCGAATTCATTGGCAACTGTAACGAGCTGAACGCCGCTTACGCCGCCGACGGCTATGCCCGCCTCAAAGGCGCCGGGGCGTTGATCACCACCTATGGCGTGGGCGATCTGGCGGCCCTTTCCGGCATTGCCGGAGCCTATGCGGAATCGTCCCCGGTGATTTGCATTGCGGGTACGCCACCGCTGCACGCCATGCAGGGCAATGCGCTGCTGCACCACTCCCTGGCAGACGGCAATTTTGATAACGTGATGAACTGTTTCCGGCAGTTCACCGTGGCGCAGGCGCTCATCACCCCGGAAAATGCCGCCACGGAGATCCCGCGAGTCATCGCCTGCGCCTGGCAACGCAAAAAACCGGTTTACCTGCAGCTCCCTTCAGACATTTGTGAAGTGGAAATTGAGGTTGCCGATAATCCCGCCCCGTATCGCTTGCCAAGCAGCGATGCCAGCCATCTTCAGCTTGCCAGCGCAGCCCTGCTCGAACGAATTAGCCGTGCTAAACGGCCAATCATCCTGATCGATCAGATGGTCGAACGATATCAACTTCAAACGCAGGTGTTAACGCTGGCGGATAAATTCGCCATCCCGTTGACCAATATGCCCACGGCAAAATGTGCGATCTCAGAGAACACGCCGGGCTGGCAAGGCGGCTACAACGGCGATCTGTCTCGCCCCGAGTTGTTTGAGCTGATGGCCCAGTCAGATTGCATCCTCAGCTTTGGCGTACGCCTGGTGGATTCCACCACCGGCTATTTCAGCCAGCAGATCCCAGAGCAGTCGGTGGTGGATATTCAGCCGTTTTCGCTGAAGCTGGATAACGTTTCCTACCCTGCGGTAACGGCAAGCGAGCTGCTGCAAGCTCTACTAGAGAAAGCTCCAGCCACCAGCCAGCCGCCGCTGAAGCCACTATCCGGACCGCAGCAAAAACTGGCGCAGCCAAGCAGCGAACCGCTCTATCAGGACTATTTCTGGCAGCGGATACGGCACTTTATTCAGGCGGATGACGTGCTGGTCGTTGAAAATGGCACCTCTGGTGCAGCGATCGGCGGCATGCGAATGCCAAACGGCATTACCGTGGTCAACCAACCGATTTGGGGATCGATCGGCTATACCTTACCGGCATTGCTCGGCACGATGATGGCCGCGCCCCAACGGCGGCAGTTGCTGTTTATTGGTGATGGCTCCTTCCAGCTCACCGCCCAGGAGCTCTCAACGCTGTTACGCCATGAGCAAAAGCCGATCGTCTTTCTGATCAATAACGACGGTTACACCATTGAGCGCTATATCCTTGGCGAAACGTCGTCTTATAACGATATCGGCTCGTGGGATTACGCCAAACTCCCGGCGGTGCTAAGCCCGCAGACTCAGGCGTTTTGCGTCGCGGTAGCAACCAGCCAACAGCTGGAGATGGCACTGGAGCAGGCTTCGCGTCAGGACCAGTTGGCGTTTATCGAGGTGAAATTGCCGATGATGGATTCCCCACCGGCGATGAAAGAGTTCTGCCGCCGCTGCAACAGCTTTAACTTTGGGCTGCACAATCCAAGGCGCATTGCCTGATAAAACCAGGGCCTGGCGCAGGGATACCGCCAGGCCAAACTGAACGGGTATACTGTGCTCCTCTCAACGGCTAGGCAAAAGGTCATTAAAGATGTATTTTATATACATCAAATATAGAGGAACATCATGATGGATCAGCAGACCACCCTGCCAGAAAACTACTACACCCAAAAATACTCCCTGACGGCCACCCATTCCGAAGTCCTTGAGGCCGCCAAACTGATCGCGCCCGGCAAGACGCTGGATCTGGGCTGTGGCAGCGGCCGCAATTCGCTGTATCTCAACCTGAAAGGCTTTGATGTTACCGCCTGGGACAAAAACGCTGCGTCGATCGCCGCAATAAACCAGATCATAGCCACCGAGCAGCTTTCACACATCAGCGCCAGCGAGCAGGATCTCAATACTCATCGCTTTAGCGGCCAGTACGACTTTATCTTGTCTACCGTGGTGTTTATGTTCCTGGATCGCCAGCAGATCCCACACATCGTGCGCAATATGCAAGACAGCACGGTTAAAGGAGGCTACAACCTGATCGTCGCGGCCATGGATACGCCAGATTACCCCTGCACGGTGCCCTTCTCATTCACCTTCAAACCGGATGAGTTAGCCGATTATTATCAGGATTGGGACATCATCAAATATAACGAGAACCCCGGCGAGCTGCACCGCGTAGATGCCGAGGGCAACCGCATCAAACTGCGTTTCGCCACCTTGCTGGCGCGTAAATAGTCCGCAAGTGTCACGCAGTACAAACCAAATGTCAGGCAGATGAAAACCGCATTGGGCATAACGCTATAGACTGTTAAGGGTAACGATCCGTTTATTCCCTTAGGAGGGCGTATGCCTAATGTGACCATACTGGACAGCGTAGTCCGTTTCCTCGATCGTCAGCACGGCCTGTATATCAACGGCCAGTGGCAAACCTCCCAGGCCGAATCGCGGCTGGCGGTCTATAACCCTGCTGACGGCAAACAGATCTCCTGCACCGCCGATGCCAACGCCGCCGACGTGGAACTGGCCGTCATCTCAGCCCATCAGGCCTTTACCGCTGGCGTTTGGGCACAGCGCCTACCCGCCGAACGTGAGCGCATTTTACTGCGCTTCGCCGATCTGGTTGAGCAACACGCCGAGGAGCTGGCCCAGTTGGAAACCCTGGAACAGGGGAAATCCATCAACATCTCCCGCGCCTTTGAAGTGGGCTGCACGCTGAACTGGATGCGCTATACCGCCGGGCTGACCACCAAGATCGTCGGCCAAACCCTGGATGTCTCCATTCCGATGCCGCCGGGAGCCAAATATCAGGTCTATACCCGCAAGGAGCCGATCGGCGTAGTGGCCGGGATTGTCCCCTGGAACTTCCCGCTGCTGATTGGCATGTGGAAGGTAATGCCAGCGCTGGCCGCAGGCTGTTCCATCGTCATCAAACCGTCTGAAACGACGCCTCTTACCCTGCTGCGTATAGCGGAACTGGCAAGCGAAGCTGGTGTGCCACCGGGCGTGTTTAACGTGGTGACCGGCAAGGGAGCGGTCTGCGGTAAGGCGCTGACGGAACATCCGCTGATCGCCAAAGTGAGTTTTACTGGCTCCACGCCAGTGGGGAAAGGGATCGCACGCGCGGCGGCGGATCGGTTGACCCGCGTCACGTTAGAACTGGGCGGTAAAAACCCGGCCATTGTGCTGAAAGATGCCGATCTGCAACTGGTGATCGAAGGGTTGATGGCCGGCAGCTTCCTCAACCAGGGGCAGGTCTGCGCCGCCAGCTCACGTATCTATATCGAAGCACCGATTTACGATCGACTGGTCGCCGGTTTTGAGCAGGCAGTGAAGTCGCTTTCTGTCGGGCCGGGGATGGATGGCAACGCCCAGATCAACCCGCTGGTGTCCAAAGAGCACCGCAACAAGGTGGCCGCCTATCTGGATGATGCCCGCAACAAACACGCCGAGTTGATCACCGGTGCCGCCGGGCCTGATTTACAAGGCTTCTATATTCCCCCAACGCTGGTGATCAATCCCGATGACAGCCTGAACCTGGCGCGGGAAGAAGTGTTTGGCCCGGTCGTCAACCTGATCCGCGTAGCGGATGCCGAGGAGGCTCTGCAGAAGGCCAACGATACCGACTATGGCCTGACGGCCAGCCTGTGGACCACCAGCCTGCAAGCGGCGATGACTTATACGCCACGCATTCAGGCGGGCACGGTGTGGGTCAACACTCATACGTTAATCGACGCCAACATGCCGTTTGGCGGCTTCAAGCAGTCTGGCAGCGGCCGTGATTTCGGCCCGGACTGGTTGGATGCTTATACCGAGTCCAAATCGGTGTGTATTCGTTACTAACCGTTCTGCATCCGTTAAATAGTCAGGGGGCGAATTCTCATTCGCCCCCTGTGTTATTAGCCGTCACTCGATATCGCTGCTTCCCCTCACCCCAACCCTCTCCCACAGGGCTGTCTCTTATACACATCTCAAGTTGCGGTCAAATGGCCGTAATTTGAGAAACATAGCAGGCTGATTTTAAAGAGAATTTTTCCGAGCGCCCTATTGATGCGCTTGAAATAATTCCCATAAAAAACAGTAAGATGCCGAGTTGTGTATAAGAGACAGCCCACAGGGAGAGGGAGCTGGTACGGAGTTATGCTCAGGTGCAGGAGTCGTTCTTTGGCATACTGCTGACAAACGCCAACAGAACCAAACCGTAGGGGCGCTGCATGCTGCGCCCGTCTGGATAATCAATAGGTTGCCGGAGCTCGCTGTTCCTCTACTCCTTCAATCTGGCTTACTGCTGCTTTTGCCCGTTCAGATTCAGCGTTGGTGTTTCATCGAAAAAGTTCCACGGTTTGAGCAACGCGTGCACCCACTCGGTTGGCATAATCGGCCACTCTTCCGCTCGTGCCACATGGGTGGTGCCAGTGGTAAGCCAGACCATGTCGTCGGTGTTGTCTATCGGCTGATTGTCCGCCGTGTACTGGCCCAGCCCGGTATCGTGGATCGAGCGATTCGGGTATTTGCCTTCCGGATAGCGCTCATTCGGGTTATAGCGGGTCACCCACAGTTGCCGATCCATAAAGCTCAGACGGTGGTAAATCCATTCGTCCTTGCCAAAATTGGCCCCCTTGGCGATCGGGTGCGTACCGCCCGCATACGGGATCAACTGATAGGAAACCGGGTTACCCATCTTGTTCAACCGGCTCTGGTTGCTCAGCAAGCGGATGGTCGAAGGATCGAATTTCTGTGCCGCCTGCTGTTCGGTAGTAACTTTCACCTGATCGACCTGCATGGTGCTGGTGCGCGGGCCGCCCCGATCGTTAGGCTTCACATCCGGGTTCAACTCTACCAGGCTGTTATTTTCGCCATCCACATCCATATCCAGCCGGAAGTTGTAAATGTGCTGATGGGTGGTGCCCACAATGTTGTGATCGATCAGCGTGCCGTATTGCGTATCCTGCTTGGCCGTCGGATCCTGCATGGTTCTGGCTTTCACCCCTTTCACCGCTTCGATACCCGTTGCCCCAGCGTCGATACCAATGGTGCCGTTCTGGTGGAAAACCCAGTCGAAGATGTAATCGTAGTTGCCTACCGTACTGATCCAGCGCACCACCAGTTCGCGACGCTCGGTGCTGATATTCGGCTGCCCCATTTCCTGATGCTTGTACTCCGGCCCGGCGTAACGCTCAAAGATGGCGATGGCCCGTGGAATAGCGGTCGGCTTGCCGGTGTAATCGGCGATGGTTTCATCCAGCAACACCGCGTTTTGCGGTGCATCTTTGCCAAGGGCAATCGGTGAGGTAAGCGTGCCCATGCCGTAATCCCCGGCATCCAGATAGGCTTTGAAATACCAGCCCACGTCCGGATCGCCATAAGGCACGATCATGCCGCCCAGCGACCCTTCATACATCACCTTGCGCTTACGGCCATTATCGTTATAGGTCACGGTTGAAATCACCGGCCCGACGCGGGAATTCAGATGCAGGTGGAAATCCCAATTCTGCCAGTGGATGGTGTTACCGGTGATGGTGTAGTTTTTGCCTTCCGGCTCAATGATATCCAACGGTTTGATTTTCGGGGCCTTACGATCGCGTCCGTCATACGGCGTTGGCTTCATCGGCACCGGGATCACCGGCCCCTCTTCAATTTTGATGATTTTCTTCTGTTGCAGATCGACCACCGCCACCAGGTTTTCGATCGGATGTGCCCAATAGTTGCCATCGCCAACATCGAGATAGCTGACCACTTTCAGCAGGCGTTGGTCCTGCTGCAGGCCATCTTTTCCATCAAAATAGCCAACGGTCAGCGGCGTGGTGATCACTTTGCTCGGGTCCGCAACGCCATGTTTCTTCAGGGCTTCGGCATACTCTTTACTGGCGTTGATTATGCTCTGAACGCTGGCGAAGTCATCCAGCAGCACCATTCCCTGAGCGTCTTTGATCGGCTGCCAGGACAGCACTTTTTTCTGTTGCAGATCGACCACGGTTTCAATCACGTGTACCCCGTCGAGCAGCGTGATGTCGGCCTGCCGGGGCTGCTGTACGTCGCGACCGCCTAGCACGAACTGCCAGACCTGGCTTTTTTCCGGTTCACGCAGCGAGATTTCGGTAAAGCGCACGTTGTTTTTATACTCCGGGGCCGCCTTGATGATAGCGACCGCCGCGTTAATCTCCGCCGCACTCAAGGGATTTAGCGGATGGGCCCGATGTTCCACCGCAAAGGTCTGATCCAGGCCGGATTGGAACACCTCGTTGATAAACTCGTCGGACATATAGGCCGTTTTACCCTTGAACACCACCGGCACCTGTAATCTCAGCGGCTTGCCGTTAACGATGGCTTCGCGGCTATCCGGTTTGACCTTCACATAGGCACCATCTTTCACGATAACGAACATGCGGGCGTAGTCATCCCACTGCACGCTGGCACCAAACTCCTCCAGCGTTTTTTGCAGCGGAACCCTATGTGCCGCAGCGCCATGAGCCAACGCCGCTGGCTGCCAACCCGCGCCGATCAGCAAGCCTAACGCCAGCGCAATCGCCGCTGGCAGACGTTTGGTTTTGATTGTTGTTGTGTTAGCTACCATCTTTCCCCCGTCACCCATCAAAGAGACATTACCGCCGTTGTTGTTGTGATGAGCCCGTTTTACGGGGCCCCAATTCACCATAGCAACTCTTCACTGGGGATATTTTGTTGTGCTTGCCATCCGATTTGTCACTCCTGACAATCTGCTGGCAAATCATCCAGGCGGGGTTACAGATACTGCTTGCGGTACGCGCTCGGTGAGACGCCAAAACGGGCCTTGAAGGCGGTGGAGAAATGGCTGTGATCGGTAAATCCCCAGTCATAACCAATATTGGCCAGCTTTTGCCGCTCCTTGGCCTGGCGCAAAACCTGGGCGCAGAGATCTAGACGCCGGTTTTTAATGTACTGCGCCACCACCAGCCCCTTACGGGCAAATAGCCGGTACAGGCTACGCACGGAGACGCCTATCTCACTGGCAACCCATTCTGGGCGCAGCTGTTCGGACTGAATATGCTGATCGATAAACGCCAGCGAACGGGTAAAAATGCGCTCATGGCTATCTTGCCCCTCGTCTTGCTCCATCAAGGCAGGCTGTAACAAGGTGGCCACGGCGTTAAGCACCGCTTCGCTCTCCAGGCGGCTCATCTGCGTATTCTGCATACTGCCCAACACCAACTGCTGGCTAAGCTTAGCCGCTGCGTTATCGGCAGCAATACGCCGCGCACCGGGCAGATCGGTAAAACGCAGTTGCTGCTCAAGATAACTACGCGGTAGCAACAGTGATAACTGGCGGGACCCCTGTTGGTAGGTAAAGCTGCTGGGCTGCGCGGCGTCGATCAGGGTGATATCCCCGGCAGACAGCACCGCCTGCCGATCGCCCTGCTCCATAACCGACTGGCCATACAGTTGGAATACGGTAAAAAAGTGGCAACCGTCACTTTGCTCTACTTCGCGGCGGGTGCGATAAAGCCGGGTCTGGGCAGCATCGACTACGCTCAGGCGTAACGCATGGGTGTGGAACTCCTGGATCGCACCGGCAAACCCAGGTGCCAGGGTTTTGGCACAAAACCGGCCACAGGCAGAATTGATTTGGCCTAACCACTGTTCAAAACTGGCATCAGCGAGCCGGGTAGCAACCACCATGATTAACCCCTTGAAACATAAGTAACAAAAGAGAACAGGCTTATCGTACTGAGCAGCATGCCCCGAAAGGTGCCGCTATTTTTGCATCAGCCAGAAAATTAATATAACAAACCGATAACATACGTTCAACATTGTTCAGGGGGTTTGATGCTGGGATCACAAACTACAGATAAAGAATAGCTTTCGTCGCGGGGATAATTGCTATAAATAATCGCAGAAAGAAGAAGAGAATATGGAGTGAAAAGAAAAGGTACGACACCATCCGTAGTGCCGTACCTTAACGATTACTTGCGATTAAGCACCGCAGCGAGACAGATCGGCTGGTTCACGAGTCAAAAATTCACCGAACTTGCCTTGGCAGGTGGCAACGCGACGGCAAACGGTTACCGCAGAGGTACCGGTACCTGTGGTTTGACGCTCATAGGTAATAACACAACCAAGTACATAACCACCAATAACATTTGAAACTTCATATGCGTTTAATTTTTTCATAAATATATCCTTATAGTAATTACCAAAATGAACTTGCACTATTTTTCTAGAAAATAGCTTTAATTTGACGAGATATAATCGTCTTAAAGCGATTAAATTATAATAATAGAGTAAATCCACAGTCAACATTAAAGCCTTACCTACCCCACGTTATGGATTGATCTTAATTAAAAATAAGAATAATCCATAATTAAAAACCAAAAATATACATTCATTATATGATTAATAAAAAATATCTGGCATAAGATATTACAATATCGGCAACAGGAATAAACCCAGCGGATAATTTATCATCGCATTGGGCTTTGTTGAATAGCGTTCGCCCTGGTCAGTCCCCAGCAGCAGACCAAACACGAGTTGATTACGTGATCTATATCACTGTGTAAATAAACAGCACATGTAACATAACCAACCAGGAACAACAATCAATACCACTGGAGAATACCATGAATAAAAATATCGTTAGCTGGTTTGAAATTTATGTTACTGATATGCCACGAGCAAAGAAATTCTATGAGGCAGTATTCAACACCCAGTTAGAAAAACTGGAAACCGAGGGCATGGAATACCTGATGTTCCCTTACCAGGAAGGTGGGGAAGGGTCTGGCGGCGCACTGGTTAAAATGGCTGGAGTACCAGTTGGAGCGGGCGGCACCATGGTTTATCTGTCATGTGAGGATTGCGCCGTAGAAGAAAGCCGCATTGTCCCAAACGGCGGTGAAATCCTGAAAGAAAAATTTGCCATCGGCGAAAATGGTTTTATTTCCATCGCCAAAGATAGTGAAGGCAACGTGATTGGCCTGCATTCCATGAAATAATGCTGTCAGGCTATAACAATACGACAATGATGCCCCTCACCCTAACCCTCTCCCAAAGGGAGAGGGGATCAGATCGAGTTCATTGATTGCTCTGCATAATACCCAATCTTTCTTCTTCTTACTCCCTGATGTGGTCCTGAAAATTCGGCGACACACCATGAATGAGAAGGCGATCGAGTTTTCTGAGATTATCTATTTACGTCTAAAAGAGCTGGGGCTATCAGCTCCCTCTCCCTGTGGGAGAGGGGATCAGATCGAGTTCATTGATCGCTCTGCATAATACCTTATCTTTCTTCTTCTTACTCCCTGATGTGGTTCTAAAAATTCGTCGACATACCATGAATGAGGAGGCGATCGAGTTTTCTGAGATTATCTATTTACGTCTAAAAGAGCTGGGGCTATCAGCTCCCTCTCCCTGTGGGAGAGGGTTGGGGTGAGGGGAAAACCCAATAGCTACATTTATTACCCGCATCCTTTTCCACCCTTGTAGATTATTAATAAATTTGACAAAAAGTCACTTTTATCATTTATTTAATGCCGCTGATCGCTCAGCCACACCCGCCGTCAAATCAGATAAAAAAACTGACTGAGGCCGATAAAAACTCTTTTTTATTTCACCAGGAAGGGAATATGCCGCTACATTTACGCCATTTAGTCTTAATACCGCTATTAACGTTGGTGGCTTGCCATCAACCCACTGCCACCAACCCCACTCATTCCCTCGCCGCTACGGTTAAAAGTTCACCGACGGTGGTAAGCAATGCCCGGTTGGAAATCTCGCAAAGCGCGCTGGAATATAACACCCACAAGATTCAGCAACTGTTGGGCGATAAAACTACCCTTTGCGCCATTTTGAAAGGCGATGCCTACGGGCATGACCTTTCGCTGGTGGCACCCGTGATGATCAAGAACCACGTGCAGTGTATTGGCGTGGCCAGTAACCAAGAACTGCAAACCGTGCGCGAACTCGGCTTTAAAGGCCGCCTGATGCGCGTGCGCAATGCCACCGAAGCAGAGATGCGCCAGGCTACCGACTATGACACCGAAGAGCTGATCGGTAATCTGGAAATGGCGAAACGCCTGGATGCCATTGCCGCCCAGCAGGGCAAAACCCTACGTTTCCATTTGGCACTGAACTCTGGCGGCATGTCACGTAACGGCCTGGAAGTCAGCGAAGCTGCCGGATTGGCTGAAGCCAAGGCTATCTCTGCATTATCTCATCTGAAAATGGTCGGCATTATGTCCCACTATCCTGAGGAAGATGCAGCAGCGGTGCGCAAGGATCTTGCCCGCTTCAAGGTGCAATCCCAGCAGGTGCTAGACATTACCGGGATCAAACGCAGCGACGTGACCTTACACGTTGCCAATACCTTTGCGACCCTTACCGTGCCAGAGTCCAGGCTTGATATGGTGCGCGTTGGCGGGGTGTTTTATGGCGATACCATTGCCAGTAACGACTATAAACGCGTGATGACCTTCAAGTCATCCATCGCGGCACTCAACCATTACCCTAAAGGCAATACCGTCGGTTACGATCGTACCTACACCCTGAAACGCGATTCAGTATTGGCGAACATCCCAGTGGGTTATGCCGACGGTTATCGCCGTGTGTTCAGCAATGCCGGTCATGTACTGATCCAGGGGCAGCGGGTGCCGGTGGTGGGTAAAACCTCGATGAATACCGTGATGGTGGACGTGACCGACGTGAAAGGCGTCACTCCTGGTGATGAGGTGGTGTTCTTCGGCAAACAAGGTAATGCAGAAATCACCGCCAACGAAGTTGAAGACATCAGCGGTGCGTTGTTTACCGAGATGTCGATCCTTTGGGGCGCGACCAATAAGCGTGTTCTGGTGGATTAATTAACTCCCCCAGGCAAAGGCTTGCGCCGTGACCTGGGGGAAATCTATACCGTTTACTCGTCGAAGAACCAGTACCCCTGATTAACCAGACCGGTTAACTCGGCAACGAACGCCGGGTTTTGCAGCGCCTCACCTAACTCTTGCTTACCGACGATAGTGTAACGGCATAGGGCATCGGCGGCGTTAGGCTCGACGGTATCCAGGCGTTCGCTGTTGATAAAGAAGCTGCCACCCACCTCCAGCACTCTTAAGCCACTCAGGCGAGTCAGGACGGCACCGTCCATCAACGCTTCGATAACCTCATCCTGCTCGTAAGGTGGTTGCGCTGGGGCGATATCCAACTCGTGGCGTGGCGTGGTCACAAAGCGGCCAAACCACTGTTTAAAATCTTCCGGCTGATTAATCAGATCCGTCATCATCCCACGCAGGCGATCGAGCTCATACTCTTCAACCCGGCCCGGATGTTCCCGGCAGGTTAAATCAGGATCGCTGTAATGTTCGCCCCCGAGATCGTTTTCCAGCGCATAGTCCGCGAAGCTGCTGATTAAATCCCTGCCGTTAGGGCCACGGAAGCCAACGGAATAGTTGAGCGCGGTTTGGTGGGTAAAGCCGTCGTGCGGGAAGCCCGGCGGAATATACAAGATATCGCCCGGCTCCAGATCTTCATCGATAATCGGCTCGAAAGGTTCCACGTGCAGCAGTGCCGGATGCGGGCAAAACTGCTTCAGCGGCAGTTTGTCACCCACGCGCCAGCGGCGGCTCCCCATGCCCTGGATGATAAATACGTCGTATTGATCGATATGTGGCCCTACGCCGCCACCAGGAACCGAGAAAGAGATCATCAGATCGTCCAACCGCCAGTCCGGTAACACGCGGAACGGGGTGACCAGCTCCGCTGACGGGGCATGCCAGTGGTTAACCGCCTGCGCCAGCAGCGACCAGCCGGTTTCCCCCAGATTATCAAAATGCTCGAACGGCCCGTGGCTGGCCTGCCATTGACCATGGGTTTGGCTGACCAGACGGCTGTCTACCTCAACCTCCATCGCCAAACCGGCCAACTCGTCCGGGGTGATCGGATCGACAAAGTTCGGGAAGGCATTTTTTAATACCACAGGTTGTTTTTGCCAGTATTTCTCTAAAAATTCGGGCCAGTTAAGATTCAGTTGATAAGCCATGGTTCCACACCAGTGAGAAGACAAACGGCCCTGATTATAAAGAGGCTGCCACCCATGCCGCCTTGTCATTGGTCAATGACTGGGCGTTCAATCAGGCGAAAATAATGCCCCTCACCCCAACCCTCGCCCAAAGGGAGAGGGGGCCGTTACGGCGCTGTAGTCGAGTATGGGAGGCGATCTGTAACATCAACGGCCAGACTCAAACCGTAGGGGCGCTGCATGCTGCGCCCATCTGGATAATCAATGATTAGCTGGTGCCCTCTGTACCCCCCTATACGGAGTCAGAGTCAGGTGCAGGAAGCAATTTGCAGCATGTTACGCCCCCCTTAAACGCAAAAAGCAGATTGAAGTGGGTTATTACCCACCGCAACCTGCCTGGTGATTCAGTGCTTGAACGAATAACGATTAATGCACTTGCTTGTCATCGACAAAAATATGGTGCGCGGAGCGTGCACGCGGGTGGATAAAGAAGTGCCCTTCTGGCGCAGAATCCGTGCTTACAGGCACCAGCTTGAGGTTGGTCGCCTTCAAGCGTTTATCATGCAGCGCATAGATAATGAACGGGATAGCCACAACCACCAGGAAACACACCACCAGCATAGTCACGTACATATGGTTGGCTTCTACCCCGGCCAGACCTGAAGGCGGGAAGAATGAGACCACAAAGGCAACCGCAGAGGTCAGCAAACCAATAGTAGCCACGGCAAGCTTGACCATTTTGCCACCCGGAATATTGAAGACACGTTCGTTTTCCGGCTGTTTGCGTACCAGTTTGATGTAGCCCAGGAACAGCAGGAAGTAACTGCACAGGTAGATCACCACGGTCAACGCCAGCGCAATCAGGAAGGACATGTTATTGCCGCCCCCGGTGTTGGTCAGGACAATCAACGCAATCGAGGTAATCACCAACTGAGAAATCACCAGTGCAACCGGCACACCATTCTTGTTCATTTTGGCAAAGCGAGCAGGCAAGATCCCTTGTTGTGCGGTAACCAGCATGCCGCGAGACGGCCCAACAATCCAGGCAGCGATTTCTGCCAACACGCCCAACAGCAGCAGTGCAGCAATGACGCGAACTGCCCATTCAAACTGCGGACCGAAGTGCGAGATCAACACGCTGAAGGTTTGCATCACCCCTGCAGAAAGGTTGATTTCACCACGTGGGATCACCGCTGCGATAGAAAGCCCGCCGACAGAACTTAAACAAATGGCCGCAACCATCAGCAACAGCATGGCAAGCGGGTAATCCCGGCCTGGGTTTTTCATCTCGTTGACGTGAGTCGCCGAGGCTTCAACGCCCATGTAGCTCAGGATAAACGCCACGAACACCACCAGCGTCCCCATTTGGGTAAAGTCTGGGAAGAAGGTAGAGGCGTTCATTTCGATGGCCAGCGGCGCACCAGAATGCAGATAGCTGACGGACAGGACCACCAGGACAGCCGCCGGTAACAGGATGCCGGCAAAGAAGCCAATCTTGGCAATGCGCGCGGTGTTTTTGGTGCCACCGAACTGGGTGAACGCCAGACCCCACAAGATAACCAATGCCGCGACGGTTTTAACGATCGGGTCTTCGTTCAGTTCAGGCCACTTAAGGATGTAAGACAGCGCCCCCAGCACAAAATAGAGCATAGGGATAAAACCGATGGCAATTTGCAGATAGCCAAAAGAGATGGCGGCAAAGCCCCATTTTT
This sequence comes from Serratia sp. T13T92, assembly GCF_047530105.1. NCBI lineage: Bacteria > Pseudomonadati > Pseudomonadota > Gammaproteobacteria > Enterobacterales > Yersiniaceae > Serratia > Serratia sp. T13T92. The sequence continues at coordinate 24,978 of NZ_JBLJAK010000024.1, read as the reverse complement.
CACCCAGAGTTTTAGACACCCAGGTGAATACCCCGCCTTCCTGCCATCCTTTTACCGTCGCCATCTCAGCGGCGCATAGGCCAACGGGAATGAACCATAGGAAGCCGCCTAACAGCAGGAAGAAGATCAGAGAAAAACCCGAGGTTGCAAAGGTCGGATATTCATAAACCGCCATCACCATAGATGCGGTAATAGCAAAAAAGCCTAACAACGTTAATTGTTTTGGAGCGGCGCTTTTTTCTGTGCTCGCCATAACGATTCTCCTGCAGGAAGAGGTTACTCTTCCCAGCGAATATTGGTGGGGAAAAAAGCGGGGCTGGCATCAACGCCGCCCCGAAATAATAAAGCCCTGGCCTTAGCCGTGATTGAACCCGCTGCCTTGTTGCGCAGACACTGGGTTGATGACAGGGTGATTCTCGAATTCAACCAGCGCCCTTTTGATATCTTCGATCAGCAGGCAACCGAGGTCGTAGCTCACGCCGTGGCGCACCAGAATGCGTTGAATAACCAGATCTTCACGGTGTGTCGGCATCGAATAGGCCGGAACCTGCCAACCGCGAGCGCGCAGTTTTTCCGCCAGATCGTAAAGGGTATAACCACCGATCGCCGCGCCGTCTTTCAGTTTCCACGCCAGCGCCGGGATGCCTTTATCGCTGTCACCATCAAACAGGATTTCAAACGGCCCTAACTTGCCAATCTCGGCCGCCAAATGCTGAGCCGTGGCGTAGCAAGCGCTGTGAATTTTGGCGTAGCCTTCGCGGCCAAGGCGCAGGAAGTTGTAATACTGCGCCACGATCTGGCCACCGGGGCGTGAGAAGTTCAGCGCGAAGGTTGGCATGTTGCCACCGAGATAGTTGACGTTGAAAATCAGCTCTTCGGGCAAATCCGCCGCTTCACGCCATACCACCCAGCCAGCACCCAACGGCGCCAAACCAAATTTATGACCGGATGAGTTAATGGATTTCACCCGTGGCAGACGGAAGTCCCACTCCAGTTCTGGCGAGCAGAATGGAGCTAGGAAAGCGCCGCTGGCACCATCGATGTGCATCGGAATATCCAGGCCGGTTTCCTGCTGCAGGCGATCCAGCGCATCACTGACCTCTTTCACCGGCTCGTACTGGCAGGTGAACGTCACGCCCAGCGTTGGCACGACACCGATGGTGTTTTCGTCAACGCGCTTGAGCACTTCTTCCGCGTTCATGATCAGACGATCGCCTTCCAGCGGGATTTCACGCAGCTCTACGTCAAAGTAACGAGCAAACTTGTGCCAGCAGATCTGTACCGGGCCACAAATCAGGTTCGGTTTATCGCTAGGCAGCCCCTGCTCGGCACGCTTTTTGCGCCACTGCCATTTCAGCGCCAGCCCGCCCAACATGGCGGCTTCAGAGGAACCGATGGTTGAACAGCCAAGGGTGGTTTCCGGCGTTGGCGAATTCCACAGGTCGGCCAGCATTCTGACGCAGCGGGCTTCAATTTCGGCAGTTTGCGGATATTCATCTTTATCGATCATGTTCTTGTCGATAGACAGATCCATCAGTTCACGAATTTCGTCATCCACCCAGGTCTGGCAGAACGTCGCCAGGTTTTGGCGAGAATTACCGTCCAACATCAGTTCATCGCGGATAGCATTAAAGACGTTACGCGGATTACGCTCGGTAATGGGGAAGGTTGACTTAGGTAATTCACCTGCCAAATCTACTGACGCGTAAACATCATCATTTTCATTATAAGCTGGGGTGTTATTTTCCTTGTTCATAATAATAACCTTTTAAGAGAGACCTATTAATCAAGAATTAAATTCGCGATATCAGGCAGCATAAATAGCGTTATTATTTGAACGCTACGTTCGCCGCAAAACTTGATAAGGATATTAGAACAGGCATCGTTTCGAAGATATGAGAGGGATTGGTAATTACTGTAGGTGCGGGACTACAGTTGTAGGCTTATATCAAGGGGCGCAGCAAGCCGCGCCCCTACTGGGTATGAATATACCTATGGGCGGATAAATGCCTCAATGGCTGCATTCAGCCCCTGCAGCAACTGTTCCAGCTCGCGCATGCCCTCATCGATCACCGCCTCATGCTGTTGTGTCGCCAGCGCATTTTCCAGTTTTTCACTAAGCAGATGTAATGACGTGGCTCCCAACAACTGAGCCGTACCATTAATGCGGTGTAAATGGCATTGCAGGGTTGGCCAGTCCTGAGAGTGGAGTGCCTTTCTCGCCGCCAGCAAATCTTGGTCATTTTCCAGGCGCGACTGCGCAAGCATCTGGCGCATCAGCGCGTTGTCACCCAAGCTGAGTGCCTGCAGCGTAGCCATATCGATAAACTCGCTGAGTGGATCGGCCTGCGAAGGTCCTGTCACACCTTGTAGCGCCGCTTCCAACTGCGGTAAATCTACCGGTTTAAACAGGCACAGGTTCATGCCCATCGCCAGGCAGCGCTCTTTCTCTTCAGCCTGTGCGTTAGCGGTTAGCCCCCAGATAATGATGTCCTGATTGAATTCACGCACCCGACGGGTCAGCGTTATGCCATCCATATTAGGCATGTTGAGATCGGTGATGAGCAGATCGTACGGATTGGCCTCAATCAAGGCCAGGGCTGCCACACCATCAATAGCCTCGTCGACCCGATAGCCAAGCGTAGCCAACTGACGACGCAGCAGCAGCCGGTTGGTGGGGTGATCGTCAGCAATCACAATCCTCAGCGCTGTAGGCCCACTGACGAGCGATTTAGGTGTGAATGAAACGGCGATAACCTTTTCCAGATCCGCAACCGCGGTGGTGAGCGTCACCGTCATGGTGGTGCCCCTGCCCGGCTGGCTGGCCATGTCTATGGTACCGGCCATGCGTTCAACCAACTCACGGCAAATCGTCAGACCCAATCCCGATCCGGTCTGTTGCTTGCCCCACTTGGTCTGACTAAAGGGCTTGAACAGGTGTTGCTGTTCCTGCGGGCTAATGCCCGCCCCACTATCTTTCACGCTCAGCGTCAGGCGAGTGTGATCGGTGCCCTGCGCGTGCGTTTGCGCTATCACTTCGATCCCTCCCTCAACGGTAAATTTGATGGCGTTACTGAGGAGATTGGCCAGCACCTGTTTCACCGCCTGCGGATCGAGCCACAGCGCCTGCGTTTTTTCCAGGCAGTAATCGACCGACAGCCGCAGGTTTTTCAGCGTGGCCCCCCCTTCAAAACTACTGACCGTCGTAGCTAACAACGAGGCCAGATCCACCCATTCTGGCGCCAGCTCAAAGTTGCCAGACTCAATTTTTTCCATGTCCAGCACATCGCCAATCAGGCCGAGTAGTGACTGAGCGGTGGAATAAGCCAACTGAATAGATTCCTTCTCTGCTGCCGGACTTTGGCTATGGGTCGTCAGTAACTCCAGGAACCCCATGATTGCACTCACCGGCGTACGGATCTCATGGCTCATGGTGGCAAGGAAAGTGCTCTTGGCCCGATTGGCATCGATGGCCTTGTCTTTCTCCACCTGCAACGCCCCCATCAGTTGCCTGGATTCGGTAATGTCCTTCCAGCCGCAAATCAGCGTAGGCGGCGTGTTGGCGGGCAGTTGGCACAGCGTTAACCAGTGCAGGATCAGGCGCTCTTCCGTGCCATTATTCAGCACCAGTTGATGAGGGATAACCTGGTTGACTTGCAGCCCTTGCTGGATATCGGGTTGAAGCGCTGCGAAAATGTCTGCCAGCGGATGACGGCGATCGAACAATGAATGATGCATCGCGGCATGTAACTCGGGGGTGAAGAAGGCCCCGAAGGCGCTGTTGTAGCTTTCAAGCTCGCCTTCCAACGAGATCACGTACACCGGTACGGGGATCGAGTTGAATAAGGTCTGGCGGAAACCGAGCTGATACTCCAGCGCAGCCTGTGCCTCTTTGCTTTTACGGATGGCCCGCAGCAGATAGGCTCCCCACAGCAAGCTGCTGACAACCAGCAGCGTAGCCAGAACGATCACCAGGTAAAAAGGCCGGTTATAAAGGTTCCAGGTGTCAATTTTCACTTCGGGGGTTTTTACCCACTTCCCGGCCAAATTCATCAGTTCTTTGGGGGGAATATCGTCGATGGCCTTATTCAGAATGCTTTGTAATTCTTGCGAGCCACGTGGAATGACAAAGGCGATCTGGGCGGTGCGCTCGTCGGGGATACGGAAATAGCTCAGCCGATTGGGATAATAGTGATCGATGATGTAGCGTGAGGCGAGCTGTGTGGACACCACCGCGTCAATTTCCCTCCGATCCAGCATGCTCAGCGCCGCGCCGGTGTTCTCTACCTCAACCCATTGCACACCCGGATATTTGGTTTTCAGTTTTTCCGATAACGTATGGTAGGCCGGAATAGCGACTTTCATACCAGGCTTCATCGTTTCGGTCTGCTTGACTGCAACGCGGGTGACGATCACAAAAGGAGTCGCCAAAAACGGATGAGTGAAGGCCGCTTGTTCTTCCCGCTCTGGGCTGTACGTGGCCGAGGACAGGATATCCCAATTGCCACTACGTATAATGCTGGCCATCTCTTCATTGGAATTGGCAATCACCGGCTCAAAGGCCAAACCGGTTTGCAGCTGGATCAGGTTAAGGATATCGCCAACTATCCCGCGTATTTCCTGGTTTTCATCCACCATGCTAAACGGGGCGTAATAGGGATTAATCACTATGCGCAATTTGCGGTTTTTTTCCAGCCAGCGAGTTTCCTGTGGGGTAAAAGCTAGGTCCCTGGTTAAGAAGGTGAGGTTACCCATATCAATCCAGGACTGAGCAATCTGGCTATGCTGAGGTTCGGTCAGTGAACTGATAAATCTGTCGACAATGTTGACCAATTGCCGCTGACTATCGAGCGCAATAAGCACGTCGCCGCTTTGCGGTGCTCGCCAGAACTTCACCATTCCCAACGTCTGGTAGAAATCGCGCGCGATAATAAAACTGGTGGTGAGGTTATTGCCGAGAAAGTAGTCACTCTGATGGCTGGCAACCGAGGCCAACGCCTGATATTCATCGGCAAAAGAAACGACGCTGGCGTTAGGAAATGCCTGTTTAATAAATGATTCCGGGGGAAAATCCCGGGTGATCGCTATCTTGAGCTTATCGCTATTATCGTGAAACGGCTTCATCACCTCGGCAAGCCGCGTCACCAGGGTTGGATAGCCTTGCACCAGCGGCAAGCTGGCAATAAAGGGAGCCTTTTGCGGGCTAATCCTACCGGGAGTAGTGAGAACAAGATCGACGCGGCCCGCAAGCAGTGCCGCCAATGCCTGTTGCTCATCGGCGTAGAGTTTGACGTTCACATTGATATTCAGCGCCTTTCCAAACAGCGCAAGATAATCCGCATTCATTCCCCAATAGCGTCCGGTAACACTATTCATACTCAACGGTTGGGATTCAACACCATACACCGCGACGGTAAGACTGTGCTTTTGCGCCAGCCAGATAAAGTCGTCGTGGCCCAAGTAGATGGCCGGAGGTGTGACCAGGTGGTTAGTCGCCAGCGCTAACGTGATCGGCCCGTTGATCACTGCTTGCGCAGGCAGCATCAGACACAGTAAAACCAGCCAAAACCCCAATACCCGTTTTAGCATGCACTCACCCAATTTTATTACGGTTGGCGAAAGCAAATAGATCGGCTAACGAGCTACAGCCAAGCTTCTCCATTAAACGGCTTTTATAGGTGCTGACCGTTTTATTGCTGATAAACATCGCTGCCGCAATCTGCATATTATCTGCACCGCTGAGGAGAGAACGCATCACCTTGATCTCCTGACTGGAGAGAGATCCCAGCATTTCCTGTTCCGAAGAAAGGCTGCCGACAAAACCGTTCAGTGAGAAAGGAAAATAGCTGTAGCCATTCTGGGCAGCATGCACCGCGGCGATGATATTGGTCATGCCCTCTTTTTTACTGATAAACGCATTGGCCCCGGCATCCGCGCTACGCTTGCCGTAGAACAGATCGTTTTTGGCGGAAACCACGATAATGATTTGGCTGAACTGCTGCTTTCTGAGCTTTTCAACCACCTCAATGCCGCTCATGATGGGAATATCGACGTCGACAATCACCACGTCTGGCTGATGCTGCGCCACTTGCAGCAGAGCCTCTGCCCCGTCCCCCGCCTCGCCAATGACGCTAATGCCTTCACTTTCCAGCAGGTTCTTGATCGCCATACGAGCCAGAGGATGGTCATCAACAATTACGGCGCTCAAAGACTTGGTTTCACTCATTGTCGTTTCCTGGTCATATAAAAAACACGGGCAGCGTTGGTCAACGATGTTTCTTCGCTTAAGAAATATCTTAAGGATTTCAAGTTATCTGCAAGCTTATAGCATAAGCCTGTTTATAGTTCTAATTCGCTTTTTGCTGTCTAACCCCCCTATCACTGTACGGAGCCGAAATCAGGTGCAGAAGTCAATCTGTGGCATATTCACTCCCCTTCCCCTGTACCTGTAGTTGCGGGATGGACTTCACGTGTAGGACGCTGCCTGCAATGATTTCCGATGTCTCTGCTGTGTTACGGCAACGCCTGCTTTTATAATCACTACGAACTTTCAGCGTTTCTTCCCATAGGCCTATGCCGCTTTAAGCTGAAGGTGATTAACCAAGCCATTCAATGAATAAATTACGCGCTGAGCTTATTGCCCACAGCAGCGTAATGGTTTGCTATTGCTCATAAAACAGACAAGCAAGGGTTTTGCCATGCCACAACCACCACAGTCAGACAGTAATCAGGTGAAAACACCATTAGAAAAAAGAAAGCAGTGGCTGCTCATTTTTCTAATGGTGATTATTATTGCGGCCATGGCCAGTGCAACCTGGTGGTATTTCAATTCACGCAATGTGCAAAGCACCGATGATGCCTATGTAATGGGCAATCAGGTCACTATTTCTTCGCAGGTTAACGGCAGCGTGGTCAGCGTGAATTACACCAATACCGATTTAGTCCAGCAAGGGGATGTCTTGGTCAATCTAGATGATACCGATGCCAACCTCAACTTTAAAAAAGTCAAAAATAAGCTAGCAGAAACGGTGAGAAAAACCAAACAGATCTATGTCAACGACGCACAATATAACGCCAATATTGCCCAGGCTAAAATCGCTTACCAGCAAGCGCAGGCCGATTATCAACGCCGTACCCAATTGATGGGTGCGGGAGCCTTTTCAAAAGAAGACCTGCAACATGCGCGCAATGCCGTTAGCAGCAGCAAAGCAGCGCTGGACGTTGCTATCGAGCAATATCGCAGCAATCGTACCCTGATCCAGAATTCCACGCTTGAACAGCAGCCGGCCATCCTGTTGGCGGCAGAACAAATGCGCGAAGCCTGGCTCGCGCTTCAACGCACCAAAATTCGCAGCCCGGTGACCGGCTATGTTGCTCAACGCAATGTGCAGGTGGGCGAAACGCTCAGTGCTGGCCAGGCCTTATTATCCATCGTCCCGGCCGATCAGCTGTGGATTGACGCCAACTTCAAGGAAACCCAGCTCAGCGGCGTGCGCATTGGGCAAAAGGTGAGCGTGGTGAGCGATCTGTATGGCAGTAACGTGGTGTTCGACGGCGTGGTTGAAGGGATCAATATGGGGACCGGCGGAGCGTTCTCGGTGCTGCCCGCGCAGAATGCCACCGGTAACTGGATAAAAGTGGTTCAACGCCTGCCGGTGCGTATTACCCTGGATGCGGAACAGCTCAAGGCATACCCACTGCGGATTGGCTTATCCACCACTGTGACCTTGCGCGAAAACAACACCAATGGCCCTGCCCTATCTACCACCCAACGCCTGAAACCGGCTTACCAAAGCCAGGCGCTGGTGCTCGATACCTCCAGTATCGACGGGGAAATCCAAGACATCATCAAAGCCAATGCGATGTGATTTATGAGCAACAACACACTGCTGCCGTTAAAAGGCTGGTCATTGATCCTGGTGACGCTGTCGCTGTCGATGGCGACCTTTATGCAGATGTTGGACTCCACCATCTCCAACGTCGCCATTCCCACCATTTCCGGGTTCCTGGGTGCTTCTACGGACGAAGGAACCTGGGTGATCACCTCGTTTGGCGTCGCCAATGCGATCTCCATCCCGATAACCGGGCGTCTGGCGCAGCGGTTCGGCGAGAGTAAGCTGTTTTTAGCTTCGGTGACGTTGTTTGCACTGGCGTCGCTGTGCTGCGGGTTCTCCACCAATCTCGATATGCTGATCTTTTTCCGCGTCATTCAGGGATTGGTCGCAGGCCCGTTGATCCCACTATCGCAAAGCCTGCTGCTGCGTAACTACCCGCCAGAGAAGCGTAATATCGCGTTGGCGCTGTGGTCGATGACGGTGATTATCGCCCCGATCTTTGGCCCGATTATTGGCGGCTATATTTGCGATAACTACGACTGGGGCTGGATATTTTTAATCAACGTTCCATTCGGCATCATCGTCGTTGCCATTACCGCATGGAAGCTGAAAGGAAGAGAAACACCCACCGAGCCGGTAAAAATCAACCTGTTCGCCCTGAGCCTACTGGTGCTCGGTGTGGGTAGCCTGCAAATAATGTTGGATAAAGGCAAAGACCTCGACTGGTTTAACTCTACCACCGTGATTGTGTTGGCCGTGATCGCCGTAGTCGCGCTGATTTTGCTGGTTATCTGGGAAGCTACCAACGATAACCCGATCATCGATCTGAGCCTGTTCCGTTCACGTAACTTCAGCATCGGCATCCTGTGTATCAGTTGTGCGTATCTGATTTATGCCGGGGCCATTGTGCTGATGCCGCAACTGCTGCAGACGGTGTTTGATTACACCTCGGTGTGGGCAGGGCTGGCCTATGCCCCCATCGGGCTGATGCCGCTGCTGATCGCGCCATTGATTGGCCGCTACGGCGATCGTATTGATATGCGGGTATTGGTGACCTTTAGCTTTATCGTGTATGCCGGTTGCTACTACTGGCGTGCGATGACGTTTAATCCGGCGATTGATTTTACTGCCGTGGTGTTGCCGCAGCTGATGCAAGGTTTCGCCGTGGCTTGCTTCTTCCTGCCGCTGACCACCATCTCATTGTCAGGGCTCGCACCAGAAAAATTCGCAGCGGCCACCAGCCTGAGCAACTTTTTCCGGACGTTATCTGGCTCGATCGGCACGTCACTCACCATGACCCTGTGGAGCCACCGGGAATCGTTTCACCATGCGCAGTTGACGCAGTCAGTGACGCAATTCAACCCGGCTGCGATCAACCTGGATCACCATCTGCAAAATCTGGGGTTCAATCAGCAGCAAGCCGCGACCTATATCAACGATCAAATTACCCAGCAGAGCCTGCTGATGTCGGCCAACGATATTTTCTATCTCTCTGCCGGGGTATTCCTGATGCTGACCCTGCTGGTGTGGTTCGCCAAGCCGCCGTTTAATACGGCCAAGGCGGGGTGATAAACGGGGAATTAGAGAGGCGCTGACGCGCCTCCCGATTTACTTAATCCGTTTGCCGGAGACATCAACAATCTTTTCGCCGTCCTCTTTGGCCAATGCCCCTATTTGCGGATTAGGCAGGATATCAAGCACCGTTTCGGAGGGGCGACATAGGCGGGTCCCCAGCGGCGTCACCACAACCGGCCGGTTAATCAGAATCGGGTGTTGCAGCATAAAGTCGATCAGTTGCTCGTCGGTGAAGACGTCTGCTGCCAGCCCTAACTGCTCATAGGGTTCCACGTTATTACGCAGCAAGGCCCGCACGCTGATCCCCATGTCTGCAATGAGCTTCACCAGTTCAGCGCGGCTGGGGGGTGTCTCCAGATAATGGACGATCGTTGGCTCTATACCGCTGTTGCGAATCAGCGCCAGCGTATTACGCGAGGTGCCGCAGGCCGGGTTGTGGTAAATCGTGATCATGGGTGTTCCTCGCTACAAAGTGATGGATAGACGTAACGCCAAGGCTGTCAGCGTGACCAACAACACAGGTACGGTCATGATAATTCCGGTACGGAAGTAATATCCCCAGGTGATCGTCATGTTTTTCTGTGACAAGACATGCAGCCAGAGCAGCGTTGCCAAGCTGCCAATCGGCGTGATTTTTGGCCCCAGATCGCAGCCAATAACGTTGGCGTAAATCATGGCCTCCTTAATCACTCCTGACGCAGTACTCCCCTCAATGGACAGCGCGCCAATCAACACCGTTGGCATATTGTTCATAATGGATGACAGGAATGCGGTCAGGAAGCCGGTGCCAAGCGTGGCGGCCCATAAACCATTCTCCGCCAGCAGGTTCAACACGCCGGAGAGGTACTCCGTTAGCCCGGCGTTGCGTAGGCCATAAACCACCAGATACATCCCCAGCGAGAAAATGACGATTTGCCAAGGCGCACCGCGCAGCACCTTCCCGGTGTTGATGGCATGGCCTCTTTTGGCCACCGCAAACAGGATCAGCGCCCCCACGGCAGCAATAGCGCTGACCGGAATGCCGAGCGGCTCCAGCACGAAGAAACCCACCAACAGCAGGATTAATACCACCCAGCCAGTTTTGAACGTGGCCGGATCTTTGATGGCTTTCGCCGGTTGTTTCAGTCGTTCAAGATCATAGGTCGGCGGAATGTCCTTGCGAAAGAACAGGTGCAGCATCACCAGCGTCGCGATAATCGCAGCGATATCGACAGGCACCATCACCGAAGCATATTGCGTGAAGCCCAGATCAAAGAAGTCTGCCGAGACGATATTGACCAGATTGGACACAATCAGCGGCAGACTGGCGGTATCAGCAATAAACCCGGCAGCCATGACAAACGCCAACGTGGTGCCTTTGCTGAACCCAAGCGCCAACAGCATGGCGATCACTATGGGGGTCAGGATCAGCGCTGCTCCATCGTTGGCAAACAAAGCCGCCACGGCTGCGCCTAGTAACACGATGTAAGTGAACAGAAGGCGCCCCCGCCCGTTTCCCCAGCGGGAGACATGCAGCGCAGCCCATTCGAAAAAGCCAGACTCATCGAGCAACAGGCTGATCATGATCACGGCGATAAAGGTCGCCGTGGCATTCCAGACAATATTCCACACCACCGGGATATCGGCAATCTGCACCACTCCGGTAAGCAAGGCCAGCCCCGCGCCAAGTGTGGCACTCCACCCAATTCCTAACCCTTTCGGCTGCCAGATCACCAGCACAATGGTCAGGATAAATATCGCCCCAGCCAATAACATACTTACCACCTCAATTTTATATATGTATTTTCATATGTGTTTGCGCAAAAAAATTAGCTACACAGGGTTTTGCCCTCGCTGGAGCCATTCGCCACTGCCAGCTTACGTGCCATAGTGTGGACTTCGTCCTGTTGGCTCAACCAGGCTTGTTCAATAACCAGGGCTGCCCAGGCAGGAATATGCGGGGAAAGACGATAATGCACCCACTTGCCCTGCTTACGATCCAGCAGCAACCCGCACTCTCTTAGCATTGCCAAGTGGCGCGAGATCTTGGGTTGCGACTCTTCCAGCCCGGTGCAAAGATCGCAAACGCACAGTTCACCCAGCTGTTTGAGCAGCAACACGATACCCAGGCGGGTTTCGTCCGACAGGATTTTGAACAGCTGCAAGGAAGTCAGGGTCATAGGTCTCTCCACTACGATCGGTGGATAAATCATACCCACAGGCGCTTTCAAGTCAACAACACATTTGAATTTTCATATATGTTTTCTTCCCTTGCCCCAGAAAGCGGTCAACGTTGTGTCGCTCCGGCAATATGGCTTTACATTTAAGCCAATTAAAAAGCCATAATGCGGTAATATATTCACACCCCGGCAACAAATAATATTGCACCAAATAGTGTGACCCTGTTCAAGACGAAAAACGCCCAATAATGCTATTTATTCTGAATGGTTTTCTCTAACGTGGATCTGCGTCATCATGAATCATTTAGAACTGCAGGCACTGCGTCAGCTTTTTTTTATGACGGTCGAAGAATGTGCGACCTATATTTCACCTGACAACAATTTAGCTACATGGCAGCAATGGGAGCGTGGTGAAAGTGAAATACCGGACGCTATTATTGATACATTCACAAAAATGATTAAAAAAAGAAAAACCCACATCAACGCCATCATCGACAAGATCAACAATCGCATTGGGAATAACACCATGCGCTTCTTCCCCGATTATGCGTCCTTCCTGGCTGTCTACCCCCAAGGTGATTATCTGGAATGGAAAATTTATCAGTCGGTCGCCGCACAACTTTATGCTTATGATCTAGAGCGGCTATGTTAACCCAAACTAATAGGATAAATCGCGCTCGTTAACCTGGACGGAATTTAATAAGGACGGCTTATCAACACCGCCTGCCCATAGTTTTAACTGACTATCACTCCTGACAGCAGGCTAATGCCTGTAACAATCTCGTGCCCAGCCGTTTTTCCCGGCACGAATTATTTATTATGAACGAGTTTCTGAGCAACAACCTATGGAAAAAAAGTATGTACCAACGGCCTTGGGGCTGTATCTGAACTATCTGGTGCACGGTATGGGGGTAATATTAATCAGCTTGAATATGCCTTATCTGGCAGAACAATGGCACACCGATGCCGCAGGCATCTCTATCGTCATCTCTTCTTTGGGCATTGGCAGGCTAAGTGTGTTATTAATCACAGGCATGTTATCCGATCGTTTTGGCCGCAGACCCTTTATTTTCCTGGGGATAATGTGCTATTTGGGCTTCTTTTTCGGCATTCTGCTTAGCCACACCATTATTATCGCTTATGTATTTGGTTTTTTAGCCGGCGTCGCCAACAGTTTTCTCGACTCGGGCACCTACCCTACGCTGATGGAGGCGTTCCCCAAGTCGCCAGGCACCGCCAATATCTTGATCAAAGCCTTTGTCTCCGGCGGCCAGTTTATGTTGCCGATGGTCATCAGCCTGCTGGTCTGGGCTGAGGTCTGGTTTGGCTGGTCCTTCCTGATAGCCGCCGGCATTATGCTGCTCAACGGCCTGTTCCTGCTGCGCTGCCCATTCCCCGCTCACCCGGGGCGACGAGTGGCCGCCGAGCCCGATGTAGGAACAGATGACAATCACCGCTGTTCCATTGTTGATCTGATCAGCTATACCCTCTATGGCTATATCGCCATGGCCACCTTTTACCTGATCAGCCAGTGGCTGGCACAGTATGGCCAGTTTGTGGCGGGTATGAGCTATACGATGTCGATCAAGCTGCTGAGCATCTACACCATCGGCTCACTGATGTGCGTATTCATCACCGCCGGGCTGGTAAAGAAAAGGTTTAAATCAACCACCTTTCTGATGCTGTATACCTTTATCTCCTTCATTACCTTACTCACCGTTTGCCTGTATCCCAACATGTACGTCGTGATGGTTTTCGCCTTTGTTATCGGCTTCTCTGCCGCAGGCGGGGTCATGCAGTTGGGGCTGACGCTGATGGCTACCCGCCTTCCCAATGCGAAAGGCAAAGCCACCGGCATCTATTACAGCGCCGGCAGCCTGGCAACCTTCACCATTCCGTTGATTACCGCCAAGATTTCCGAAACCAGTATCGCCAACATTATGTGGTTCGATACCGCTATTGCAGCCTGTGGTTTTCTACTGGCGCTGTTTATTGGCTACCGTAGCCATAAAGAAGCTAACCGTCCCTTCAAGATGGCCCAAGTTATCAACTGATCCCACACTTTTACCTCCTCCTGAACACGCAGATAAACGGGCGCAGCATGAAGCGCCCCTACGTTATGAGCCAGTTGGAAAATGTGGTTTTATTCCTCCGACTGGCTGCAGAGACAATATTATTATCACCGCATGCAATATGAGACAGTATTCCGTCAGCCGCTGTTCCCCAGACAAAGTAAATAGCTTGTTAATAACCATTAGCTTTCATTGCCCCCAAAAAGGAAACACCTGGCTACAGCCCTTCGCACCTAATTTAGCTGGGGAAATACCGGCACAATTCGGCAACACCATCACGCGCCGTCTCAGCATCTTTCCCTGCAATAAAGTTGAAAACTAAAATGGCATATTACGTATTTATCACCTACTGCATTACCTATACTCAGCACACGTCAGGTTGCCGGTGTATTGGCAGTTATCCATGACCCAATTTATTTACCGCAGTGTGACTTACCGGGATATTTTCACCCATTACTTTCCCGCAATGATTAACGATTGATTAAAAAGAAAGGCCACCAGAACAACAGGTCCCCTGGATCCAAAAACGTAAAAAATTAGCGACAAGCGGAGAACAGCATGAGCCAGAGCAAGGCCTTCAAAGCGCCATTTTTGTTAGCGGTCATCAGTATCTATTTGAGTTATTTTCTCCACGGTGCCAGCGTCATTACGCTGGCGCAAAACATGACGCCACTGGCCGAGAAGTTCGGCACCGACAACGCGGGTATCGCCTACCTGATATCCGGCATTGGGTTGGGCCGGCTAGTCAGTATTCTGTTCTTTGGCGTGATATCGGATAAGTTTGGCCGCCGCGCCGCCATTTTGATCGGCGTCGCCCTGTATATTCTGTTCTTCTTTGGCATCCCGGCCAGCCCTAATCTGATCGTCGCCTTTGGCCTGGCGGTTTGCGTTGGCGTTGCCAATGCGGCGCTCGATACCGGCGGCTATCCTGCCCTGATGGAAAGCTATCCCAAGACTTCCGGCTCGGCGGTGATCCTGGTAAAAGCCATGATCTCTTTCGGCCAGATGTTATACCCGATGTTGGTCAGCTACCTGTTGGTCAGCCACATCTGGTACGGCTACGCGATGGTTATCCCGGGGATCCTGTTCGTCCTGATCACCTTGCTACTGCTTAAAAGCAAGTTCCCCAGCCAGCTGGTTGATGCCTCCGTGGCTAAAGAATTGCCGCAGATGAACAGTAAGCCGCTGGCCTGGTTGGAGGGCGTCTCCTCCGTTATCTTCGGCGTAGCCGCATTCTCTACCTTCTACGTGATCGTGGTCTGGATGCCTAAATACGCAATGGCATTTGCCGGTATGGCGGAGGCCGACGCGCTGAAAACCATCTCCTGGTATAGCCTTGGCTCGCTGATGTGCGTGTTTATCTTCGCCCTGCTGTTAAAAAGCACGGTGCGCCCGGTGTGGGCCAACGTGTTTAACGCCGGTGTCTCGGTGATCGCGGCAACCATTATCTATCTGTATCCCTCACCGCTGGTTTGTAACCTTGGTGCCTTTGCGATTGGTTTCTCTGCCGCCGGTGGGATATTGCAGCTTGGCGTCTCCGTCATGTCGGAGTTTTTCCCGAAAAGCAAAGCCAAGGTCACCAGCGTTTATATGATGATGGGCGGGTTAGCCAACTTCTTGATCCCATTGATTACCGGCTACCTCTCCACCATTGGTTTGCAATACATCATCCTGCTGGATATTGCCTTTGCCCTGCTGGCATTTGTTACCGCCATCATTGTCTTCATTCGCTATTACAGAGTATTCAAAGTCCCGCAAAGTGACCTGCGATTGGGTGAGCGCTTTTTCCAATAACCCAAAACAGCAATTACGCAGGTTTGCGCCCCACACGAACATGGTTAGACAAGGAGTTTAGAATGGATGTAACCGCAAAATATGAGCTTATCGGGCTGATGGCCTATCCGATCAGACACAGCTTATCACCAGAGATGCAAAATAAAGCATTGGATAAAGTCGGGCTACCTTTTACCTATATGGCTTTCGAAGTCGACACCACCACCTTCGCCAGCGCCATTGAAGGGCTGAAGGCGTTAAAAATGCGCGGCACCGGCGTCTCGATGCCTAACAAGCAGTTTGCCTGCCAGTATGTCGATGAATTAACGCCAGCAGCCAAACTGGTCGGCACTATCAACACCATCGTCAACGACGACGGCTATCTGCGCGGCTATAACACCGACGGTACCGGGCATATTCGGGCCATCAAGGAAACCGGTTTTGATATCAAAGGCAAAACCATGGTGCTGGTCGGCGCGGGTGGCGCATCTACCGCCATCGGCGCACAGGCCGCCGTTGAAGGCATCAAAGAGATCAAGCTGTTTAATCGTAAGGACGAGTTCTTTGAACAGGCGCTCGCCTTTGCCAAACGGGTCAACGAAAATACCGATTGTAAGGTGACAGTGACCGATCTGGCAGATCAGCAAGCGTTTGCCAGCGCCATCGCCAGCGCGGATATCCTGACTAATGGCACCAAGGTCGGGATGAAGCCGTTGGAAAACGAGAGTATCGTCAGCGACATCGCCATGCTGCGCCCGGAACTGCTGGTGACGGAGTGCGTGTATAACCCGCACATGACCAAGTTGCTGCAAATGGCCCAACAGGCAGGTTGCAAAACGGTGGACGGTTACGGCATGTTGTTATGGCAAGGCGCCGAACAGTTCAAACTGTGGACTGGCAAGGATTTCCCACTGGAATACGTTAAGCAGGTGATGGGATTCGAGGCGTAGCATTCCCGTAGCGCGTGGTGATGGGCTTAAATCACCACCTTATTGATTGCGGCAAAAGAGCATGCAAAAGGTAAAAATGAAAACCATAACCGTAAAAAACATTGTGTTCGGCGAAGGCGCGCCAAAAATCATTGTCTCGCTGATGGGTAAAGATATCCCTAGTGTGGTGGCTGAAGCGCAGGATTATCGTCACGCCGATTTCGATATTCTGGAGTGGCGCGTCGATCATTTTGCGGATGTCGCCACGCTCAGCAACGTGATAGCCGCCGCACGTCAGATCAAAGAGATCATTGCCGACAAGCCGCTGCTGTTCACCTTCCGCAGCGCCCAGGAAGGCGGTGAGCAGGCGTTGCCCGCACAGGCCTATATCGCGCTCAATCTGGCGGCGGTGGACAGCGGCCTGGTCGATATGATCGATCTGGAGCTGTTTACCGGTGACGAACTGGTCAAAGAGGCCGTGGCCCATGCCCACGCCAAGAACGTCAAAGTCATCATGTCGAATCATGATTTCCATAAAACGCCGCCGCAGGAGGAAATCGTCAAACGCCTGTGCAAAATGCAGGAATTGGGCGCCGATATTCCGAAGATCGCCCTGATGCCGCAAAACAAAAGTGACGTATTGACGCTGCTGGCCGCGACGCTGGAAATGCACGAGAAGCATGCCCACGGGCCGATAATCACCATGTCGATGGCCAAAACCGGCATTGTGTCCCGGCTAGCGGGCGAAACCTTTGGCTCAGCGGCTACCTTTGGCGCAGTCAAGAAAGCCTCCGCACCTGGGCAAATCTCCGTCACGGATTTACGCACCATATTAACGATACTGCATTAATTCAGTGGTGCACTGATATTACTGTCGGCGGGAATAATAGTATTCCCGCCGAATAAAACAAGTCACTAAAAAGAGCATTCAATTTTAATGCAGCTTAATTGCGGCATCCGCACGCCTGCGTGTGGGTTTGGTTGCCCCGCAAAATAAATGCATCGGTCATCAACAGGAGTAGTTATGGATCTGGTAAAGCCGAAAAGAATCAATGGCAGAGTCCCGGTATTATCGGCACAAGAGGCGGTAAATTATATTCCTGACGAAGCCACCTTGTGCGTATTAGGAGCCGGTGGCGGTATTCTGGAGGCCACCACCTTAATTACCGCGCTGGCAGAAAAATATCAAACCACGCAAACCCCGCGTGACCTGTCATTAATCAGCCCGACAGGGTTAGGTGACCGGGCCGATCGTGGCATCAGCCCGCTGGCACAGGTTGGGCTGGTGAAATGGGCGCTGTGCGGGCATTGGGGGCAATCCCCACGCATCTCCGATCTGGCCGAGCAGAACAAGATTGCGGCCTACAACTATCCCCAAGGCGTGTTGACCCAAACCCTGCGGGCCGCAGCGGCGCACCAGCCGGGGATTTTAAGCGAAATCGGGATTGGTACCTTCGTCGATCCGCGCCAGCAGGGCGGCAAACTCAATGAAGTGACCAAAGAAGATCTCATCAAGCTGGTCGAGATCGATAACCAGGAATATCTCTACTACAAGGCCATTGCGCCCAACGTCGCCTTTATTCGCGCCACCACCTGCGACAGCGAAGGCTATGCCTCGTTCGAAGACGAGGTGATGTATCTGGACGCGCTGGTGATTGCCCAGGCGGTGCACAACAACGGCGGCATCGTGATGATGCAGGTGCAAAAGATGGTCAAGAAGGCGACGCTGCACCCTAAATCGGTGCGCATCCCTGGCTATCTGGTTGATATCGTGGTGGTCGATCCGCAGCAGACGCAGCTGTATGGCGGCGCCCCGGTGAACCGCTTTATTTCCGGCGATTTCGTGCTTGATGACAGCACCCAAATCGCCCTGCCCCTTAACCAGCGCAAACTGGTGGCGCGACGTGCACTATTTGAGATGCGTAAAGGAGCGGTGGGCAACGTTGGAGTGGGCATTGCCGACGGCATCGGCCTGGTCGCCCGCGAAGAGGGGTGTGCCGATGATTTCGTGCTGACGGTCGAGACCGGCCCCATCGGCGGCATTACCTCTCAAGGCGTGGCCTTCGGCGCGAACGTCAACACCCGCGCCGTCCTGGATATGACCTCTCAGTTCGATTTCTACCACGGCGGTGGGCTGGATGTCTGTTACCTGAGCTTTGCCGAGGTGGATCAACAGGGCAACGTCGGCGTGCATAAATTCAACGGCAAAATCATGGGAACCGGTGGCTTTATCGATATCAGCGCGACGTCGAAAAAGATTGTGTTCTGCGGCACCCTGACCGCCGGTAGTTTAAAAACCGAGGTCGCCGACGGCAAGCTGAATATTGTGCAGGAAGGGCGCGTCAAAAAATTCATCAAGCAATTACCAGAGATCACCTTTAGCGGCAAAATCGCGCTCGAGCGGGGATTAGACGTGCGCTACATCACCGAACGCGCCGTCTTTACGCTCAAAGCCGATGGTCTACACCTGGTTGAAATTGCCCCCGGCGTCGATCTGGAAAAAGACATTCTGGCAAAAATGGATTTCGCCCCGGTTATTTCCCCGCAGTTAAAACTGATGGACGAAAGACTGTTTATCGACGGCGTCATGGGTTTCACTTTACCTGAAGCAGTATATTAAAAGGAGTAAGGCTATGGACTTTTCTTTAACTGAAGAGCAGGAACTGCTGCTTGCCAGTATTCGGGAACTGATCGGCAATAACTTTTCGGAAGAGTATTTCCGCACCTGCGATCAGACCTCAACCTACCCTACCGAGTTTATGCGCGCGCTCGCCGATAGCGGTATTTCCCTGTTAGGTGTGCCGGAAGAGTTCGGCGGCATTCCGGCGGACTATGTCACCCAGATGCTGGCGCTGATGGAAGTCTCCAAATGTGGCGCACCGGCGTTCCTGATCACCAACGGCCAGTGTATTCACAGCATGCGTCGTTTCGGCTCAGCCGAACAGCTGCGCAAGACGGCAGAAAGTACGCTGGCCACCGGCGATCCGGCCTATGCGCTGGCCCTGACCGAACCGGGCGCAGGCTCGGACAATAGCGCCGCGACCACCACCTACACCCGTAAAAACGGCAAGGTGTATCTGAACGGGCAAAAAACCTTTATCACCGGTGCGAAAGAATACCCGTATATGCTGGTACTGGCGCGCGATCCCGAGCCCAAAGATCCGAAAAAGGCCTTCACCCTGTGGTGGATGGAATCCAATAAGCCGGGCATTAAGGTCAATCCGTTGCACAAGATTGGCTGGCATATGCTGAGCACCTGCGAAGTTTACCTCGATAACGTTGAGGTGGATGAGAGCGATATGGTCGGTGAAGAAGGCATGGGCTTCCTCAATGTGATGTACAACTTTGAAATGGAACGCCTGATCAACGCCGCACGCAGCGCCGGCTTCGCCGAGTGCGCGTTTGAAGATGCCGCCCGTTACGCCAACCAGCGTATCGCCTTCGGCAAGCCGATCGGCCATAACCAGATGATCCAGGAAAAGCTGGCGCTGATGGCGATCAAGGTCGACAACATGCGCAATATGGTGATGAAGGTCGCTTGGCAAGCGGACCAGAAACAGTCACTGCGCACAAGCGCCGCGCTGTGTAAGCTCCACTGCGCCCGTACGGCGATGGAAGTGATTGATGACGCCATCCAAATCATGGGTGGGCTGGGCTATACGGATGAGGCTCGCGTTTCCCGCTTCTGGCGTGACGTGCGCTGCGAAAGGATTGGCGGTGGCACAGATGAAATCATGATTTACATTGCTGGCCGCCAGATCCTGAAAGACTACCAGAGCAAATAAGGCACTAAAACGCCAGGAGGTAGCCAAAGCCAACCTCCTGGCGAGTTATCAATAAGCCACCAGTAGATTCAACCCGGTAAACACACCGGTTCCGCCAAGTTATTATTGAACTGTTTACGATAATCACTTGGGGAACATCCGACATGGCGCATAAATAATTTGGCAAAATGATCGACGTTTTCGTACCCGACCCGCCAGGCGATCTCATTAAGGCTGTTATCGGTATTAGTCAGCGTAAACTTGGCCTCGGTGATCCGGCGTTGAATAACATAGTTAATCGGCGATATATGATACTCGCGAGCAAACTCATGGCAAATATAGCTGACGCTGGCGCGGAACTTTTTAGCTAGCTGTTCGAGAGTGATCTTTTCACGATAATTATTATTCAAATAAACCAGCACATCCTTCACCAACACATCTTTTTTAATGTATCCCAACTCTGAACGGTAAGCGTTTTTAAAGTTCTCATAAAACAGCGCGGTGAGGGCATAACCATAAGCATCATAAATCGATGAGGTTAACTCGTTTTTCTGCTGGGGTAACCTGACGCCAAGTTCATGAAGGATCGTTTTTATCACCTCCCCCCCTTGCCCAACGGAAACTACCGGGCAGGAGTGAGGCTGTAAAATCTGATTTTCTTCCCAGCCCTGAAATTTGAAACCATAGACAGCACAGGTATAGGTGGTGGCCGGGGAGGCGCTGTCCGATGCCACCGCGTGCAGCCGGCCAGGCTCAATAACCACGATATCACCAGCGTGTGCCACGTAGTAAGAGGAGTCGATGACCAGCCTGGCCACCCCCTGCTTAACGTAAATCAGCTCGCTCTCATCATTATGCACATGATGCCCAGACTCCCAGTTGGGATCGTCACTGATGACGAACCGCGAGAGTTTTGGCGTCATCCCCTGCGCAAAAAGGGCTTCTTTTTTATTATCGAAACAGCGCTGAAACATGGCAACCTCCACACAATACAGTTGGCTTTGGCAAAATGATCAGTGGCTAAAATAGAGCGACAGAAAACAATATACAATATGAGCCCAGACGACTAAAACAAGATAGTTTGCCCCGCATGCAAGATGGCACGAAAATAAAATCTCTACGATCGCGCCGCCAGCTTACCTTGCTCACTGGCAAACCACTTTCCCGCACGGCAATCCATCCGTTATTAGCCGTTTTTTTGCAAGATTGTTAGCAACAAAAACAGATTATCCAGTCGTAAATCCCCCTGCGCACTCGCAATATATTGTCATGCTTTTTGTCCTTTCCGCTGATAGAACGCTCTCTGCCGCCAGCGAGCGACCCACAGGAGATATCATGAAAATAATAACCTGCTTTAAGCTGGTCCCCGAAGAGCAAGATATTGTGGTTACCGCACAACGTACGCTCGACTTCGATCACGCCGAAGCCAAAATCAGTCAGTTCGATTTGAATGCGATCGAGGCAGCCACCCAGTTGGCAACCGAGAACGATCAAATTACCGCGCTCTGCGTGGGCGGCTCGCTGCTGCAAAACTCCAAGGTGCGTAAGGACGTGCTGTCGCGCGGCCCTCATGAGCTTTACCTGGTGCAGGATGCGCAACTGGAAAACGCGCTGCCGATGGATACCGCACACGCGCTGGCCGCCGCCGCAGACAAAATCGGCTTTGACCTGATGCTGTTTGGTGAAGGTTCCGGGGATTTATACGCCCAGCAGGTGGGCCTGTTGGTTGGGGAGATCTTGCAGCTTCCTACCGTTAATGCCGTTAGCCAGATCCAGTTTGCCGGTGACCGTGTGCTGGTTGAGCGCACGTTAGAAGAAGAGGTGGAAGTGCTTGAGTTGCCACTTCCAGCGGTGATCTGCGTAACCTCAGACATTAACGTTCCTCGTATTCCGACGATGAAGGCGATCCTCGGCGCCGGCAAAAAGCCGGTCAATCAGTGGCAAGCCAATGACATTGCCTGGAGCCAGACGCCGCCTTTGGCCGAGCTGGTCGAGATCACCGTACCGCCACAGAAACAGCGCCAACGCATCATTCTGGAAAATGACTCGCCGGAAGCCATTGCCGAGCTGGCGGACCATCTGAAAAAAGCGCTGAACTAACCCACGACTGGAGAAAATCATCATGAGTAAACTGACAAACGTATGGGTGTTCAGCGACAACGTTGAGCGCTACGGCGAACTGATGGCAGGCGCACGCCAGTGGGGCGAGCATGTTTATGCCATCGTGCAGGACAGCGAACAGGTTGCCAGGCTCAAGTCTCTGGGTGCAGACGGCATCTACGTGCTGGAGAAAACCTCCGCACTGCAGCGCATTGAAAATTATGCTGAGACCCTGGCGGATATCTTGAAAGAGGTCAACGGCGAACAGACTCCGGCCCTGGTGCTGATGGCAGCCACCAAACGCGGTAAAGCACTCACCGCCCGCCTGGGTGTGTTACTGAACGCAGCGGTAGTGAACGATGTAACCGCCGTACACGTCGACGGGGCTGATTTCATCGCCGAACACCGTATGTACGGCGGATTGGCCTTCGGTAAGGAAAAAATCAATACCACCACCGCCATCATCACCTTGGCGCCCGGCGTGATGGAGCCTGCCGCTACCGACCCAGCGCATGACTGCCTGGTCACTCAGCTCAGCTATGTTGCCCCGCGCCAGGAAATCCTCTGCAAAGAACGCCGTGCCAAAGCGCTGAGCAGCGTCGATCTCAGCAAGGCCAAACGCGTGGTTGGTGTCGGACGTGGGCTGGCAGCACAGGACGACCTGAAAATGGTCCATGAGCTGGCAGCCTTGTTGGGAGCGGAAGTTGGCTGTTCTCGTCCTATCGCCGAGGGTGAAAACTGGATGGAACGCGAGCGCTATATCGGGGTATCTGGCGTGCAGTTGAAATCCGATCTCTACCTGATGTTGGGCATTTCCGGGCAGATCCAGCATATGGTCGGCGGCAACGGTGCCAAGATCATTGTCGCGGTGAATAAAGACAAAAACGCCCCGATCTTCAACTATGCCGATTACGGCCTGGTGGGCGACATTTACAAAGTGGTCCCTGCCCTGATCGACCAATTAGGTCGTTAACCCTTTGATACACCGCACGCATCCCGCCGCATACCCGCGGCGGGATAGGGAGCATAAGCATGTCGGATGATAAATTTGATGCCATCGTGGTCGGTGCTGGCGTCGCAGGTGCCGTAGCCAGCTACGTGATGGCGCAGGCCGGGCTGGATGTACTGGTCATTGAACGCGGCAACAGTGCTGGCAGTAAGAATATGACCGGGGGCCGCCTGTATGCCCATAGCCTGGAACGCATCATGCCGGGGTTCGCGGAAGAAGCGCCTGTAGAGCGCAAGGTCACCCGCGAGAAGATCTCTTTCATGACGGAGGAAAGCGCCGTCACGCTCGATTTTCACAGCGAAAAACCGGACATTGCCGCTCAGGCGTCTTATACCGTGCTGCGCAACCGCTTCGATCCCTGGCTGATGGAAAAAGCCGAACAGGCCGGAGCACAGTTTATCTCGGGCGTCCGCGTCGACGCGCTGATACGGGAAGGTAATCAGGTTACCGGCGTGCAGGCGGGCGACGATATCCTGAAGGCTGACATAGTGATCCTGGCTGACGGCGTGAATTCCATGCTCGGCCGCTCGATTAACCTGTTGCCCCCTTCTTCGCCACATCACTATGCCGTAGGCGTCAAAGAGCTTATCGGTTTATCCCCCTCGGTGATCGAAGATCGCTTTAACCTCTCTGGCAATGACGGCGCCGCCTGGCTGTTCGCCGGTTCTCCGTCCAACGGCCTGATGGGGGGCGGATTTCTCTATACCAACCGGGACTCCATCTCTCTAGGGCTGGTATGCGGCCTGGGAGAGATTGGCCACGCGGGGAAAAGCGTGCCCCAGATGCTGGAGGACTTTAAGCAGCATCCATCCATTCGCCCGCTGATCCAGGGTGGAAAGCTGCTGGAGTACGGTGCTCACCTGGTTCCGGAAGGTGGCAAGGCGATGATACCCACGCTGGCTGACGGCGGCGTGATGATCGTCGGCGATGCGGCAGGATTCTGCCTGAACCTGGGCTTTACCATACGCGGTATGGATCTAGCCATTGCATCGGCCCAGGCGGCTGCCAATACGGCCATTGCAGCCAAGCAGCGGCAGAACTTTTCCGCCAGTAGCCTGGGGGAATATAAGCACGCCTTGGAGCAAAACTGTGTGATGCATGAGGTGCACCACTTCCGCAAAATCCCTGCGCTGATGGAAAACCCGCGCCTGTTTACGCAGTATCCGCGCATGGTCGCGGACATCATGGGGGATATGTTCACCATCGATGGCAGCCCTACCCAGCCCGTGCGTAAGGCCCTGATGAAAAGGGTGAAACAGATTGGGCTGATGAATTTATTGAAAGACGGCATCAAGGGGGCGACAGCGCTATGAGCAGCGAAAATCCGGTCAACGTAGACGTCAAGCTGGGCATCAACAAGTTCCATGTTAATGAGGGCCACCCGCACATCATTCTGGTGGATAACCCCAATATGGACGAGTTCCGTAAGCTGATGCTGGCCTGCCCTGCCGGGCTGTATAAGCAAGACAGCGCAGGCAATATCCATTTC
This sequence comes from Serratia sp. T13T92, assembly GCF_047530105.1. Taxonomy (NCBI): domain Bacteria; kingdom Pseudomonadati; phylum Pseudomonadota; class Gammaproteobacteria; order Enterobacterales; family Yersiniaceae; genus Serratia; species Serratia sp. T13T92. The sequence goes on along the minus strand of NZ_JBLJAK010000024.1, from coordinate 273 downwards.
GATTCTGCCGGTTGTCTGGAGTGCGGCACCTGCCGTGTGCTGTGCGGCGACACCATTCTTAAGCAGTGGGAATATCCTTTGGGGACGTTTGGCGTCGAGTTTCGCTACGGGTGAGCCTGTTAACGTCTGCCTGAAAGAGCGTGCCAGCCCCTCACCCCAACCCTTATGTCTTGATCTTCTCCGCCTTAGCGGAGAAGATCCCCGACTGATCATCGGGAGATAGCCGGTGAGCTCCCCCTAACCCTAGTGCCTATGAGCCCGTGGGAGAGATTG
>NZ_JBLJAK010000023.1:0-79718 GCF_047530105.1 Serratia sp. T13T92 | reverse complement strand
CCTTGTTGTAGGTGGCCCAGTTGGTGATTTTGAACTTTTGTTTTGCCACGTGATATCGCTGCAGGATGAGGAGTGTGGTGATCTGATCCTGACTACGGCCAAAAGTTCGATTTATTCAACAACGCCCTCTAACGGTGCAGATAAGGTAGTTGCCAAGACAGAATTAGAGCATCCTATTGTTCAGTCTCGTATCAATGTTCAAAACGGCAATTCAAAGCAAGGCTGGGAGCATGTCGTCCAACGACATTTTTCCGATAAAAATGCTAGTCAATTTACTATTAGTCAGTCTGAGGTAAAAACGATCCTTCAAAGTAATGATGTCTCAAAAGTGCCAATTAGTAGGAAAATTGATAGTGCAGATGGCCCTCGTTATGAACGAGTTATTACACTTGACAAAAGTATAGGTATTGATAAGTTTAGCGGTAAGCCAACAAATACTATGACAATTTTAACTGATGGTAAGGGTAACTTGATCACAACAACACCAGGTAGGATCAAATGAGACTGATAGGCTCTAGAACGGAAGGTTTAATACGAGAGCGGTTGGAAAAATATGAGCATATTATTCTTGAAAATAATGTGATACATGGTTTATTAGTTCATAATTTTTCAAAAATCGATAGTGTCTATTGCTTAAATCAAGTGATAGAACAAGCTGAGGATATATATACTTTATTAGTTAATGGTGAGTTTGTTATCGAATTTGAGTTGTCTAGAATAGATGGTTCAATAAGTGATGTAAATATAAAGCCATTAAGCGAATACTCAAAAAAGGTTAAAGACAAATCATCTAAATTAACATTGTCTATAGCTATAGATTTAGCCACTAATAGATAACTGGTCGTGTTTAATGGTGATGATAACCGCCCGACTGGCATAAGAGCCTATCTGCTTCAGCCAACTGCCCTTGAGAGTGAGCTGTGGCTGCGGGCTGGGCCTGCTGCCATTGGGGCGGTAACCGGCAATGGTCATCTTGTGGGTTTGGGGTGGGACTGATTCTGACTTATGATGCTATGGTTGATTGCTCTTTAACCGTGCTGGGGAAAATGGCATCACGGGCTGAAAAAGCGCGTCGGGGCGAAACGTTTTTGTAACTTACTGACCGAAAAGGGAAAAGTGGTTGCGGCGGTAAACTTCACGACGGAAGAAGTTGTTGTGGAGAATAACTTCCTGAGCGTGGAAGAAAAGACGAAGCTTGAGTTAGCGAAGCAGAAACTCCAGAACAGCAAAGATCCGGCAGAGCGTGAGCAGGCCCAGCAGACGATTAATGAACTGCGTGAAAAGGATATCGCCAGCGATAAGAAAGTGATCGAGGCCTGCGGAAATGGTGCGGCAGCCAGTGCGGCCTGTGGTGCGGCGAGACTGGAGGTTATCGCGGCCAAAGGTGAGTATGAAACCGGGCCGTATAACTCGAAGGTGAGCCAGCAATACGCGGATGCTTATGGCCAGATAGTAAACCTGCTGAATATCACCAGTGTTGATGCGCAGAATCAACAGCAGATCCAAGACGCAATGATCAACTCCTTTATGACCACGAAAGGGGTTGATTACGCCACAGCGAAAGATTACACCGAGTTGAAGCAGGGAGCCGATATTATTGTTGCTTCGGTCACTCCGGTACTTGGTGCGGCAGCGGCGAAACAACTTGGCAAGATTGTAGATGCGAATGTGAAGGTCGTTGCGAAAGGAAATGTTGATGGCAGCCAGTTCACTGATACTAACCAGGGAGCGAGACCTTCGCAGTTAGCCGACTTTAATAAACCGACTATTATCAATGATGTTGTGCAGGCTAAGATAGTGAAGGAGCCTAATAAAAACTTTCCTAATGGAAACATGGGAACCGCTCATGCAGAAATAGGTGTGATCCAACAAGCCTATGAGAAAGGGATGACTAATGGCAAAGATATGCTTATGTCAGTGAGTGGGGAAGCACTTTGTACTTACTGTCTCAGTGAAGTAAAAACCATGGCTGCAAAAGCAGGGTTAAAGTCACTGACGATATATGAAGAAAAGAGCGGTGATGTTTTGTATTGGGAAGCTGGTATGAAAAAATTCATTAGGGAATAGAATTATGAAGATAGGTGTTGAGTCAGATTATCTGAAAAAAGAGTTTGAAGCTGATTTTCACCTTAGTAACAAAAACTCTTTTACCAGAATACGTAGACCTGATTGGGATGATATTAAAGAGTTGTTGTTAAAAGTAAAAGGTAAAGAAGGCACAGTAAGATTGACGGTATTGCCTGACCCCGATGTTGGTCCAGCAAAACTTGATGTATCTACAGAAAATGGCTTTTACTTATTAACCTTGTTGGAGTATTCAGAAAGTGACTCTGATGTTCGCTCATATTGGGATATGTCAAAAATAGACAATAAGATAATGATTCATGGCAATTATTGGCCTGAGCGCCAGCTTACAAAGGACTTCGATCTTGTTGTCAGGATCTTCAAGGAGTTCTTCGATACCGGCAATGTATCAACGGATCTTCTGAATTAAAGCAGTAACCCCCGGCCTTGGCCGGGGGTTACTGCTTCTAAGCCCTGAAAACGCCATCTTCTCGTTGTCGTAACCGGATCACTCCGGGTGCGGCGGTGATCCACAGGCCATCGGCTCGCAGTGTGAGCTGTAACGGTGTGCCGGGGGTAAAACCCAGCCCGGCCACCGTCACAAAACCCCTACAGCGGTAATGGCAGGGGCGAAAAGCGCTGTTATGATGGGGCGTTGGTTGCTCTTTAACAGCGTTGGGGAAAATGGCGTAACGGGCTGAAAAAGCGCGTCTGGGGGAAAAGTTGCCCGGGCCAGAATGCACAGGGAAAAAGTAGTTGTAACCTGCTGAGTGTACTAGGAAAAATGCTGTTGGCTGGCTGACTCCGCACTGGATGAAGTTGTTGTGGAGAATAACTTCCTGAGCGTGTCTGAAAAGACAGAGCTCGAGCTGGCGAAGCAGAAGCTCCAGAACAGTAAAGACCTGGCAGAGCATGAGCAGGCCCAGCAGAAAGTTAATGAACTGCGTGAAAAGGATATCGCCAGCGACAAGAAGGTGATCGAGGACTGCGGAAATGGTGCGGCAGCCAGTGCGGCCTGTGGTGCGGCGAGACTGGAGGTTATCGCGGCCAAGGGTGAGTATGAAACCGGGCCGTATAACTCGAAGGTGAGCCAGCAATACGCGGATGCTTACGGCCAGATAGTGAACCTGCTGAATATCACCAGTGTTGATGCGCAGAATCAACAGCAGGTGAAGGACGTGATGGTGAACTATGCCATGGTGCAGCTTGGTGTAGATAAGGCGACGGCAGAAGCATACGTTGAAACCTATGATGGGATGAAGATTGTAGCAGCATCGATGTCACCTGTGGTGGGAACAGCGGTAGCAAGCAAACTGAGTTCGTTGGTCAAAGAAGCTAATGCTTATCCTTCAGGAATTAACTTCAAGGTTAATCTGCCTGAGCACTTGTCCCAGATGGATGGTTATTCTCAGAAGAAGGGTATTTCAGGAGCGCACAATGCTGATGCATTTAATAAAGCCGTTGCTGATAATGGTGTGAAAATCCTATCCCAGGAACCAGGGATGGATGGTATTACACATGTTAAATATCAAGTGCCTGCAAAAGATAGAGCTGGCAATGTTATTGGCTATAAAAGAGAAGTTTTAGAAAACACCATTTATGATCCTAAAGTATTCAGCGATGAAAAAATATTGAAGTTGGGTCAGCAAGCAGCAGCAAGTGGCTATAAAGATGCTATTGCTTCTGGTAGTAGAGAGTACACGGCAACAGCTGGCGGTCTTAAGTTCCAAGTGTATGTGGATCAAAAAACCGGTACTGTAACTAACTTTTTCCCGGTGACGAAATGAATGAGTATATTTTTGAAAAAATAGATTATGACAATGATAATGCATGGGTTTTGAAAGATTTTTTTAACTCATTACATCTGCAAAATCGACTCATTTATGGAGTGGATAATATTATCAAAAGATGTGGCTTTGTGATTAATGAGACGTATTGCCACTATCCAGATCTACAAGATGTAGATCCTGATTTTCATTTTGAAGGTGTAATGTTCGGTGTCTGGGAAGGGGAAATCATAGTGTCAGAGGATATTGGTTTTAAATATGCCCGTTTAGCCTGCGAGAAGTATCTGGAACTTCACCCTGAAGACTCAGAAAAGGTAAACTGCTTATTGGCTAAACTCCCGACCTGATAAAAGAGATCCCGGCCAACTGGCCGGGATCTTTGCTTCTACGCCCTGAGAACTTCCTCTTCCCGCCGCTGCAACCGGATCACACCGGGTGCGGCGGCGATCTCTAGCTGTGTCACATCGATGATCCTGGACTCGGTGAGCCAGTCTCCGTCGATGATCAACTCGCCGTTCTGCCGTACCCAATCCGCCCCTAAATCTTGCTGCTGCTGACTGGCCTCGCACAGTGCGTCCCAGGTGGCCGCATCGGTGACGAGGGTGGTCCACAGGCCAGCATGCCGCCGTCGATCGTCAGCTCCGGGATCGGTTGGGGTGTGTAGGTGATGTTCATGCTAGAGTGTGGCGAGAAGTTGATATAGGGTTAAATAACACTATGTAGAGAAGCAACCAACCAGGCACAAGATTGTTATATTCAAATGATGGTTTGCTTTATATAACGACTGACCACTATGGGACTGCGACTTCAATAGGTAAGTGGAAGTGAGTATGAGTGAAATAATTTTAGATGGGACAAACATAAAAAATGAGTATGACTTCCATAAGGTTATGTCTGCTTTATTAGATTTTGGCCCCTACTATGGGGGCAATCTTGATGCTCTCAGAGATCGCCTAAGTAGTGACGTAGAAAGGCCAGTAACAATAATTTGGCTAAACTCCGAGCAATCAAAAAAATATCTTGGTGAATGCTTTGATCAAATTGTTCAAATCTTTGAGCAAACAAAAGAACAAGACATTCAATTTAACTGGGATAAGAAATTTGATTATACCTTGAAGTAACGAGAATCCCGGCCTTGGCCGGGGTTGTTGCTTCTACGCCTGAAATCTCCCATTGTCTCGCCGTTGCAACCGAATCACACCGGGTGCGGCGGTGATCTCCAGTTGTTCAGCGTCAGTGATCCCGGACTCAATGATCCAGTCTCCGGCGATGATCAGCTCGCCGTTCTGCCGTACCCAATCCGCCCCCAGATCTTGCCGCTGTTGGCTGGCTTCGCACAATGCGTTCCAGGTGGCTTCATCGGTGACGGGGGGGCTCCACAGGCCATCGGGCCGGAGTGTGAGCTGTAACGGTGTGCCGGGGGTAAAACCCAGCCCGGCCAGCATGCCGCCGCCGATCGTCAACTCCGGGATCGGTTGGGGTGTGAAGGTGATGTTCATGCGGCCCCCTTGTCGATATAGCGCCGGAAGTCGTCGCCCTCGAGGCTCTTGCACAGGGCCTCATGGGGACCTGTGATCAGCTGTTCCAGCATTTGGCGCTGGGTCAGGCCGTGATGGTGCGCCAGTCGTTCAAGCGCAAAATGGGCGACGAGGCTCACCTCGATGTTCAGGCGTGTGCTCACCCCGTCGCGGCGACGGCGTGCGCGGTCTCGGCCTGACGTTGTGCGTTGGTCTTGGCCATGATGAACCTCCCTGTTACTGCGTAACGACGCGGATGATCAACTGACCCGGCTTGGTGATCACTTCGATCTGCTGGCCGGTAGTAAAGGCAATTGAATTAAACAGCTAATGGCAGCAAGGGATCTTGTTGGTACTATGACTAATGAGCAGGCAAGGATGCCAAGGCAGGGCGGTAGCTTGCCTTTTATCTTCCTCACCTCATGGTTATAACAACCGCTTCCATCTATTCGATCGACCTCTGTTAACTTCTGAACCCTGATAACGATAGCCATATGTAGTGTTTGATAAGCGCCCTCAACAGCGCCACCGAAAGCGACTACTCCTTCTTCGAAGAAACCAAGACCAAGAAAGGGTTCCTGTCAAAGACCACCACCCACACGGTGCGGGAAGATTACGCCACGCAGGAAAAAGGCACGCTGCTGAGCGGCGACAACGTGTCTCTGTCTGCGGGTAACGATCTGACGGTGAAGGGGTCTTCGGTTGTTGGTGACGGCAAGGTTAACCTGCAAGCAGGCAACAACGTCGAGATCGTGGCGGCGACGGAAGAACAGTCCAGCTATCGGTTGGATGAGAAGAAAAAGAGCGGGCTGATGCAGTTCGTTACGAGTTAGCTACTGGCGAAAAAGTCGCTGGCAGGGGGCGCCCAAACATATTCTAAAGCGATTCAGGATTGGTTAAATAAGAATCCTTAAGCTTCTTCGAGTGATAGAGCGGCGGCGGAAAACGTTCTGAAAGACATGCAAAATGCTCTTAAGGGTAAGTAATGATGGATAATTATATTGATGATTACTTGAGTTTTTTTACTCAAGCGTCAGAGTATATAAAGAATGAAGTAAATAGATGTGTTGAGTATTGGTTGCCAGAACCTCCATCGACGATCTTATTGTTTTCTCTAGTGGGTAAAGCATTGGTAAACCAGTTGGCTTCATTAAATCACTCGGAGAAATCAGCCCTGTTCCAGCACATTGAAACAGGTATGAGGTCTGATAATGATGAGTTAGCAACAGCGGTTGCAACTGGACTTGTTGAATCGTTAGTTACAGCATCTGATGAAAATGAGTCAGTTTGGAAAGAAATCGAAGCTTATCTGCATGTTGAGTCAAAAAAACATGCTCTAGCATGGAAAAACTTCGGCCAATAATCTTAAACTCAATATCGATTAGCTGTATAAGCTCCCGGCCTACTATTATCCGTTATCAGCGATCCGACATCATGGCCGGTTGCGGTGATGGGGGGGAAAGCTATTCTCACGAATGCTGTTACTAAAGGTAAAGAGCAGTTAATCGTGGTAGGTGTATCTGCTGGAGTTTATGCTGGTATTCAATACGGCACGACTGGTGAAGTGAAACTCTCTGACGTGATCGGCTCTGGAGTGATTGGAGCAATTACTGCGGGTAAGGGGTATAACCCAACAGTGACATGGAATGCAGCCGGTGGTTATTACCAAGCCGAGATGAAAGGTGATGATCCGTTTATGGGGGCGATAGTGGGTAAAACTGGTGCATCAGTGGGGTATGTTGCTGGTAACATTCTAAAAGTACCTTTTGATAAGGTGCTTAATCTGATATCAAAACAGTACGAGTGGGTGCCAACAGGAGTGTGGACCATAACCAAGCCAGCACCACAGAGTTCGGTTCCCTCTGTTGCCGTTAACATTGGCGGTTCTTCTGCTTTAGAATCCTTTAATAAAGGAGTTGATGGTTATTTAAAGAATACAGGGGGTAATAATGATGCGAAATGAATCAAGGTTCGTAATGATTTATCTTTCCTGTGCATTTTCTCTTATGCTTTTTTTTATGAGCTTAATTTTTCATGTTCTTGGTTATTGGGTTAGTGGAGGGGAAGGTATTATAGAGTTCATAAAAACTAATATACATATCTACCTGAAAATGGCTGGGTTAGGATTTATTGCAGGTTTTATCCTTTGGTTATTTAAGATCCGTTAGTTCATAGCCCCCGACATGTCGTCGGGGGGCTCCTAAACTCAAAATACTGCCACTTCCCGCCGCTGCAACCGGATCACACCGGGCGGGTACCTTACGCTGCGTGACTATGATGCGCAGGTCGGTTAGGCTATGGTGATGATCCGTGCAATGAACAAGATGACGCTCGCGGGTATGCCAAAAAGTGTACGAGTTGCCTGAGGTATATGCACATTCAAGGGATTCTTTTGTCCAAATCTGATTTATTCAACAAGGCCCAGAAAGGTATGAACTTCCGCTTTTCGCTCATTGCTGTCCTATGACGGTTTCGAGCGAAGCGGTCTTACATTGTGGTATGTAGGCAATATTGAACAGTTTGATTTGAAAAAAAAGGATGCCCTCCCAATGGAAACTAACAACTGCCTGACCTGCAGTCAGCCAATGAGCAAAATACCAGAAACCCTCAATCTTGATTGTGGAGGCGATTGTTTAAATTGCATGGCCTGGCATGGCGACCCAGACGCAATTGAATTTATTGAGAGGCTTACTGGCAATAAAGTTGACGTTAAAGGAAGCTCATATCGTTCACCGTGAGATCGAAAGGCAGTCATGAGCGATAAGCGGGCGCTACAACTTAACTAAACCACCATGTGACATGCAGCACTCAATGGTGAAAATCCGAGCAGTGGAGAAAGGTTACATGAACATCCCGTCGGAATGGGCCTCGTATGATGAGAAGTAAAGCATCTATTTAGAGTGAATTTAAATCAATAAGGAAATTACAATGAAAATAAAGGTACTCTTAAGTATTATATGGTTGACTGTGTCAGTTCATGCCCATGCATTAACAGTATTCAAACCAGCAGTCTTAAACGCAGCTATTTTGTTCGATCATGATGCTTCAAACGGAGACGTAAAACATAGCCTCCAGTGGATTCGTGATGTTCATGGTAAACTGATGGCAACGACAGAAGTCAGCTATGACCGCAGCGGATGCTTTACTAGCATAAATATGCTTGATAAAGCCAATAATCGGGAGTTCCATTTAGTAAACAAAGATGGAGTGTTATCTTCTTTTAAGGGACAGCGAATTACAGGTGCAGTTAATAAGCGTTGTGAAATCACTGAGCTTGAGAATGAAGAGGGCAAATTCACTCTGACCTATAATGTTCGAGGGTTGCTTGAAACAATGGTGGACAGAGAAACTGGTGCCGTAGCAGTCCGATATGAATATGGTAATAGACAATTCCCTGTGCGCGTAAAAGACTTCCGAAACCAAAATGACAAACGCTTCTTTTACCAAGCCGGAAGCGAGCAGTTTCAAGACATGGAATTGGTCTCAAAATACCCTAATATGACGGTCTATGTGAAAGAAAATTGTTCATATACTACTGAGGGAAATGCAGATAAGTGCTCGCTGATATCAGCTACTAATAAAAATTATCGCGACTCAACAATATGGATCGCAAATCACGAAACAGAAATTTTCTGATTACCGCTCCGCGAGATATGAATCGCCATGGCTTAGGTAGTGATCTTTTAAGTTGGCAGATAAGTGCCAACTTACTTTGATCGAGATAATGTAAGTTACTTATATACGGCTAAAGATGAAAAAGGGCTTTGCATCGACTTCTTTTTCAGTGTTGTAGAGGGATGGATTCAGTACATCATAAAACTTGATGGAAATGAATGTGTACGTAACGCCATTGATGGGGTTAGCTAATTCAGTATAAAAAGTGACAATTCAGGGGAGTATTTGTTTGCTGAAGTAATGACTAATGGGCTTATTACGAAAGTCATAATACATGTAAAACCTTATATATCAGTAAGTAGTAGCTCTTTGGTTAGGTAATGAATCCCGACCAAATTAGCCGGGATTTTTGTTTCTGCAAACGCCAATCTCTTGCCGCTGCCACCAGATCACTCCAGAAGCAGCGGTATTCAACATCAGTTCACGGTACCTGCTGCTCCAGAGTCTGCCCATCCTTGCTGGTAGCTTGCAACTGGCCCTTCAAAGACGCTTTAAACGGCCCATCGCTGTTGAGTAATCCCTTCAGCTGTAACTGCAGATTTCCATCCCCCTCCAGCGGCACATGCTGCCAACCCCATTGCTGCAAGGTATTCACAGGCACCGAGCGTCCGTTAAGGGATAGGGTGAACGGCTTACCGGGCAGTTGGCTGACATTGGCCTTGGCATCCAACAGGCCATCGGGCATAAAGGCGCTCAGCTCGGTAACGTTGATCTGCTGTGCATCCGCATCCAACGCCAGCGAAGGGCGGCGTACGTCGATCTTGTTAAAGGTGGCACCACCGGCGTTGAGTTTCAGCGAGCCGGACCAAATCCCCCACTGATGGTCACTGGCCAACAGCAGATTGCTGCCGTTACCATCCAGCGAGGTGAGCTGGAAGGGGAAATCCGGGTTGATATCGATGATCAGGTTACGGTTGGTGCTCATCTTGGCGACGTACACCTCCGCCAGCCAGCTTGGCAGCGGCTGTAACCAGAGTTCACGCCAGTTGCTGGGCAAGGTGTACTCCAGCGCAGAGACGGCTACCTCGTTGAGTTGCAGGCGCTTATTGGCGCGCAGCCAGTTGCCGGTGGTCCGCAGCAATCCACCTTCCCAGCGGGTGCTGAACTGGCCAATGGCAATACCGGCTGGTGAGAGCTGCATATCCATAATCGGATCGATGAGATGGAAGTTGCCATTGATCAGGTCGTCGGCGGTGAAGTTGATCGCGCCATCCTGACTGCTCCAATCCCCTTGTTGGAAGGTGATATTTTGCATCGACAGATCGAGATCGTTCGCCGCCCAGGCGTTACCTTCCAGGCGGGCGTTAATCAGATCAAAGCGTTTCAACGTAATGGGTGGCAACGCCGTGAAGCGGCTCCAGAACTGTTCTAGCGTCATTGGTACTTGTAGGCGGACGTTGCTCAGCCGCAGTCGTTCAACCAACCAACTGCCATCGGCAGCTCGGCTTGCTACACCGGTGAGATCGCCCTGTGCCAGATCGGCACCAAAGTCGCTCAATATCAGCTGGTTTTGCTTGATTTCGCCCTGGATCAACACCTGCGAGGCTGGAATACCGTTGACCACCATCGAACCGGCGCTGAACTGGAACTGATTGTTATCCCCGAGTAAATGGCCTGCCGTTGGCTGCCACGGGTTGATCCCGGCATTGACCTTCTGCGCGTTAAGCTGCCAGCTCTCATCATTAGATTGCAGTGCCATATTGCTCAGTTGCAGCACATCGGCCTGTATTGGCAGCGGTGCGCCCTGCAAAGGCTGAACGTTTAAGGTGCCGTCGCGTAGCGTGATGCTATCGAAATAGCGTGGCTCGGTAATTTGCCGCAGGCTGAAAGCCATATCGACCTGCTTGGCCGCCAAGAGTTGCGGTTGGTTGGCTCGGGCGAGGGTTACGCCCTCTAGGCTGAGCTGCCCTGGTTTGCTCCACGAATGCGTTATTTTTTCTACCGACAGTTGGTAATCACCACGATCGCTGATCCAGTGACTCAACCAGCCTGCGGCCCAGCGGGTTTGCCCCACTACGTAGAGCAGCACAATGGCCAGCACTATCAGCAGCAGCAACGTGATCAATAGTTTTCCGATAAATCTCATCGTGTGGATCCGTAGCGGACAGAAAAGATACCCTGTTTATGCCGCAATTAGCCCGCCAGCTCAAGGGCAATGGCCTGAAAGACAATAAAAAAACGGCCAGTAGCGGTTTGCCAATGGCCGTTGGTTTGCTGCGGGAAGTGCTTATTTTTCTTCTGGTGGGAACAGCAGGTTCAGCACAATGGCGGTGATACCACCGGCGGCGATACCGGAAGAAAGCAGGGTTTTCAGCCAGTCCGGTGCAAACTGCAAGATCAGCGGCTGTTGGGAAACCCCCATACCGACGGCCAGCGACAGCGCCATAATCATGATGGCGCGGCGGTTTAACTTCTCGCGGGAAACGATACGCACGCCGGAGGCTGCAATGGTACCAAACATCACGATGGTCGCGCCGCCCAACACCGGTTCAGGAATATGCTGCACAAAACCGGCAACGGCCGGGAACAGCCCCAGCAGGATCAGCATCAGTGCCACCACAAAACCGACGTAGCGGCTGGCAACGCCGGTCAGCTGGATCACCCCGTTGTTCTGACCAAAGCAGGAGTTCGGGAAGGTGTTGAACACCGCCGACAGCATCGAGTTCAGGCCGTTGGCCAGCACACCGCCTTTCAGGCGCTTCATATATAGCGGGCCACTGACCGGCTGTTCAGAAACGTCGGAGGTAGCGGTGATATCACCGATGGTTTCCAGCGACGTGACCATAAAGATCAGCATCAGCGGCAGCAACAGGTTCCAGTCAAAGCCCAGGCCGTAATACAGCGGGGTAGGAACGGTGATCAAGGTTGTTTGGGTGGCCGGTTCGGTTTCCGGCAGCATGCCCATGGCCCAGGCCAACAGATAACCCACGGCCATGGCGATCACCAACGAAGCGACGCGCAGGTAAGGGTTACGCTGGCGGTTAAGCAGAATAATCACTACCAGCACCGCGCCTGCCAGCAGCAGATTCTTGGGCGCGCCGAAGGTGTGATCGCCCATCGCCGCATAGCCGCCACCGATAGAGGTCAGCCCGACCTGGATCAGCGACAGGCCGATAATCATCACCACAATGCCGGAGACCAGCGGGGTAATGATGCGGCGTGCCAGATGCAGTACGCGCGACAGCAGGATTTCGGTACAAGAGGCGACCATCAAGGTGCCAAACAACGCTGCCATCATGGTGGGCACGTCTGCGCCGCCGTTTTTCAGTGCCAGCCCGCCCATAATCAATGGTGAGACAAAGTTGAAGCTGGTGCCCTGAATGGACAGCAGGCCAGACCCCACCGGGCCCCAGGTTTTGATTTGCAGTATCGAGGCCAAACCGGAAGCGAACAGCGACATGCTGATGATGTGCTGCGTATCCTGCGCTGGCAGGCCAAGCGCCTGGCAGATCAACAGGGCCGGGGTGATCACGGCAACAAACATCGCTAGCAAATGCTGACTGGCGGCAAACAATGTTTGCGGCAGCGGCGGGCGGTCTTCCAGGCGGTAAATCAGTTCACTATTGTGTGAAACGGGGGCTGATGCTTTTTGCGCGGCATCAAGCTCGGCGGTTTGGCTGGACATGGTGTGGCTTTCCCAAAGGCGGCAAAGAAGGCATTTTAATGATCTGCTTCACAAAAGCAAACGGTTGCGCATTAATATTTTTTACGATGCTGAACCCATTAATGTCGCATTTTCGTTCATTTTTTCTTGTGTTATTAGCCGTTTTTACTTTTAATCCCCCCTTCATCAAGTTAAAAAACTGAGTAAATTTTATAACTTATTAATTTATTGGATTTAATTACTACACGGAGTAGCTAGATGTTTCATCTCGATACTTACGGCACGTTAGTTGCCGCCACGCTGGTCCTGTTGCTTGGGGGCAAATGCGTGCGCTCCATTCCTCTGCTGAGAAAATATACTATTCCTGCTCCCGTTGCTGGTGGTTTACTGGTGGCGGTCCTGCTCTTGGTTTTGAAGAAAACGGTGAACTGGGAAATCGGCTTTGATATGTCGCTGAAAGACCCATTGATGCTGGCCTTCTTCGCCACTATCGGCCTGAATGCCAACCTGGCGCGTCTGCGGGCGGGGGGCAAGGCATTGGTCGTGTTCCTGTTTGTGGTACTGGGTCTGCTGTTGGTACAGAATGCCATCGGTATCGGCATGGCGAAAATGCTGGGGCTGGATCCGTTAATGGGGCTGATTGCGGGCTCGATTACGCTTTCGGGCGGGCATGGCACCGGGGCGGCCTGGAGCAAGGTGTTCATCGAGCGCTATGGGTTTGAGAATGCCACCGAAGTGGCCATGGCATGCGCCACCTTTGGTCTGGTGCTGGGCGGCCTGATTGGTGGCCCAGTGGCTCGCTATCTGGTGAAACACTCTTCAACGCCGGAAGGCACACCGGATGACAGCGTGCAGCCGAGCGGCTTTGAAAAGCCGGAAAGTGGCCGTCTGATCACCTCGCTGGTGATGGTAGAAACCATCGCCATGATTGCCATCTGCCTGAGCCTCGGTAACTTTATTGCCGGGTTATTGAATGGTACCGCCTTCGAACTGCCGACCTTTGTCTGCGTGCTGTTTGTCGGCGTGATCCTCAGTAACACCCTGTCGGCAACGGGCTTCTACCAGGTGTTTGAGCGTGCGGTCTCCGTGTTGGGTAACGTGAGCCTGTCGCTGTTCCTGGCGATGGCGTTGATGAGCCTGCGCCTGTGGGAGTTGGCTTCGCTAGCCTTGCCAATGCTGGCGATCCTGGCAGTGCAGACGCTGGTCATGGCACTGTATGCCATCTTCGTGACCTACCGCGTGATGGGTAAAAACTACGATGCTGCCGTGCTGGCTGCGGGGCACTGTGGTTTTGGCATGGGGGCGACGCCAACGGCCATTGCCAACATGCAGGCGATCACCGATCGTTTCGGCCCTTCGCATCTGGCATTTTTGGTGGTGCCGATGGTGGGCGCGTTCTTTATCGATATCGCTAACGCCATCGTGATTAAGCTGTATCTGATGCTGCCGGTGTTCGGTTAAGCGATGATAACCCCTCTTGGTGACAAGAGGGGTTAATTGATTAGGCGTTGGAGTAGCGAGCGGTTTCCGGCAGCCAGCGCTCAATTAAGGCATGCGCATGCTGTGGATACTGCTGGTGAATATGGCGCGCAACGCGCTGAACTTCGGGGATCATGGCCTGATCGCGCAACAAATCGGCCACTTTAAACTCTGCACTGCCGGTTTGGCGCGTCCCCAATAGCTCACCTGGTCCACGAATTTCCAAATCTTGCTGAGCAATCACAAAGCCATCGTTACTGTCGCGCAGCACCTGCAGGCGTTTTTGGGCGGTTTTGCTGAGTGGGGTTTTATACAGCAGCACGCAGTGAGAGGCTACCGCACCACGGCCAACCCGGCCACGCAGCTGGTGCAACTGGGCCAGGCCAAGCCGCTCCGGGTTTTCTATGATCATCAGGCTGGCGTTTGGTACGTCGACCCCCACCTCAATCACCGTGGTGGCAACCAGCAATTGCAGTTCGCCCTGCTTGAAGGCCTGCATCACTGCCTGCTTCTCCGCTGACTTCATGCGGCCATGCACCAGCGCTACCTTCAGTTCCGGCAGCGCAATCTTCAGTTCTTCCCAGGTTGCTTCTGCGGCTTGGGCTTCCAGCAAATCAGACTCTTCGATCAGCGTGCAGACCCAATACGCCTGACGGCCTTCTTCGATACAGGCGCTTTTCACCCGCTGGATAATATCGGCCCGGCGTGTATCGGGGATCGCCACCGTTGTCACCGGCGTACGGCCCGGCGGCAATTCATCGATTACCGAGGTGTCCAGATCGGCGTAGGCGGTCATCGCCAGCGTGCGCGGGATTGGCGTGGCGGTCATGATCAACTGATGAGCATGGAACCCTTGTTCTTCGCCTTTCTCCCACAGCGCCAGCCGCTGATGCACACCAAAGCGGTGTTGTTCATCGATAATCACCAGGGCCAGGCCATTGAACTGCACCTGCTCCTGGAAAATGGCGTGCGTCCCTACCACCATCGACACCTGGCCGCTGGCAATAGCTTCCTGTTGGGCGAGGCGTGCCTTGCCTTTTTGCTTGCCGGCCAACCAACCCACCTCAATCCCCAAGGGTTCAAACCACTGGCGGAAGTTATTAGCGTGTTGTTCGGCGAGCAATTCGGTGGGAGCCATCAGCGCCACTTGTTTGCCGTGAGCAATGACGCGTAGTGCGGCCAGGGCAGCAACCAGGGTTTTACCTGAGCCGACGTCGCCCTGCACCAGGCGCATCATCGGGAAACCTTTTTGCAGATCGGCTTCAATATCTGCCACAACCCGCGTTTGTGCACCGGTAGGCGAGAAGGGGAGCTGGGCCAGGAAGCGGTTTTTCAGCCGATCGTCAGGCGTTAGCGATAATGCCCGGTAGCTTTGCGCTCCGGCGCGGACGGCCAACATGCTTAAGTTATGTGCCAGCAGCTCTTCAAGGATCAGGCGTTTTTGTGCCGGGTGCTTGCCCTGCTCCAAATCAGCCAGTTGGATATCCGGCGGCGGACGGTGCAGCATATGCAGCGCCTGTGGCAGGCTCATTAAACCGCCGCTTAATTCCGGCGGCAGCAGCTCGGCAATCGCACAGGTATCCAGCAACTCCAGCGCCTGATCGGTCAACTTGCGCAGCGTGGCTTGGCGGATCCCTTCGGTGGTGGGATACACCGGCGTCAGGGCTTCTTGCAGCTCGACCTCGCTGTTTTCCCCCTGGACACGGTATTCCGGGTGGATAATTTCTGCGCCGTGGGTGCCGCGTTTGACTTCGCCATAGGCCGTTACGTGGCGGCCGGTTGCCAGGCTGTTCTTCATCGCCGCGTTGAAGTTGAAGAAGCGCATAGTCAGGATGCCGGTGCCGTCGCTGATCTGGCAGGTGAGCATGCGGCGGCGGCCAAAACTGATATCGCTGCGCAGCACTTCCCCTTCCACCGTGGCAAAAATCCCCGGCAGCAGATCGTTGATTGGGTAGAGGCGGGTGCGGTCTTCGTAACGTAACGGGAGGTGAAGCAGCAGATCCTGGATGGTATTCAGGCCGATTTTGGCCAGTTTCCCCGCCTGGCTGGCTCCAACCCCGGAAAGCGTAGTGAGTGGGACGGCATCCAGCAGGCGGCCTTTCATCGGCGTACCGTCGTTGCCTGCATGGCTGCCCACCATTCGGCGTCGGCAACCACTTGGCCTTGATCGTCAATCTGCGGGCGCGGCAGCTTTTTACGTTTGGCCACGTTGGCTAACACCGGGTAACCGCCTTCAAACAGCAGGCGTTGCTGTTCCTGCTCATCTAACGCGCTGAGATCGCGGCGATACATACCGGCGTTTTGCCGCTGGCGTTGGGCCTCATACAGGATCAGAGCCGCAGCGACAGAGACGTTCAGCGACTGCACCATACCGATCATCGGAATGATAATGTCCTGATCGGCCAAGGCTAGCGCCTCTTCGGTGATGCCGGTTTTTTCCTGCCCCAGCAGTATGCAGGTAGGGCGGGTATAGTCTATTTCGCGAAAATCGACGGCGCGGGCAGAAAGGTGAGTTGCCAGGATCTGCATCCCTTGGCCTTTCAGATGCGTGACCGCATCGGCGATGGTGGGGTGGGTTTTTACGCACACCCAGCTATTGCTGCCAGCAGCGGAGGAGACTAGGGTACGCATCCGTGGAGTAGGCCACACGGCATGCACCTGATGTACGCCGACGGCATCGGCGGTACGGATAATCGCGGAGACGTTATGCGGTTTGTGAACCTGTTCCAGGCAGACCGTCAGATCGGGCTGCCGGGTGGCCAGCATTTCACAAATCCGCGCATAGCGTTCGGGGCTCATAGGCGCTAGTTTCGGTTACGGTTAACTTTAATCACATCCGGCATGATACGGATCTTACGCATAATATTTGCCAGGTGGATGCGATCGCGGGTGGTCAGGCGGATAAAGGCGCTGTAGACCCGGCCATCTTTCTCTTCGGTATTCAGGCTCTGAATATTCGATTCGGCCGCGTTGATCGCCGCCGTGAGGTTGGCCAACGCACCTTGATGGTTGAACATGTCCACTTTGATTTCCGCAATGAACTCCTGCTCGGTTTCCATATCCCACTCGACCGCCATGAATTTCTCTGGCTCTTTCTGGTAGCCGCGGATATTACGACAGGATTCATGGTGAACCACCAGGCCCTTGCCCGGGCTGACATGGGCAATAATCGGGTCGCCTGGAATTGGGCGGCAGCACTTGGCAAAGGTGATCAGGACGCCATCGGCGCCTTTGATGGCCAGGTTGCGCACGCCGTTCGAGGAGCCCAGGCTGGACTGATCGCCCTGCAGGTTCTTCGCGACTACCACGCTCATGGCATTGCCGAGGCCGATTTCTGCCAGCAGATCGTCCAGCGTGGCCAGCTTCATGCGGTCCAGCTCATGCTGGATATTCTCTGGCGGCACTTCCGAAAGTTTACGGCTGCCCCCGAGTGCATGGTTGAGCAAACGGCGGCCCAGGCTGACCGAATCATCGCGCTTGAGGTTTTTCAACATCTGGCGGATCTTGGCGCGGGCTTTGGAGCTCACCACAAAGTTCAGCCAGGCAGCATTTGGCCGGGCACCCGGAGCGGTGATGATCTCTACCGTCTGGCCACTGGCTAAAGCTTGTGACAACGGATGCGGCTGGCGATCGACACGTGCACCAACGCAGGCGTGGCCGATATCGGTATGCACGGCGTAGGCAAAGTCGACCGGTGTGGCACCGGCAGGCAGCTCGACAATGCGCCCTTCCGGGGTGAAAACGTAAATCTCATCGGGGAACAGATCGGATTTTACGCTTTCAATAAATTCAAACGAGCTACCGGCGCTTTGTTGCAGCTCCAGCAGGCTCTGCATCCAGCGCTGGGCGCGGATCTGTGCGGTAGTGCCGCCGGTTTCGCCCTGTTCCTTTTCTTTATAGGCCCAGTGCGCGGCGACCCCCATTTCGGCCATCTGATCCATATCTTCGGTACGGATCTGTACCTCAACCGGCACGCCGTGCGGGCCGATCAGTGAGGTATGCAGCGATTGATAGCCGTTAGCCTTGGGAATGGCGATATAGTCTTTTACCCGGCCCGGGCGCGGCTTATACAGGCTGTGTGCCTGGCCCAGCACCCGGTAGCAGGTATCCACTTCCTTGACGATCACCCGGAACGCGTAAATATCCATGATGGAATGGAAGCGCTGTTCTTTCAGGTGCATCTTGCAGTAGATGGAGTAGAGGTGCTTTTCCCGGCCGCTGACGCGACAGGGGATACCCGCTTCGGTCAAACGCCCTTCGATCTCGGAGAGGATTTTCTGGATCATCTCCTTACGGTTACCGCGCGCGGCTTTCACCACTTCTTTGATGACGCGGTAGCGGTTCGGGTAAAGCGCTTCAAAACCCAGCTCTTCCAGCTCGGTTTTCAGATGATGAATACCCAGGCGGTGGGCCAGTGGGCTATAGATTTCCAGGGTTTCACGGGCGATACGCCGCCGTTTGTCCGGGCGCAGCGAGCCAAGCGTTCGCATGTTGTGGGTGCGGTCTGCCAGCTTGATCAGCACGACGCGGATATCCTGCACCATCGCCATGATCATCTTGCGGAAGTTCTCCGCCTGCGCTTCTTTCTTATCCTGGAATTTTAACTTGTCTAGCTTGGATACGCCCTCAACCAGTTCGGCAACGCTTTTGCCAAACAGTTGTTCCATATCCTGATAGGTGGCCGGGGTGTCTTCGATGACGTCGTGCAGCAGGGCTGCCATCAGCGTCTCATGATCGAGACGCATTTCCGCCAGAATACAGGCCACGGCAACCGGGTGAGTAATGTAGGGCTCACCACTGGAGCGTGTCTGTCCCTCGTGAGCATCACGTGCGACGAGGTATGCCTGTTTGAGGCGCTTAATCTGCTCCTCAGGCAAGTAACGTTGAATCAGCAGATTCAGGCTTTCAAACAGGTACAAGGCAGACTCACAGTCTAATTAACGACGACCTTCAGCAATCGCGGTAACCGCCTGGATCTCTGCGGCTTCCTGCTCTTGCTGCTCCTGGCGCTCACGAACATCGAGGATCTGGCTGTTGATCAGGCCTTCTTCGATTTCGCGCAGAGCGATAACGGTGTACTTATCATTCTCTTCAGGTACCAGTGCATCCTTACCACCGGTCTGGATTTGACGTGCCCGACGAGCAGCGACCAACACCAGGTCAAAACGGTTACCAATTTTCTCTACAGCGTCTTGAACAGTTACGCGTGCCATATTTGTGCTACTCCACAGGTGACGAAAAGACTGGGCATAATACTGAAACTGTCTTCAGTCTGCCAATAGTTTGCTGATTAAAGCATCATGCCGCAGCATTTGACGGCCCAAACGCAAGCGTTCGGCGCGAATAATGGTCTTCAGATCGGACAGGGCCAGATCGAAATCGTCATTCACGATTAAATAATCATACTCTGCGAAATGCGTCATCTCCGCGACGGCCTGCGCCATGCGCTTGGCGATCACGTCATCCGCATCTTGCCCACGGCCACGCAGGCGGCGGCCAAGCTCTTCCTTCGACGGCGGCAGAATAAAGATGCTGCGCGCCTGGGGCATTTTGGCACGGATCTGCTGTGCGCCCTGCCAGTCAATATCCAGGAAGACGTCAACGCCGGTCGACAGTACCTGCTCGATGGCCGCGCGGGACGTACCGTAATAGTTGCCGAACACTTCTGCGTGCTCAAGAAACGCATCCTGCTCAATCATCCGGCGGAATTCGTCTTTGGAGACGAAAAAGTAGTGCTCGCCGTGATTTTCACCCGGGCGGCTATCGCGCGTGGTGTGTGAAACCGAAACCTGCGTATCGTACAGCGGTTGCGTCTTTAACAAAGCCTGAATCAGACTTGATTTCCCTGCGCCACTTGGGGCAGAGACAATATAAAGCGTGCCTTGAGCCATGATGATGTTCGTTGCTAGCGGTTGATGAGTCAGTTACAGCGGATGTGTAAATTCTCCGCACAGTATACACGGCTAACGGGCGGTATGCAGCGTTAGCTCGCATTTTGGCCGTCGCTTTCTGCTAAAAACAGCGTGAAAAAGTCAATTTGCGCGGCGGATCTGGGAATTTTTGCCGTTTTCAGCAAATGCGCATTCGTTTTGGAAAGCGTTTCGCACCTCCGGTTTTTGGCGTTAGCCAGTAAAGGCGATTGAGTATTTACTGTCGGGAAGCAAGGAGGTGCTCAATGTGGAGAGGTATTTACCGGGCGCTAGTGTTGGTTGGAATGCTGTGTAGCTCGGCATGGGCTGGAGACTGTCCAGTGTGGTCGCCAGAGCGCTTACAGGCGGAAATTACGGCGCTGGATGATCAACTGGGGCGATGGGATGAGGCTTATTATCGCCTGGGCAACAGCCCAATCGACGACGAACTCTACGACAGCCTGTTGCAGCAACTGCAAGATTGGCGGCGTTGTGTCGGTGCAGGGGAAGAGGATACGCGGCCATTGCCAGCGGGCAAAGTACCGCATCCGGTGGCCCACACCGGATTGCGTAAACTGCGCAACTCGCGTGCCGTAGAACAATGGATGCAGGGCCGTCACGATCTGTGGGTGCAACCCAAGGTTGATGGTGTGGCGGTCACTTTGGTTTACCGGCAAGGCGTATTGGTGAACGCCATTAGCCGGGGAGATGG
Organism: Serratia sp. T13T92; assembly: GCF_047530105.1. Taxonomy (NCBI): domain Bacteria; kingdom Pseudomonadati; phylum Pseudomonadota; class Gammaproteobacteria; order Enterobacterales; family Yersiniaceae; genus Serratia; species Serratia sp. T13T92. The sequence continues at coordinate 58,971 of NZ_JBLJAK010000023.1, read as the reverse complement.
GCAGAAGGGGGAAAACTGGCTGGAAAAGGTCAAGGCGATCCCCGCTATCCCCAACGTTTTACCGGAGGTTACGGCCAATTTGGTACTGCAAGGGGAGCTGTTCCTGATGGTGAACGATCATCACCAGCAAGCTCAAGGGGGCATCAACGCCCGCTCCAAGGTTGCCGGGATGCTGATGCGTAATCCGCGCACTGCGCAACTTGAGCAGCTTGGCCTGTTCGTCTGGGCGTGGCCCGATGGCCCGCCAACCATGGCCGAACGTTTGCAACAGCTTGCCGCCATGGGTTTTACGCTGCCGCAGCAATATTCACAGCCGGTCACCACGTTGGCGGAGGTGGAGCAGTGGCGGGCTGCTTGGTACAGTGACCCTTTGCCGTTTGTCACTGATGGCGTGGTGATCCACCAAGGGCAAGAACCTCAGGGGCGCTACTGGCAGGCCAAACCCAATGACTGGGCGGCTGCCTGGAAATATCCCCCGGTCCAGCAAGTGGCCAGAGTCACGGATGTTGAGTTTGCCATAGGCCGTACCGGCAAAATTGCCGTGATGCTACGCCTGGATCCGGTGCGTATGGACGATAAATGGATCCGGCGGGTTAACGTGGGCTCGCTGGCCCTGTGGCAAAAATGGGACATCGTGCCAGGCGATCATATTGCGATTAGCCTGATGGGGCATGGCATCCCGCATTTGAAACAGGTGGTCTGGCGTGAGGTTGCCAGGGCAACACCCATTGCGCCAAAACCGGAGAATTATCATGCGCTGAGCTGCTTTACCTTGCAGCCCGGATGCCGCCAGCAGTTTCTGGCGCGGCTGGTTTGGTTGAGCAGTGCCAATGGGCTGAACATCATCGGGTTGAATAAAGCTGGCTGGCAGGTGCTGGTCGATCAGGGATTGGTGAATAACCTGCTGGATTGGATGGAATTAACCCCGGAACAGCTCAGCGCGGTGCCCAGCTTGGGGGCAAAGCGTGCACAGGCCCTTTATCGCCAATTTCGTCTGGCGCAGCGGCAACCTTTCGAGCGTTGGCCGATCGCCCTCGGCGTGCCAATTTCGTCATCACAGCTGGCAACGCTACAAAATTGGCGGCAGCTACAGCAGATGACGTTGGCACAGTGGCAGGAACTTGCTGGCTTGGGTGCGCAAAAAGCCAGAAAAGTGCAGGAATTTTTGCAATACCCTGCCTTTCTGGCACTGGTTCAAACCTTGCAGCAGCACCATATCAGCGGCTTTGATGCGATTCCCGATCGTGCCGAACCGCTTGGCGATGCGTTCGCGAATTAATGATCGGGATGCTGATAGTTAAACACCGGCAAGCCAAGGCGAAAGCGCAGTGCGATCAGGCGAGCGCTGAGGCCAGCAACCAGGGTAATAATAATCACCATGTTATGCGGCAAGTTAAGGTATTGCAGGCCGATATACAGCCAGGCAGCGGCAAAAGCGATGCCTGCATAGATTTCCTTCTGGAAAACCAGCGGGATACGGTTGCAGAACATATCGCGCAGCACGCCGCCGAAAACGCCGGTGATCACGGCGGCAATCGCTGCGATCAGTGGGGCATGGCCCATATCCAGAGCCACCTGCGCGCCGATGATCGAGAAAACGATCAGCCCAACGGCGTCCAACACCAGGAACAGATGGCGCAGGTGGCGCATCAGGGGAGCCATCCAGGTGGTGATAATTGCCGCTATGGCTATGATAACAATATACTCAGGGTGTTTTACCCAGCTCAGCGGGAAGTGCCCAAGCAGCATATCACGCACCGAGCCCCCGCCAATGGCGGTAGCGGAAGCGATAAAAATCACGCCAAACAAATCCATTTGGCGGCGGCCTGCGGCTAACGCGCCGGTCATGGCTTCTGCGGTGATACCGATGATATAAAGAATGCTCAGTAACATAGGGGGATTCACAGGGTCGGAGGGTAAAAGTGTCAACACCGGAGGGTAACGAGCCTGGTGGCAACGCACCACTGAGTTTTTTTGTTGGTGTCGCTTTCGAATTACTTTACCTAATGCAAAATAGGTGATTTTTGCTTATTACTAGTCTCTAGTGCTACTTGTGATTTTTACAACACATTAGAAATTTTTAGTTAGTATCTGTTGATGATTATTTAAGGAATATGAAAGCGAGATGAAAAACACCCCGATATTGGCAGCCGCCGTCGCCATAACCTTGCTGTTGAGCGGCTGCGTAGCGCCTGTGCAAAAGGCATCACCGTTAAAACCTGCAGCAACGTGTAGCACCGGCGAACCGATGACCCAAACCACGCTCTATTTTGGTTTGAATCGCCCGGCTGGGCCGGTAATTACGGCGGCGGAATGGCAGACCTTTGTCGATCAACAGGTAACCCCGCGCTTTAAAGAAGGGTTATCGGTGTTTGATGCCAAAGGGCAATGGTTGGGGAACGATGGCAAGCTGGCGCGGGAAAACAGCAAGGCGTTGATGTTGATCCATAGCCCTGATGCGGCCAGTGAGCAAAATATTGAGGCGTTGCGCACCCGCTATAAGCAACAATTTGCCCAAGACTCGGTGATGCGTGTCGATACGCCAGTGTGCGTCGGGTTTTAATGAATTCCCTGCTTGCCGCAACTGCAACAAGCAGGCTTATTGTTCCAACAAAATGGCTACTGCGCAGACAATAAAGTCTGCCAACAGCAACGTAAACGTTTTGCTGAAATTTTCTGAATATGCATCAGTAGGTTGAGTTAAAAACCATTGTAACCCTTTCTAATAAAGCTCGGAAAGGCGAGCGCACAATGAGGCCAACCTGACTATTAGCTTCATTTTAGGAACCTCTGAAATTGATAAGCATAGAAGTTGAACAATTTTTCAGTCTTTCATGCTTTATTATTTCGGGTGCTAATCATAAGTGATATTAACAACAAGTGACCCACTGAAAAGTCCACCTTTAAGAGCATTGGTGGAGCGTAAAGTTGCCTTGATCACCAGACTGCGTGAAGTATTATTCTGAATATAATAGCTGGATGGCACATCTGCTGCCACATCATTAAATTCCATCATAGCACTAAGGGAACCGTCCGGCCTGAGTAAAACACCTGTGGTATTATCATAACTAACGGAAGAAATGTGCGCAAAGCCATCACCATTAGTACAACTAATATCTATCGTGGCACTCTTTGTTGAACCATTGACAGAATTATAGAGAATTTCACCAAAATCTATCGTCGCATTTGTGCTTGTTGCCTTACAGCTCAGATTAGGTGCCGGATCTATCATATCAACCGAATCAAATATATAAAAATCAACATTTTTATTATTTGTTCCGCCCGTTAAGGGTAATCCACCTATATACAAAAATGGGCTATGGACATATTTATAAGTACTCCCTTTTTTTGTAAAACAGCCAACGTAGTGTAGTTGGCCACCTACTTTGGCATAGACAATATTCCTCAATTCAGCTTTGGTCATTCTATATTTCTGCCCCCAGATCACCCCCGAAGAATCAAGACCGGCTTTTACAGCGCAAGAAGCTTCCACCATGCATGTTTCAAGAGCGGGGTCTTTGTTTGCGTCACAAGCAGCTACAACACTAGGTGGTGCGGCAGCAGTCCATTCGATTGCACGAATAGTCATCATACCTGAGCTATCCGGTGTCGTCACAAAAAGGCGACCGACGGAAACCGTTTCAGCCAAACTTGCCGGAGATAAAACAAGAAGGAATGGGATTAAACAGGAACGCCCCATATTAATAATTTTATTTATCATGATAAAAATACTCCTGAATAAGTACTACCATTATTCTTCCTATACATTCTGGGGCTGTAAGCATTATTTAATAAATCGATAATTATTCATAAACTAAACTAAAATTGAGAATCGCATTAAAAACACCACGGCTGATTGTCTTATTGGCTATAGCTTTCGGCTCACCACGGACGAAAGCATTAAAGTTTATATCCATAGTGCCAGGGTTTATTTCAATGTTCATGTTTGTGCCATTGTTAATATTTATCGGCTCGCCGTTGTTCGTATTTTCAAGGCCAATAGCCAATCCTGAGTCCATATCACCAGAACTCACCGACAAATAACCTGGCAGAGCGGTACTTCCTGCTCCAGTAAAAGAAACACGAATCATTTTTGCCAGCGATGTATCACAATTCTGTAAATGAATAGTAATCGTCTGGCTTTTCACCCTTTCGTGAGCATAAAGATATTTATCGATGATTTCACCAAAGTCCAAAGGTATGTTTTCATCACCCGGTGAAAGTACGCAAGGTTGTCTAACCAGTTCCCCGGAGAATTTAAGGTTTTCCGCCGCATACCCGCCAGATGAAATAAATATGAAACTCAGTATCAAATTTCTGAATAGTCCAACATTCATTGATTCATCTTCCTAATATTTCTACTGATACTGAACTGTTAACGTTGCAGATGCAGTAAACTTCCCCTCGGAGAGAGTCACACCATATTCGCTCAGTGGAACCGCTTCAAGCTTTGGCCTACGGGCGGGATCAATTAAAATGGGTTGAGAAAATGCAATAGGTTTACCATCACTATAAATCTTTATGCCAAGTCCGTTAATCGTGCTCTGAATTGTTCCAGGCGAAAAAGAAGCGACAGAACTAGATGATAATGTCATACTCATGGTCCAAGGCGGAGAATCTATACAGTCTAATATGAAGTTGATTTCCTTACGATAACTGTCACCATCAATTTTATTAATGCCGACCTTATCAAATGAAACGTTAATATCTTTCCCGCCGTTAACTATACAAGGAGGGGGTTCAATCAGCGTTCCTTTAAATTCCATATCAACTGCACAGGCATCAGACACGGTAAAACCAACTAATGCGCTTATAAGTATCTGCTGCCATTTATTACTCATTGATAATATACCTGCATGATCGCTGTCGCGGAAAAAACTTGTCCTTTGAGTGTTGCCCCTGGCCGTTTTACCAAAGTAGCGTAAAGCTGGGGTAAGACTGGATAGCTAAAGTTAAGGAACGAATTCACCGGAAAAGCAGTTGTGCCATCGGTTAAGGCTATCCCCAGATCGGTAACGGTGGTCTGCAGATTACCATCTCCAAACCCTGCGACTGTTCCTACGACTCTTAGCATCATCGAATTAGTATATTGTGCTGAGCAATTTATGGTGTAACTCACAGGCATTCGGTACTGAGTGCCATCAATGTGGTTAATCATGACATTGTTGCCAAAATCAACCGAGATAACGCCTTTATCTCCTGTACCCGTAATGACGCAGGGCGCAGGTTCCAAAATTCTTCCCTGAATATTCACGGTAATACTTTGCGGGGCAGGGACAGCCCACGAAAAAGTGCTGTATCCGAGGATCAGGGCGAAGACCTGATACATTACGGTGAGCCGAATCATAGATTTCATATTCTTAGTCATACCTCATATAGAAAAAGAGGCTGGCACGAAATGCACCGGCACCAAGCGGTGCCGCTGTTCTCACCGGTGTAATAGTGAAATTAAGGGCGTCCTGCTTTGGTGTAACTAGCAGTGGTACTCCCCTGAAACCGAGCCTGACAGGTTTATTATTTTCATCTTTTATTGCCAGACCTATTCCAGAAGCCCCAGTCACAGCGACCAGCCCGGGATTTGATGTAACCGCAGGGGCTAAAAACGAGAAGGTCACTGAGGGCTGATGACGGTCTATCACTTTATTACCCGTCCAATCATCGCGATTCAGGGTACCAGCACTTATGCAGTCCCTAAGCATCAAACTAAAGGGTACGGGTATGCCAGGATCCCCAACGTGCTGGAAATGCGCAGCCGACAGCGTTCCAAGATCGATTTCCTGATAAGACGAATGTAGATCTAATCTACAGGCGCCTTCGGTCAGTACTCCCCGAACTTGAATTTTTCCTGATACGCCATCTCCGTTCCATTGACCAGGCAGGTTCGTTTGCGCATGAGCGAAATTTATCGCCATGAGAAGTAAGCTTACACGAGCAGCGATTTTTAGCATGTGACCTTCCAACCTAATGATGGTGCTTACTCTTTTACAGGCGTCGCTTTACAGCTTGAGCCCTCGCAGTGGAAAACAAGTTTTGGATGACCGCCATAGTCATTGACATATGTCAGTACTGGCGATGCCCCTAACTTGCTAGCACTGACGTTAAGGTAATCTGATGAAAGAGGTGCCAGCATTAACGGGCGGAATTCACTCTCACTGTTACTAACAGTGCTTCCAGCATCGACAAACGTCACATAATAGGGTGTTGGGTTAGTTAACTTATAGCGTTGCCCTTCACGAACCATTACGACACTTTCCTGCCAGGGTGCAGACCTTGATGTTTCAGGCTGAACAATTTCTGCTGGCCGGTAAAAGAGTTTAATTTTTGTTTGCAATGCAATTTGCAACGTATTTGGTTTGTCGCTGCGTGGCGGAATTTCTCTCATATTGAAATAAAATAATGATTCACGATCTTTAGGCAGACTATCAATAGCCGGCAAAGACTGTAATTTTATCTGACTTTTAGAGCCTGGTTCTACGCGTTGCAGAGGAGGCACGATAGTAAGAGGGCCATTGATTTTATTACCCTTACTATCTTCTATCCATGCCTGAACTAAATAAGGTAATTTTGTATTCTCATTGCTGACATTAAGGCTGACCGATTTGTCATCACCATTAAATATGACTCTTGTGCGGTCTAATGCGATCGCGGCACTTACCGTATGTGCGGTGAAAACTCCCAAAATAGTCACGGTGGCAAAAAGTCCGTTTTTTAAAAATTTCATTAAAGAACTCCGTAATAAATTAATTTGATTTTTTTTAATTCAAAAAAATACAGGGTAAAAGAATGTTTTGCAATTTCTCAGTAACGAGGTTTGTTGGGAATGAAATCTGACATTGTTCAGCACCATTCCAACGCAATTGCATAATGGCAGAAGCCTGGATACCACTTAAGTAAACGCTGCCATCATCATTCACAATTCCTACTTCTCTGTTATCTTTATTCAGCACTGTTGCACCAAAGGGTGGGGAAGACCCATCAGGCAACCTAATGTATATAAGCGCTTTTTCGCCCTGAACAATACTAAAATGACGATAACCTATAGCACCTTCCGTTAACGTTATCTGCTCTACGGTATTTATGGCTTCAGCATTATCACTCAGCTTATTAACGTCGATACTAAGTTGATTTCTATAATAGTTGTTTACATCCGACACGACGGCTTTGCCAAATATATTTGAGCGCGCCACGGCACCAAAACCGCGCACCGGAACATCACTCACCCCATCGGTATCAACCATGACTCGTGCAGAGCCTGGAGTGTTAATACGGTGTAGTGCACCACCTTTCATCGTAGCCGTCAGTCCACCTTGTAACCCGATCCCCGCAGAAGTAAATCCTAACTCCTGATAGCTGGCATTGGCATTCACTTGTACATTATCGCCCGCATGGCTATAAAAACCGCTGGCGGCGTTTTGAGCGCCATTTTTACCCACGCTGATCTGGTAGCTATCGAAATCATTAAGCGTTGAGAAATAGCTCACTTGATTGCTACTCCCCCCTTTGTAACGGGAGCTGTTTAAGCCGATTGAACCATGATCTCCCCAGGGAACTGACAGGGATAAATAAACACCATCATCATTTGAGTTATTAAATTTACTGCGATATGCGTTGACGGAAATATTAATGTTTTTCACGTTAGCAATATCAAGATATTTCGCCAATGCAATATTATAGCGATCATCCACTGAGTTATTCCAATAGGTACGGTGGTTGTAATCTACAAATAGGCTGGCGCCAATACCTGTAAATTGCTGATTAAAGCTCACAGTATACATTTCTTTTGTGCCTGCACGACGATAATCGGACTGTCTTGCATCCAGATAATCGGCCATACTTAAATAGTCTCGCTCTGAGAAGCGATATCCGGCAAAAGTTACCTGACTATTAAACTCATCAAAACGCTTTGAATAACTCAACCGATAGGAGTTACCCTGCAAAGTCTCAGTTTGCGGAAGCTTTGCACGAGAATGCGTTGCATCCAAAGATAAAGCACCAAATAACATCAGATCGCGACCGATACCGACCGCTAAAGCCTGATAATCGTTATTAACCGTGTTTCCTCCGTAAAGTGACCAGCCATTAGCCACACCCCACGAAAACTCTCCCATTGAGAATAAAGGCCCCTGGCTGCGATGACGAAAATCAGTAGGACGCCCGGCCGATACCATATAACGCAACGTTCCCGGCCGCGTCAGATAAGGAATATCTGATGTTTGTACGCTGAACTTCTGGTTTGAGCCATCTTGCTCTTCTACTTCAACGTCAAGCTGACCGTTTACGGCATCGTTAAGATCTTGGATCTTAAATGGGCCAGGCGCGACCTGAGTCTGATAGAGTACCGCCCCTTGTTGCCTGACGGTGACCTTAGCGTTTGTCTTGGCAACACCGGTAATTTCAGGCGCATACCCGCGCAGATTAGGTGGCAACATACTATCGTCACTGCGCAATGAGACTCCGGTAAACCGAAAACTATCAAAAATATCGGAGTTCACGAAGTTTTCACCAAGAGATAAACGTGCCTTCAAACTTTTTATCGGGCGATAAATATAATATCTTGTCCAGTCAAAACGGTTGCTATGGCTACTTCCAGCAGATTTATTATCTATCTGAGCCTGCCAGTCTGCCCGAGCGCGCCAAGGGCCAAAGTTAACACCTGCAGTCCCGTTGCCACTCATGCTGTTATTCTGACTACTATGGCGTGGACGCATAGTAGTGAAATTTGTATTATAATCAAACAATGCACCAAACACGCCATTATCCCAGCGTGAAGGTGGATCCCAGTTCGGTGCCGTGTATTCTAAGAAAGCCTGAGGGATGCTCAGGTTTAATGTTGAAGTTGGCAGTTCAGAGGTTATTTTCCAGCCATCATCGGCAGGAATAACAAGACAAACCTCATCATTGTTGCTCCCTGGTTGCCACTTGAGATCACTAAGATATCCTTCCTTTAAACCAAGTTGTGCGACAAGCTCTTTCGTTAAGCAAGGAAAGCTGGATTTTTCATCTTCAGGAGTTGAATAATAAAGTATATCAAAGTCTGTAATCTTTTTCTGATTCAGAATAACAGCCATGCGATAGACGCCCGGCATGATATAGCCAGCGACAGCGAATACCGAAAGGTCAAGATTATTTTTATCATTCGTATCAAGGATGTCAGTGTTAAACTGAGTTTCTTCAGCCGCATACACATTAATCTGCCCCAAAAAGGCAAGCATAATTATGCATGCGATTCCACTTTTCGATAATTTCAGTATTTTTTTTGACATCCTTGCCACCATCAATTAAAAATAATCTATCTTGTATTTTATAGACGTATTAAAATCGCCTGCTTTTATTATTCCAGCATCGTGCGTCAAGGCTAAATAGTACTTAATACTGATTCCACCCTCGCTTAGTAAGTGTTGAGATAATGGAATCCCGGGTAAGGAAGGTTTGAATTTTTCATCAGAAAGGGCGACACCTACGCCCTGACTTGAGCCTTTATTAATGAAGAGACCATTGTGATTTTCTCCATCAAATGTAATTTCAAAATACCGCCAATTGCTTGCGTTTGGGTTTAACTTTTCCAACGTGCAGTTAATCAAATTGATGCTAAATGGAACGCTCGTACTACGCCCATTTCTCTCTAATTCGCCGACTGTGATCACACCTAAATCTACAGTTTGATTTAAGCTGTTCATATCAATAGTGCAGGCGCTTTCGATAATGCTGCCACGCATATTCAATCTTCCATGGCCAGCATCTTTGCCAACAACAGGATTAATAAAAATAAGGTCGAGACATAAAAGTAGAAAGAATATGGTTTTTTTCACGATTTATTCTCGCTTTAAGCAGACACGAAAAGTAAATACTTAACGTGCCTGTATTAAAGTTACTTATCTGAATTATTATTCGTAAGCAAGCGCGTAGTTAGCGATAGAGGTGAATTCACCTGGGGTAATAACAGCAGTCGGACCGGTATCACCCTGAAGATAAGCAGAGAATACTAAGGTATTGCTTCCGTCCATAAGCAGTTGTGGAGAAGTAGCAGTACCAAACTTAATTGGAGTGCCCGCGCCATCGGTCAGAACGATACTTGCACCTTTCGCAGAACCAGTAATACCCAGCAGGTCTTTATTACTTGCTGATGCTGGACCAGTAAAGGTTGCGGTTACGCCTTTTGTAAGAGCAGCTGTATCACATTTCTCAAGGTCGATTTGGAAAGTAACAGGAGTTGATTTCCCACCATCTTTCAAAGCAGTTGCAGAAACCTGACCCAACTCAATGTTCTGGTTAGAGGTGCCTGGGGTAATTGAACAAGGTGCTTCAATGATTGAACCTGTGAATTTGATCTGACCTTTACCTGCTTCAGTAGCAACAGCAAATGCATTAGACATAAAACCGGCAGCAACGACTAGTGCTAAAATATTTAATTTCACCTAATTTCTCCTTTGTGATTTTCTACTTTCATATAAAAAAGTATTTTCCTGCCCTAATGTTCCTGGCCTTTATAGGTGACTACACTCACTTCACCACAAATCCACTTAACCTGATTGGGCAGAGGGACTATAGTGGGAATTAATGTCGCGTTCATCCAAAACAAGCTCAAATAACATTTACCCATTAAAAACATAGAGTTATGATGCGTTTTTTCATTAAGAATAATGTGTTGCTCAATTGATTTAATACTTTTTCAGGGTAGGTTTAAAAAGTTCTTCCTAAGAGAGTGTAAACAAGTTAGAGAGGTGAGGAGCCTCTTTGTAAGTATTGTTTGGAATACTCTGTATCTCACAAAGACAAAGGAAAAATGGTAAAGATGGCGTACAGCCTGTAAGGCGTTAAACCTTACCAGATGAGTTTAAATAGTCCGTACTGATCTGAGAAGCCAACTGAGCAGATACTGTTGGGGTAATCCCGGACGGATAATGGAGGATATTCTGGATGTGGTCTCAAGTTTCGTGCTAGCGGATAGTCTGGAAGAATTATCCGGGAGAGGTAAAAAAGAGGCCGTAACGTTATCCGTTACGGACTCCTTCAAAAGCTTAACTGGCAATCATCAGGTTTTTAGCAAGAATCAAAAAAAACGGGCGTACATATAACTTAGAATTTTTTATAATTTTAGGCATGTATATTATTAGTAATAAAATAAGATTGTTAGTTATTCCCATCGGAGATGGTTTTTAATTTGTCATCTTAAACATAACAATAAATTTAGAGCCTGCACAATTTATATCTATAATAATTAATTAAAGCTTTATTGAAATCTCCTTTTCGTTCACATCCTATTTTTTTCATTATTCTCATGCGGTAGTAACTGACTGTTTTAGAGTTAATCCCCAGCAATGAGCCTATAAATGTTGGAGTAAAACCATTATAGAGATAAAAGCATATACGCTTCTCTCTCTGGTTTAAACTCCAGAATGAGGCATGTTCACGTACCCGGACTGGTTGAGAATGGGCAGAGTTATGTGAGTTTAGCATTTTGTCAAAGTAGCTTAAATGACAATCCTCGCTTGATATGAAAGAGACAGACCGTGAAATATATTCATTTATCCCAAGCCCTAGCATATGTAAAAAGTCTTTATCTGCTATAATCACGTGTGAGGTTTTTCTTAAGTAAGCATTTCTATGAATATCTTCATAAACAGAGAGTACTTTTCCAGAAAGGTAGCACTGGATGGAAATACCAGCGTTTAATTTACTCGGTGCTATCTTACTGATAGTGTTTTCAATGTACTTCACGACACCTAAACTAAAATACATATTATCTGTGACAATATAATAATTAATATTTTTGATGGGAGAATCATAAGATAATTCGATTGTTCCATTATCCTTAATGGTCCCATGCAACCCATCTACCTCAGGCAGGAAGTTAAATTCACTCATGATATTAATCTCATCTCTTTTATAATGTCTAAGTTCTACATTCACAGAATATAAGACTAAGATAAACTAGCAAATGAGAATGTGTGTCTCTTTGCGTTATTGGTGAGAATTATCTTACTGCAATGTTGGCTATTTTAATAATAAAGAAAACTCAATAATAATTAATAAGGTTTTTTGGGATATTGGTGGGTAATGATGTTGGCGGTTCAATCCCTGCACACAAACATAGTGGCTCTTCATTTACTTGTATAACATTATGATATTTAAGGATAAAATAACTTACTTTTTCTATGTAAAGCCAAACTATTTCTTTATGGCCGTGTTAAAAATCCCATTCTTGAAGACGCTACTGACTCGAAAGTTCTGATATTACGCCTCCCTTAACTCCGATAATCACAATGTTAAAATTATAACATAAAATCAGGTGGTTAATGGGGTTATATTGACTTAATCCTTAATTTTGACAATGTAAATGTTAGAATAATACCATGATATCAAGTGATTAATGCGACTGAGGTATAAGTTTGTGAAAATTGCCAACCTTCAGCATAGTCGAAACCATTGATCACTCATGAAATCATAACCATATGATACTAATCAGTAAATAATAATGCATCACGTAATTGCCTTACTAACTGTAGTGTTAATTTAAGGAGGTGTCTTGTTCAATTATTGCCCCTACAGAAAATTCTTAGACACAGATCAAAGCGAGGGTTGCGGCTTAATGTCATAATATTCACATTATTTAATGGAGGTAATGTAATGGATAAGGTTATTAAGACCAGCGGCCAGGAGACATCATCATGCTTTGTGATCGCGGATGCTGTTATCTTTTGTCCCATGGAAAATACATTTAAATCAATTGCTAATGGAGTTGAGTTCCCTATCCTTGTCTCAGCTTCTGAATGCTTCCTCCACCTGATAAAAAATCATGGAGTACTCGTCACGAAGGGGGCTCTTATGCAAATAGGATGGGAGCAATATGGACTTCATGTCAGTGACAATACCTACTATCAGAATATCCTGACCCTGCGTAAAGGGCTTAGGCAATGCGGTATTGGTTTCGAAGTGATCAAAACAGTTCCCAGAAAAGGTTTATTGATACCAAATTCCATCAAAGTTATACCTTTGTCTAGTGGCGTTCCGGTAGTTCAAGAGGCTCCAGAGGCTCCAGAGGCTCCAGAGGTTCCAGAAGTTCCAGAAGTTTCAGAAGTTTCAGAAGTTTCAGAAGTTTCAGAAGTTTCAGAAGTTTCAGAAGTTTCAGAAGCTCAGGCCAGCATCTCAACTATTTCATCACAAGATCAAATATCTGCTCGCCCAGTTGAAAAGTTACCAGCACAAACCCAAGTTTTAACGCATCACCCAGAATCCTTAAGAAGTAAGCGGATAATGCATTTTGCCTTTAGCCTACTTGCTTTTACATCGTTGATCGTTGGAGGGGGATTATTCCTGCCGGAGTGCTATTCATCAACATTTCATAACATTGGGGATATAAATGGTTGCCGGGTTAATATTAATGAAAATAAAAGCGCAGAAGATGATTTTTATAAGTTTAACGCCAAGGATCCGGTCAGTTGTCAAGGCAACGAAGTGGTCTATTTCTCAACTTTTCAGTTCATACCCAGGGTTTCCGTTATGAAGTGTCGTGAAGAATTTACTTATCTACAACGAAATGATTGCATCTCCTATTACTATATAGAGAATCAATCGTGATAAAAAGATTTTTTAGTTTATGTATATATGTTGCTGCTATTTCCATAATTTTCATTATGTTAGGTAAGTGGTTGTTAACAGGCATTGGTTACTGGCGTGATACGCACTTTTCGTGTGATACCAAGCTCATTGTTAAGAAAAAAGACGATACTATTTCACTGGTAATGACATACTTTTTAAACGGAGATAATGGTTTTGTTGTAATCAAAGGCCAGCTGGAGAGAGAAAAACGTCAATACAATGTGAGTCGAAAAACCTATTTTTCTATGCGTAAAACGGGTGATTTATTGCGTGTAAAATCAACATTAACTATAAAAACGCCAGCGGGAGATAACGCTTTAATGTCAGATTTAAAGAATATATTGCCTGCCTTTTATTTAGAAAAAGACATGATACTGGAGATAACTGTTGAGCCGCAGGGATGGAATGGTTACCTGTTTTCCACAGGATATGTACCTTCATTTTATTGCAGAAGAACATAAATATCGTGGGGCTAAAACTCGAGAACGACAATCACCACCAAGGCGAAAATAAATTGCAAAATTTGCGACATAAACAATCCGAACGGCATACAGGCTAGGAAAGCGCTATTTAGCCACAGCCCGTGGTGCCTTTCATTACCCTGCATTACGATTAGAACAAAATACTTTGGGCGAGAGTTATGCGTTCAGATTATTGCTGGCCATCGGCGGCCAGCAGCGTTTGATCGTGAAATTACCCCTATAAAAATAGGGGGTTAAGCGCTATTTCGCCTGGGCCAGCACGTTACCTTCCCAACCCTGTTGGGCATAGTCGTTAAGATGGGCGATCTTACGCACCGGCTGCCCTTGGCTGAAGTTGATGTCATGCAGTGGAACCCAAACCTGCGAGGCCGCAAAGGCAGACTTGAAGTGATACTCCGCATGGCTCAGATCCGAAATCGCCGTCCAGTAAGTCCCGATGCCTTTGTTCTGGTCCGGGCGCTTGCTGTATTTGGCATACATGTCGGTGACCTTTTGTTCGCTTGGCTCTGCCGGTGAGCCGATCGGGTAAGCCACATTATTGAGCACCGATAAGATGAAGCCCTGCGCCTGGTTTTTATTGTCCGGCTGCGGCAGATTTTTCAAATCATAGCTGGCGCGCACCAGGCGCTCATCCGCTTCCAAGCCACCAGGGATCTCGCTGCGCTTGGCATTCTGATACTTGGCCAGGTTCTGCAGTTGTTTATCGTAAGAAGGGGGATTGGTCATCACCCGATAATTTTTGTCGTGATAGATATTCACTTTGCCATTATCGATCTCGATGATGGCCGAATCGCCGCTAACGTCCTCGATCGCGATGTGTTTGGTATCCGAAGCGTAATCGATAGGCATATGGGCGGCGGCCAGGCGAACATCGCTGCGGATGGCTTTAACCGCTTCATCAACGGTGGCGTAGTTATCCAGGATGTAGCTCAACCAGGCGCGGCTTTCGATCACCGGTTTGTCCTGATTGTCCTGCTGCACTTGGCTGCCATTCATATAAAACAGCGTATGGCCCGCCAGCCCCTTTTCATTCATACCGTCCATTGGGAACACGCCATCGGCGTATACCACGACGCTGCCGTAGTGGGTTTGCCACTGGGCGGCGTTCTTCGCATCCCCGCCGTTATGCGCAATACCGCGTGGTGTGATCACCAGTGAGGGATCTACCGGCCCGAAGAAATCCAGATTGCGTGCGCTGACCATATAGCCCGGGTACATATTCATAAAGGCACGGGTGCAGGCTTGCGCCCCGGTTGCCAGGCTGGCGCTGAGTGCGGCACCCACCAGTAGGGCTGATACGCTGTGTGTGAACTTTTTCATGGTTATTTTCCTTACCTGAATGAGGTGAACAAAATAATGGTAAGCCCGCGAACTAATATCGTAGAGTGGATGAACGGGGGGAAATCCCCCGCAATTTTGTGGAGGAGAGATGGGGAAGATAGGTTTTTCGTTGGCGCAGATTGAAGCTTTCGCCAGCGTTTGCGAGACCGGCAATCTCACCCAGGCCGCCAAGCGGTTGGGGAAGGATCGCACCACCGTCAGTGAACTGATCGAAAATCTGGAATTGGATCTAGGCTATTCACTGTGCGATCGCCGTACCCGCCCATTGCAACTGACCGAGGCGGGCCAACGCCTTTACCGGCAAGCTCGGCTGTTTTTGCAGGAGGCAGAGGCCCTTAGCCTGCTGGCTCAGCATATTCCGCAGCAGGTGCGGCAGAAACTGACGCTGTGCTATGACCCGTTTACTCCGCGCGCTTTTTTAACGGAACTGGCGATGTTTCTGGGTCAGCGCGGTATTCAGCTTGATTTGCTGATGATGGAGCGTGGTGAGGGTGAGCAGGCGTTGGCAGACGATGTGGCGGATATTGGCGTTTATCAGGCGATCAACCGTTCGATTGGCGAAAAGTTTAAGTGGCGAGCCTTGGGGGCCATTGAGTTGGCCGTCTACGCTCGCGAGGGATTTTTCCCCGTAGGCAGCCCGGTCACCTTACTGTCGCTAGCATCCAGTACCCAACTTATTCCCTTTAATGACCTACCCGAACCGATGGCGAAGCGCCTGCAAATCGCCGATCGCATTCAGGTCGTCAATGAACCGGCTTTGCTGCAAACGTTGTTAACCGCCGGGCTGGGATGGGCATTCCTGCCAACTCATCTGAAAATGCAGCACTTGCCGCAGGTAGAGCGGCTCGATACGGAATTGGGGAAACAGGGATTGATGCACCCGATGGTGGCGCTGTGGAAGCCTGGGGCCAATAGCGAGTTGCTGAGCCTGATCGAAAGCATGCAGCAGATCTTTGATGGTTCAGTGGTAGCTTGAGGAGATTGTCGCCCCCTCATGCGAAGGGGCGAATTTCAACGGTTTACTGCTCGTCTTTCTGCTCTTCAGCCTCGACCTTACGGTACCAGCGTGGGTGATGCTTCTTCGCCCAGCGGCGGCTGACCTTGCCTTCAATCATGCCTTTGATCGAGCCTTTCACCCAGAATGCCATATACATATGGATCAGAATGGCGTGGATCAGCACGATCGCCGACGCGGCGTGGATCAACAGTGCATAGCGGATCACCGGGATCGGGAAGTTGTGGGCGAAATAAGGGCGCCAAATGATAATACCGGTGATCAACAGCACGAAAATCATGCTCATGATGCTCCAGAACATCATCTTCTGGCCGGCATTATATTTGCCGACGTCAGCGACCTTATGCTCATTGCCCTTCAACACTTCCACGATGCCCTTGACCCACGGCAAGTCCTCTTTCTCGGGGATGTTATGCTTCACAAAGCGGAAGAACATAAACATCAGCGCGATAAAGATCAGCACGCCAAAGAAAGGATGCAGGATGCGGCCCATCTGCGGCGTACCAAAGGTCTCGGTCAGCCATTGCAGCGTAGGGAAGAACAGCGCAATACCGGACAGCGACACCAGGAAGAAGCAGATGACCACCGTCCAGTGACAGGCCCGGTCGATAAACTTGGTGCGAACGATCATTTTACTTTTGCTCATGATGGTCCTCCTCGTCTTCATCATCCACTTCCTTGTTCGGGCCAATGCCGATGTAGTGGTAAATCAAACCGGCAAAGGTGGCGATGAAGCCCGCCACGGATAAGGGTTTGAGCACGCTTTTCCACAGCCCGATCGACAGATCGATATGCGGGTATTTTGGCAGATTGTGGTACAGCTCGGGGTTATCGGCATGGTGCAGTACGTACATCACATGGGTGCCGCCAACGCCTTGCGGGTTATACACACCTGCCTGGTCAAAGCCGCGTTTCTTCAGCTTTTCGACCCGCTCCTCTGCCACGTCCAGCATTTCTGCCTTGGTGCCAAAGTGGATAGCGCCCGTCGGGCAAGTCTTCACACAGGCCGGTTCCTGGCCCACGCTGACGCGGTCAACGCACAGGGTACATTTGTACGCCCGGTTATCTTGCGGGTTCAGTCGTGGAATGTTGAACGGGCAGCCGCTGATGCAGTAACCACAGCCGATGCAGTGCTCGGACTGAAAATCCACGATGCCGTTGGCATATTGGATAATCGCACCAGCAGACGGGCAGGCCTTCAGGCAACCCGGATCTGCGCAGTGCATGCAGCCATCCTTGCGGATCAGCCATTCCAGCTTGCCGTTCTGCTCCACTTCCGAGAAACGCATCAGCGTCCAGGATTTGGCACTCAGATCGGCGGGGTTGTCATAAACCCCGACGCAGTGGCCCACTTCGTCGCGAATGTCGTTCCACTCGGAACAGGCCACCTGACAGGCCTTGCAACCGATGCAGGTGGAAACGTCAATCAGCTTGGCGACCTCGACCTTGTAATCACGCGCTTGCGGAGGCGGTGTCAGGGTGTTGGTGGCCGAACGTTTGATAATGTCTTGGGATTGCATGGACATAAATTCGGCTCCTTACACCTTTTCCACGTTAACCAGAAACGCCTTGTATTCCGGCGTTTGCGAGTTGGCATCGCCGACAAACGGCGTCAGGGTGTTAGCCAGATAGCCTTTGCGGGCTGCCCCTTCAAAACCCCAATGCAGTGGAATACCGATGGTGTCGACATCCTGCCCGTTAACCTTCAGGGTTTGCAGACGGC
This sequence comes from Serratia sp. T13T92, assembly GCF_047530105.1. Taxonomy (NCBI): domain Bacteria; kingdom Pseudomonadati; phylum Pseudomonadota; class Gammaproteobacteria; order Enterobacterales; family Yersiniaceae; genus Serratia; species Serratia sp. T13T92. The sequence goes on along the minus strand of NZ_JBLJAK010000023.1, from coordinate 40,811 downwards.
GGGTCACCACGGCTTTCGCCTTGATAAAGCCCCGCTTGCTGCTGACCTTGACGGTATCGCCTTGCTCAATCCCTTTCTCCTTCGCCAGCCGTTCACTGATTTCCACGAACTGTTCCGGCTGCATGATCGCGTTAAGGCGCGCGTGCTTGGTCCAGGTGTGGAAATGCTCGGTCAGACGATAGGTGGTACCGACGTAAGGGAACTCGGATTTATCACCCATGCGCTTGGCGTCGGACGGATAGAGACGGGCCGCCGGGTTAGAGATCACGTTTGGATGCAGTGGGTTGGTGCCCAACGGCGTTTCAAACGGCTCGTAGTGTTCCGGGAACGGCCCTTCCGCCATTTTGTCGAGGGCAAACAGCCTGCCAAGCCCTTCCGGTTGCATGATGAACGGCCCAACGCCGCTGCCCGGTGCGGCGGTGTTGTAGTCTGGAATATCATTCCCGACCCACTTGCTGCCGTTCCATTCAATCAGCATGCGTTGCGGATCCCAAGGTTTACCCATTGGGTCGGCGGAGGCGCGGTTGTAGATAATGCGGCGGTTCAGCGGCCATGCCCAGGCCCAGCCCAGCGTGTTGCCCAAACCGGACGGATCGCTATTATCACGGTTGGCCATCTGGTTACCCTTGCTGGTCCAACTGCCGGTATAGATCCAACAGGCTGAAGCCGTGCTGCCGTCATCGCGCAGCATCGCGAAGGAATCCAGCAACTGGCCTTTTTTCGCCAGCAGATTGCCGTTGGCGTCATACAGATCTTCCAGCGCGTAGCCGTTGCTGTCTTTGGCCACTTCCTCGGATTCAGGGTGATCTGGCCGTTCATAGTGCCAGCCCATTTTCAGTAACGGTTCGACACCTTTACCGCCTTCGCTGCCGTACATCTGGCGCAGACGATGGTACAGACCGGCCAGGATCTCGCCGTCGGTAATCGCTTCACCTGGGGCATCGCCGCCTTTCCAGTGCCATTGCAGCCAGCGGCCGGAGTTGGCGATCGAGCCGTCTTCTTCGGCAAAGCAGGTGGATGGCAGCCGGAACACTTCGGTTTGGATCGACGCGGTATCGACATCGTTCATCTCGCCGTGGTTCTGCCAGAAATTGGAGGTTTCCGTGACCAGCGGGTCGATGATCACCAGATACTTCAGCTTGGCCAGTGAGGCGACCACCTGATTCTTATCCGGGAAGGAGGCGACCGGGTTAAAGCCCTGGCAGATATAGCCGTTGACCTTATTCTGATCCATCATCTGGAAGTACTTCATGACGTCGTAGGACTGATCCCACTTCGGCAACCAATCAAAGCCCCAGTTATTCTCTTTCTGAGCAGCGTCGCCGTAGAAGCTCTTCATCAGGCTGACGAAGAATTTCGGGTAATTGCTCCAGTAGTTAACCTGGCCAGGCAAGGTGGCCTTTGGCGTATTGGCGGCCAGATAGGTAGCCAGATCGGTCTGTTTATCCGAAGGCAGCGTCAGGTAACCCGGCAGGCTGGTGGACAGCAGGCCAATATCGGTCAACCCCTGAATGTTGGAGTGACCGCGCAGGGCGTTGATGCCACCACCCGCCATGCCCATGTTGCCGAGCAGCAACTGGATCATCGCCATGGTACGGATGTTTTGCGCGCCGACCGTGTGCTGGGTCCAGCCCAAGGCGTACAGGAAGGTGGTGGTTCGGTCTGCTGCGCTGGTGGAGGCCAGGACTTCACACACCTTCAGGAAATCTTCCTTCGGGGTGCCGCAGATATTTTCCACCACTTCTGGCGTGTAGCGACTGACGTGTGCTTTCAGCAGGTTCCAGACGCAACGCGGATGCTGGAGCGTATCATCACGCAAGGCATAGCCATCTTCACCAAACTGGTAGTTCCAGGTGGTTTTGTCGTACTGACGTTTGTTGTCGTCATAACCGCTGAACAACCCGTCTTCAAACGTAAAGTCATCGCGGACCAACAGGTTGGCGTTGGTGTAATGCTTGACGTATTCAGCGTTGATCTTGTTGTTGGAGATCAGGTACAGCAATACGCCCGACAGGAAGGTAATGTCGGTGCCGGAGCGGATCGGCGCGTAGATATCGGCGACCGATGCGGTACGGGTAAAGCGAGGATCGACGACGATTAACGTGGCGTCGTTGTTGTTTTTGGCTTCCATCGCCCAGCGGAATCCCACCGGATGCGCTTCAGCGGCGTTGCCGCCCATCACCATCACAACGTTGGCGTTTTTGATATCAACCCAGTGGTTGGTCATCGCACCGCGACCAAATGTTGGAGCAAGACTTGCTACCGTTGGTCCGTGTCAGACACGCGCTTGGTTATCAACTGCCAGCATGCCCAGCGATCGGACAAACTTTTGTGTCAGCATGCCGGTTTCGTTACTGGCCGCAGAGGCGCATAACATCCCGGTGGAGAGCCAACGGTTTACCGTTACGCCAGCGGCGTTGGTGGCTTCGAAGTTGGCGTCCCGGTCATTTTTCATCAACCTGGCAATGCGGTCAAAGGCATCATTCCAGCTGATGCGCTGCCATTTATCTGAACCCGGCGCGCGATACTCTGGGTAACGCAGGCGGCTATCGCTGTGGATATAGTCCAGCAGGCCGGCGCCTTTCGGGCACAGTGCCCCGCGGTTTACCGGGTGATCCGCGTCGCCTTCGATATGGAAAATCGTCGATTTGGCGTTTTTTGCCCCATCGCCCAGGCTATACATCAATAAACCGCAGCCTACGGAACAGTAGGTACAGGTGTTGCGGGTTTCTTTGGCGCGCAATAATTTGTAGTTGCGCGTTTCCGCTAACGCAGCCTTGGGCGCGAAGCCTAATGCTGCCACCGTGGTCCCAGCCATCCCGCCAGCGCAGATTTTAAAAAACTGTCTGCGATTGACGTCCATTGCTTTCCCTAATGCTTATCAGTGGTTTTTTAGTGATGGCAAACTAACAGCAATAACCCAAGCGTTATTGAGGGAAATCAAAATAAGGGAGAGTTAGCGGGAAAATACTCCTTAATAAGTAGCCAGCGGCGCGGCAAGTAATCCTTAATTTATCGCGATAGGTCTAAATTTGTTAAGTGGTTAATTTACCTTATTAATTTCAAGTGAAAACTATCTGTGAATATTGTAGATAAACCTGTTTCACCGATTGCCGGGAGAATTATCGACGGTATTTTGTTACCCATTTCCGAATGGGTATTTTTTTTAAGTGGTTATTTTCTTGCGAAAAATGGCGTTAATTTGGAATTTGCTTCGCAAAGTTAATACGCAATCCGATCGAATCGTTGAATAGTTTGTTTTATGAGCATAAATAGGTAGGGAACTAGCCACGAGAATGACGGATAGATTTTTTAAGGACGGAAACCATGATGCAGACCTACCTGACGTTACGTGCGTTGGCGAGGGGGATTAACCCGGAAACGGGGGAATTTTTGAATCACACCTCGCTGGTTCATTCCCCTGGGACGATCCGGATGCTGTTTGCCCTAGCGGATGAGTTTTACGCCGAGCGAGAACGAGTGAAAAAGGCAAAGTTATCACCCGAGGAGCGGCGGCAGAAAAATATTGCCGAAGGCAGGCCAGCCAACTTCAATTTCCCCTGGTCGGAAGAAGACAGGAAGCTATTGGAGGAAGGTTACAGCGCTGGCAAAACGATAGAGGCGTTAAGCGTGGAGTTTGGTCGCTCCCTGCGCGGCATTGCGGTTCAGCTTGAAAAAATGGAGTTGATCACCGAAGAGCAGGCCGCTGCTTATAACTGACCGGGTTAAGCCTCCCTTCTGGAGGCCACTTGTCAGCAAGCTTCAATCCACCGGCGAGGTGGGTAGGCGAACGATGTCCTGATTGTCGTTACCCATCCAATAGACGCCTTCTTTTGCCCAGAATGGGCCTTCGACAAAGTCGAGCAGGTCGGAATACTCTTCGTAGAACTGCTTGCCGTTTCGGTCATAAACCCGCATGTAGCCGGAGTAATGCCCGCCATCGCCAGGCATGGTGAAGCGCGGAATAAACTCGAAGGTTTTATAATAACGCACCACATACTGCTGGTTGGGGCTCCACTCTTCGTATCGCAGTGTCCCTTGTTTCCACCACAGGTAGCAGCCAACAATGGCCGCCACCAGGATTGCCACCGCTACCCAGCGCTTACGCTCGCGTACCAGAGTTTCTTGGCTTTTTATTTTTGGCATCAGTGTTCTTTCAGACCCATTCCAATTTAGCTTTTGGCCAGCATACCAGCACCGCCGCTTTTACTGACCTATGTCACATACATAGGCCGCATCAATCTTTATCATGCTGCATAACGTCCGAGGTTCGGAGTTATTTGGAGTCACATCCCTCATGCAGCATCCTACCTTCCCGACGCCATTTCCCTATTTTCCGTATCACCAAACCCACTGGGGTAAAGGATCTTAGCGTGGAGACATCAACGCCGTCTACGGCACAGTTTTATGCCTTGCGTCTGTTACCGCAACAAGACCTGCTGGTTGCACTACGTGATTTTATCCGGCAGCAGAATTTGCGTGCCGCCTGGATCAGCGGCTGTGTCGGCAGCTTGAGCGAAGTGGCTTTGCGTTATGCCGGCTGCGAAGGCACCACGTTATTGAGCGGAAAATTTGAAGTGGTCTCACTGATTGGCACGTTGGAGGCCGGAGGCGAACATCTGCATCTGGCAGTGGCCGATGAGCATGGCCATATGACCGGCGGCCATGTGATGGCAGGCTGCACCGTGCGCACCACGCTCGAATTGGTGATTGGGGAATTGAACGATGTCGTATTTAGCCGACAACCTTGCGCGCTTTCGGGCTATGACGAATTAAACGTCGAGCAACGCTAATTTTCCTACTAGTTGAGTGAGGTTGTTATGGCACGTAATGGGTTATCGAGTCAGACGTTGGTGTTGATGGTGATTTCAATAGCCATCAACATGATCGGCGGGCAGTTGGTATCGATGTTGAAGCTGCCTATTTTCTTCGATTCTATCGGTACCTTGCTGAGTGCAATTCTCGCCGGGCCGATTATCGGCATGTTGACCGGTTTATTGACCAACCTGATCTGGGGCCTGCTCACCGGCCCGATTGCGGCGGCGTTCGCACCGGTGGCAATGGTGATTGGTTTGGTGGCTGGCTTATTGGCTAGCATCGGCTGGTTCCGGACGTTACCAAAAGTGATCCTGAGTGGCGTGGTGATCACCTTGGCCGTGACGATAGTTGCCGTACCGATCCGTACTTATCTGTTTGCCGGGGTCACTGGCAGTGGCGCAGACTTCTTTGTCGCCTATGTGCATTCTATGGGCAGCAACCTGATCGAATCCGTCGCAATGACCGTGCTGGGGATCAATCTGATAGATAAAGTGCTGGTTGCCATTATCGTCTGGCTATTGGTGCGCAATATGTCGCAGCGAACACTGCGTAATTTCCCTGCAATGGCCGCCGTGCGTTAATGCACCCGTTTACCTCGCTGGCTCTTTGGCTGGTATTGGGTACTAGCAGCTTACTGATGCCGTTTGGCTATCCGTTGCTAGCCTATAGCCTGGCGAGCGTTCTATTGCTGATCCTGATGAAAAGTACCCGGCATCGCTGGCGCTATGTGGCGTGGATCATGTTACCCATGGCGGGCGGCTTATGGCTGGTGCATAGCGGTTGGCTGGCGTGGTGGTTACGGGGGGAGGCGCGTGATGATAGCGAAATGCTCAACGCCGCCGCGCTCTGGCTACGCTTGTTGGCGTTGTTAAGTTTTGGGCAAATCTGGCTGCAATACGTGCCGCCACAGCGCGTTATTCGCGCCCTGTTTGCCAGCCGTTTGCCGCTCGGGCTGGCATACCTGCTGGCGGGGCCGTTGCTGGTTGCCGAACAGCTGAGAGCGCAACTGGCCGCGATTTACCAGGCACAGCTGGCGCGAGGCGTACCGTTAGACGGTTATTGGTATCAACGATTGCGCTACATTCCGGCATTGGTTATCCCGTTAACCCACAGTGCGTTGAATGATTTAACCGCGCGTAGCACGGCGCTGGATATGCGCGCTTTTCGGCTGCATCCCAGACGCACAACGCTATGGGCTCCGAGCGACAGCCTGCTGCAACGTAGCGTGCGCTATGGCTTGCTGTTGGTGGTGGCATTGGAAATAGGAGCCTGGCTGTGGTTGTGGCACTGAATGCGCTGAGCTTTATTCCTCAAGGTAGTCGCTGGCAGTTGGAAAGCATCGATCTACATTGCGAGGTTCCAGGTTTATATGGCATTAGCGGTGGGAATGGCAGCGGCAAAACCACGCTTGCCCAGCTGCTGGCAGGCTGTTTCCCCGACTTCTTACCCGGCACATTACAGGGATCGGGACTGGTCCTCGGTGAGGAAATAGGTTCGCGCCCGTTGGTTGAAATGGCGCAACAGGTGCAGCTCATTCAACAGGCACCACAGCTGCAACTCTCAGGCTGTACCTTCACGGTCGAAGAGGAGATTGCCTTCGGGCCGGAGAATCTGTGCCTGGATGAAGCCGAGATCTTGGCGCGTATCGAACAGGCGCTGACGTTTACCGATTGCCACGCTTTACGCCATCGTCACCCGGCCACGCTCTCTGGCGGCGAGGCGCAACGGGTGGTGATGGCCTGTGCGCTGGCGATGCGCCCCCGGCTACTATTGCTGGATGAAGCCTTTAGCCGCCTGACCCCCGATGCTACCACCAAGCTGTTACAACAGCTGGCCACCTACGCTAACCAGCAGCAGTGCGTGATTTTGCTGTTTGAACGGTCGCTCACCAAGGTTGCCGTTTATTGCCTGCAAACTTGGGCGTTGGAGCAAGGCAGGCTCTCATTATGCTGACGATTGAATCGCTGGAATATCAGTGGCCAGGGGTGAGCGAACCCATCATTAGCGGTTTGGATTTGACCATTGAGGCGGGGGAATGGGTGGCCCTGATCGGGGATAATGGCGCAGGGAAATCCACGTTATTACGCCTGATGGCCGGGTTGCTAAAACCGACCGGGGGCAAGGTTCTCTTGCAGGGGCAGAATATTGCCACCCTAAAAGCGGCACAGCGTGCTCCGTTGCTGGGAGTATTATTTCAGGAAGCGGAACGGCAGATCTTTCGTAACCGGGTACGCGATGAGATCGCTTTTGGCTTACGCCATCAGGGTGTGCGCGGCGATAGTCTGGAGCAGCGTGTTAATCAAACGCTGGCGCTTTGTGAGCTAACGGATGTAGCGGATGCTCACCCATTGGATTTACACGCCGGACAGCGGCGTATGGTTGCGGTAGCCAGCCTCGCAGCTGTAGCACCGCCTCTGATACTGCTGGATGAGCCCAGTCGTGACTTTGATAGCTATTGGTTGGGGGTATTTACCCGCTGGTTAGCGGTTTGCCGTTCGCAAGGCTCCACCGTGCTGGCCATTAGCCATGATTATGCTTTTGTTAAAACGCACTTTCCTCGCGTGATCCGCCTGGCCGATGGGGTTATAGCGGAGGATGGCGATGCGGGTCGGATAGTGGGTTAGCCTTCAACTCCATCATCGTTTTATCCCATTCTTGACGCATATCGAGTGATGATTTTCCCTGGTTTTTTCTTACCGTATCAACGGCTGCCTGGGCATATTTGGACATAGGAAAACCTCGATTGGTGGTGATATTAAAAAGCCCGCTGTTATGCGGGCTGCTGTTATGCGGGCTCTCTGTTCAATGATGGCACTTAAAACTTACTCGATATTCTGAATTTGCTCACGCATCTGCTCTATCAGCACCTTTAGCTCGATAGCTGAAGTAGTCACTTCGGCATTGATCGACTTGGACGCCAGCGTATTCGATTCGCGGTTGAATTCCTGCATCATAAAGTCGAGGCGACGGCCAACGGCTTCTTTCTTCTTCAGGATATTGTGCGTCTCTTTGACGTGCGCTTCCAGGCGGTCCAGCTCTTCGGCGACGTCGATACGCTGTGCCATCAGCACCAGTTCCTGCTCTAGGCGAGTGTTTTCCAACTGTACCTGGGCTTCTTCCAGCTTGCTGACCAAACGTTCGCGCTGCCATTGCAGGATATTAGGCATCTGGGCGCGTACTTTGATCACTTCGGCGCTCACGCCGTCGAGGCGTTGCTCGATCAGGGCTTTCAGCGCGGTGCCTTCGCTTTCGCGAGCCACGATGAAATCATCCAGTGCACCTTCCAGCGCCTGCATCAGCTCGTTGCTGATGAGGTCCAGATCCTGTTCCTGAGCGGACATCACGCCCGGCCAGCGCAGGACGTCGATTGGATCGATTTCCCCTTCGTCGCTCTGCATTTTGACCCAGTTGGCGGCTTCAACCAGCTGCTTGGCCAGTTTTTCGTTCAGGATCATCGAGCTTTGCGCGCTTGGGTCGAGCTCAAAGCGCAGGTTGCACTCCACTTTGCCACGTGTCAGGCGGCCACGGATACGCTCGCGGATCACTGGCTCAAGGCTGCGGAACTGCTCAGGCAGGCGGATGTAGGTTTCTAAGTAGCGTTGGTTAACGGAACGCAGCTCCCAAGCTGCGCTGCCCCATTCACCCTTGATTTCACGCCGGGCGTAGGCGGTCATGCTGCGGATCATTGTGCGTACCCGTAAATAGGAAAAGATGGAACGATTATAGCGTTGCGCCTGCGGGCAGGATAGGCATAACGTCACGAAGCCCGTATAATGCGCAGCCAAACGTTAATAAGAAGCCGGAGAGAGCCCATGCGTCCTGCAGGCAGAGCACCACAACAAGTTCGCCCCCTGACACTAACCCGTCACTACACGAAACACGCTGAAGGTTCAGTGCTGGTTGAGTTTGGCGATACCAAAGTTTTGTGCACCGCCACGGTAGAAGAGGGCGTTCCGCGCTTTTTGAAAGGCCAAGGGCAAGGGTGGATCACCGCAGAATACGGCATGTTGCCGCGTTCTACCCACAGCCGTAATGCCCGCGAAGCGGCCAAAGGCAAGCAGGGTGGCCGTACGTTGGAGATCCAGCGTCTGATCGCTCGTTCACTGCGTGCCGCAGTGGATCTGAAAAAGCTCGGTGAGTTCACCATCACCCTGGACTGCGATGTGCTGCAAGCCGATGGCGGCACCCGTACCGCTTCCATCTCCGGTGCCTGTGTGGCGCTGGCCGATGCGCTGAATGCGCTGGTTGCCGCCGGTAAACTGAAAGCCAACCCGATGAAAGGGATGGTGGCCGCAGTTTCTGTCGGTATCGTTGGCGGCGAAGCGCTGTGCGATCTGGAGTATGTGGAAGATTCTGCCGCAGAAACCGATATGAACGTGGTGATGATGGAAGATGGCCGCATGATCGAGGTGCAAGGCACCGCCGAGGGTGAGCCGTTCAGCCACGATGAGCTATTGGCGCTACTGGCGCTGGCCCGAGGGGGCATCGAAACCATCTTCCAGGCGCAGAAAGCGGCGCTGGCAGACTGATTTTTAAAGGCGACCAAGCAGTCGCCTTTTTTATGCCCGGAAAATAGAACCAAAGTTACCGACCAAATTAGGAGAAGCAGTAATGAAAGCCTACCAGCGCCAGTTTATCGAGTTTGCGCTCCGCAAGCAGGTATTAAAATTCGGCGAGTTCACCCTGAAATCCGGCCGTACCAGCCCCTATTTCTTCAATGCCGGCCTGTTTAATACCGGGCGTGATCTGGCGCTGTTAGGGCGTTTTTATGCCGAAGCGCTGGTGGATTCCGGCATCGAGTTCGATCTGCTGTTTGGCCCAGCCTACAAAGGTATCCCGATCGCGACCACCACCGCAGTGGCATTGGCAGAACATCACAATCTCGATGTGCCTTATTGCTTCAACCGCAAAGAAGCCAAGGAACATGGTGAAGGTGGCACGCTGGTAGGCAGCCCGTTGCAGGGCCGTGTGATGCTGGTGGATGACGTGATCACCGCCGGGACGGCCATCCGCGAATCGATGGAGATTATCAGTGCCCATAACGCCAGCCTGGCAGGTGTGCTGATTTCTCTCGATCGTCAGGAACGTGGCCGTGCCGACATTTCTGCAATCCAGGAAGTGGAGCGTGATTATCACTGCAAAGTGATCTCGATTATTACGCTCAAGGAGTTGATTGCTTACCTGGAAGAGCAGCCGGAAATGTCCGAAAGCCTGGTGGCAGTGCGGGCCTATCGCGAGCAGTACGGGGTTTAAAATAATAGCGCCGGGTTGAACCCGGCGATATTTATTACTGCAGTTGTGCCGCTAACAGCGGCCAGCGGGCATCGAAATCCTGCGTTGGGCGGTAGCGGAATTCAGAGCGAATATAGCGCGACAGCATCCCTTCACAGAAGGCCAGGATCTGGCTGGCCAGCAAGGTCTCATCGACGATAAAGCCCTTTCCTTCCCGAAGCTTGCGTTCCTTCAACACCTGACGCAGTTGCGCTTCAATCCGCTCGAACAGCTGGTTGATCCTGCCCTGCAGGCGATCCTGCTCAAACATCAGCGCGTGGCCGGTCATGATCCTGGTCAGGCCTGGGTTGCGCTCTGCAAACCCCAGTACCAACAACACAATCAGGCGTAGGCGGTTGAACGTCTCTTTTTCATCCTGCAAGATCAGGTTGATGCGCGTTATCAGGCTATCTTCAATAAACTCGATCAGGCTATCAAACATCCGCGTCTTGCTGGGGAAATGCCGATAAAGGGCAGCCTCAGAGACACCAACGTTTGCGGCAAGCTTGGCTGTGGTAATGCGCTGGCTGCCGTCGCTGGATTCCAGCATCTGGGCTAACGCCTGCAATATCTCCTCACGCCGATTCCTTTTGGTATTTTCTTTTTCTGCCATGTTTGATTAGACCCTTGCTAAAACGGCTTATCCCCTCAATCTCTTCGGGTATAGATTTGCGAAAACCCGCGCACCGGCCGTTGCAGAGTAAACTCTGTGCGGCTTATAAGATCGCTGTTGTACGGTGTAATGGCTAACAGGTCTTTTCAGACCCTTATTCTCCGTGCGTTACTCTCAATTGCCAGACCAACCGTGCCGCATTGCTAGCGGCGCGGTGGCAGGCGCCATCCCTGTAAATCATTCGGTTACGGGCAGGTTCTATTGGCGACCAGAGTGGCCAAAACCACCGGTACCCCGTTCGCTGCTATCGAACTCTTCCACCAGATTAAACTCGGCTTGCACTACCGGCACAAATACCATCTGTGCGATGCGTTCACCCGGCTCGATAGTGAAGGATTTCTGGCCACGGTTCCATACGGACACCATCAGTTGGCCCTGATAATCGGAGTCGATCAGGCCAACCAGGTTACCCAGCACGACGCCGTGCTTATGGCCCAGACCGGAGCGCGGCAGGATCACTGCAGCTAGACCGGTATCGGCGATGTGGATAGCCAGGCCGGTAGGCAGCAGGGTGGTTTCGCCTGGTGCCAGCTCAACCGCGCTGTCCAGACAGGCGCGCAGATCAAGCCCGGCAGAGCCTGGGGTGGCATAGGTCGGCAGTGGGAAATCTTGACCGATACGTGGGTCAAGGATCTTAACGTCGATTTTTTTCATCATAACGGCTGACTATCTCGTCTAGTAAACGTTGGCCAAGGAGTGCCTTGTCGCTATGCGGCAGGCGCTTGTCTCCATCCTGCCAAAAAAGATGCAGGGCATTGGTATCACTGTTAAAACCGTGCTCTGCAAGCGATACATCGTTGGCGCAGATTAAATCCAGTTTTTTACGCAGTAGTTTTTGTCGCGCATATTCTTCCACATTCTGGGTTTCAGCCGCAAACCCGACGACAAAGGGACGATTTTTGCTCATCGCGGCAACGCCCGCGACAATATCCGGATTCTTGATCATCTTGAGGATGATTTCATCACCCTGCTTTTTGATTTTCTCATCGGCAATCTGTTCTGCCCGGTAATCCGCCACGGCAGCGCAGGAGATAAAGATGTTCTGCTGCGCGGCGTGTTGTTGTACCGCTTGCTCCATTTCCAGCGCGCTGACAACATCCACACGGGTTACCCAAGGCGGCGTAGGCAGGCTGACCGGCCCGGCGATCAACGTGACTTGCGCACCGCGAGCGGCGGCGGCCTTGGCGATAGCAAAACCCATTTTGCCGGAGCTGTGGTTGCTGACGAAACGCACCGGATCCAGTGCCTCACGGGTGGGGCCCGCGGTGATCATAATCTTTAAATGTTGCAGATCCTGCGGCGCAGAGAAATGAGCGTTAGCCAGTTCCACTATCTCCAACGGATCCAGCATGCGGCCGGGCCCGATATCGCCACAGGCCTGGCTACCGCTGTCTGGCCCCCACAGCAGCACACCACGCCCTTGTAGGGTCTGTAGATTGGCCTGGGTGGCGGCAGCGCGGTACATCTGTTGGTTCATGGCCGGTGCTGCCGCGATCGGGGCAGCGGTAGCCAGGCAGACCGTGGTCAGCAGATCGTTGGCCATGCCGGCGGCAACGCGGGCCAGCAGATCGGCGGTGGCCGGGGCCAGGATCACCAGATCGGCCCATTTGCCCAATTCAATATGGCCCATGGCGGCTTCTGCTGCGGGATCCAGCAGATCGTCGAAAACCGGATAGCCGGAAACGGCCTGCAGCGTCAGTGGGGTAATGAAGGCTTTGGCAGCGCTGGTCATTACCACTCTTACCTCGGCGCCTCTGTCGCGCAGGCGGCGCACCAGCTCAGGGCATTTGTAAGCGGCAATACCGCCACTGATGCCAAGCACAATATGTTTGCCGGAAAGTCCCGTCATCATGATTGTCCGATTGAAATCCGAAAGAGGCGGACATTTTAGCATAACCGCCGCCAGGTGGAGCGATTCTGCTGTGTATGCAGCCAGTTACATGCGGGTTTTCGTAACACTTCGCAATATTATCAATCACCTGTCGCACGATGAAATTCCCCGTGACATGCTGCTGTAGCAGGCAGGGAGGTGGCAATGAGCAATCAGGATATGTCCTTATGGTCTGGGGCTTTGGCACCCAGGGAAAAATTGATGCGTGATGGCGCAGCGGCGCTCTCCGATATGGAGCTGTTGGCAATTTTCTTGCGAACCGGGCTACCTGGGGTTCACGTCTCACAGAGGGCCGAACAGTTGCTGGCGCACTTTGGTTCGCTGTATCACCTGGTTTCGGCTGACTACGAACAATTTCATAGTCAGAAAGGGTTGGGGATTGCCACCTATGCACAGCTGCAGGCAATTTCCGAATTAGCTTTCAGGCTGTTTTCCGGCCCCCATTTGCTGGAAAACGCGCTGCTGAACCCGAAAATTACCCAGCATTACCTGCACAGTTTGCTGGCTCACCATGAGCGAGAGGTGTTTTTAGTGTTGTTTTTAGACAATCAGCATCGGGTTATTCGCCATCAGGAGATGTTTGCTGGTACCATCAACAGCGTCGTTGTCCACCCAAGAGAAATTGTGCGTGCGGCGTTGAAGGCTAATGCAGCAGCCCTCATTCTGGCGCATAATCATCCTTCGGGTAAGGCTGAACCCAGTCACGCCGACCGTTTGATAACCGAGCAAGTGGTTAATGCTTGCCGGTTATTGGAGATCCGAGTGCTCGATCATTTGGTGATAGGCCGGGGTGAATGCGTCTCTTTTGCCGAGCGCGGATGGCTATAAGCAACTTTTTCGCGATCCTTGAGGGATCTTTAGCTGTTCGGGACTTGAGCACTTACGCTTCAGAGCGTATACTACGCCACCTTTGAGAATCTTGGGTTTGGCGTTAAGAGCCTATCTCAGCAGGTTTCCAACCTGATGTGAGGTTTCTGACCTGATGACGAGAGTCTCCTCAGTATGAAGTTTGCTGAGATGGGCTCTAAAAGCCTGACGAGGCGGCCATACCCTATACGAAGCTCGAGCTGATTTGATTTTTGGAGAATAAGACATGTCACGAGTCTGCCAAGTTACTGGCAAGCGCCCGGTGAGCGGTAACAACCGTTCCCACGCAATGAACGCGACCAAACGCCGTTTTCTGCCTAACCTGCACTCACACCGTTTTTGGGTTGAGGCTGAGAAGCGCTTTGTAACTCTGCGTGTATCTGCTAAAGGTATGCGTGTTATCGATAAGAAGGGTATTGAGACGGTCTTGGCCGATCTGCGTGCCCGTGGTGAGAAGTATTAAGGAACTGCATCATGGCTAAAGGTGTTCGCGAGAAGATCAAGCTGGTTTCTTCTGCTGGTACTGGTCACTTCTATACCACCACGAAGAACAAGCGTACTAAGCCGGAAAAATTGGAACTGAAGAAATTCGATCCAGTTGTCCGTCAACACGTGATCTACAAAGAAGCTAAAATTAAATAATTTTAGTGGATTAATGAAAACCCGGCCTAGGCCGGGTTTTTTCATTTATAAAGGGTAGAAAAACGCAGAGAGGGAGCCAGTCATGCCTGAATTACCAGAAGTCGAAACCAGCCGCCGTGGTATCGAGCCTTATCTTGTTGGCCACAACATCCAGTACGCGGTGGTGCGTAACGCTCGCCTGCGTTGGCCGGTCTCCGAGCAGATCCTGGCGTTGAGCGATCGGCCGGTGCGCAGCGTACAGCGCCGTGCCAAGTATCTGCTGATCGAGTTGGACCACGGCTGGATTATCGTGCATCTGGGGATGTCCGGCAGTTTACGCATGTTGGCAGAGGAAACCGAGGCAGGTAAGCATGACCACGTCGATCTGGTGATGAGCAACGGTTTTATCCTACGCTACACCGACCCGCGCCGCTTTGGTGCCTGGCTATGGTGTGAAGATCTGGCCGCCAGCAACGTATTGGCTCATCTTGGCCCAGAACCGCTGGGTGAAGAGTTCAATGGCACCTACCTGTACGAGAAATCCCGTAATAAGCGCACGCTGATTAAGCCTTGGTTGATGGATAACAAGCTGGTGGTTGGCGTGGGGAATATCTATGCCAGCGAATCGCTGTTTACCGCCGGGATCCTGCCGGATCGTCAGGCGGGATCCTTGACCAAGGCGCAGGCGGATCTGTTGGCCGAAACCATCAAGGCGGTGTTGCTGCGTTCAATTGAACAAGGGGGAACAACGCTGCGTGACTTCCTGCAGTCGGACGGTAAGCCGGGGTATTTTGCGCAGGAACTGCAGGTCTATGGCCGGGCAGGTGAACCCTGCCGTGCCTGTGGCACACCGATTGAGAGCGCCAAACACGGGCAGCGCAGCACCTTCTTCTGCCGCCGCTGCCAGCATTGATTACTGCGAGGCGAGCTTTTCCATCAGCGCTTTGGTGACGACATCCGGCAAGAACGGTGCGATGTCGCCGCCATGACGTGCCACTTCCTTCACCAAGGAAGAAGAGATAAATGACCACTGCTCGGAAGGCATCAGAAACACGCTTTCCAACGTTGGCATCAGATGGCGGTTCATGTTCGCCAGCTGCAATTCATATTCAAAGTCGGACACCGCACGCAGGCCGCGTATCAGAATATTGGCGTTCTGATGGGCGGCGAAGTGCGCCATCAACTCGCTGAACCCCAGCACCTCGACGTTATCCAGATGAGAGGTCACCTGCGTGGCCAGGGCAACGCGTTCTTCCAGCGTAAACAGCGGTTTTTTGCTCGAGCTGGCGGCAATGGCCAGGATCACGTGATCAAACATCAGTGAGGCGCGGGTGACCAGATCCAGATGGCCGTTGGTCATTGGATCGAAGGTACCTGGGTAGATGGCTTTGCTGCTCATGGTTTACTTCTCTGAATAGTTGCGGCCCAATGCCCACAGTGCGGCATATTTATTGAAGGTATATTGCGCGTTGACCACGGCTAACAGCAAGCCCTGTTTGCCGTCGAGGAAACCGGCCCGCAGCAGCCAGGTTTTGCAGAACGCCCCCAGCGTGTGGGTGAGGATCGACAGATAACCGCAGCGCTTACCGGCCTGGTGGCGTTGGATTGCCCACTGCTCGGCGTAGTGCAGCTGTTTGCGCTGGAAGGCAAAAAAGTCACGGCAGGTCAGGTGCAGCAGATCGCCTTGCAGCGGCACGACTTTTGCGCCGCCGGTGTTGAGGGATTCATGGACCAGGTCGTCGTTATAGCGATAGCGCTGATTGGCATACAGCCGGTTGACCCGATCGGGATACCAGCCGCTGTGGCGCATAAAGCGGCCAAGAAACAGGTTACGGCGGCCCAGGCTGTAGACGACGTTATCGTCGGCGTTGGCTAATACCTGCTCGATGGAGTGGCGCAATTCTGGCGTGACGCGCTCGTCGGCGTCGATCATCAGCACGTAATCCTGAGTGGCGTAGCTTTGTGCCTTCTGCCGCTGCTTGCCGAAGCCTTGCCAGTCGGTATGGGTAAACACCTTGGCCCCCAGACTTTCCGCCAAAGCGACGGAACCGTCGGTACTGCCGGAATCTAGCACGATGATTTCATCAGCCCAGGCGACCGATTGCAGGCATTCGCTCAGCAACTCGGCTTCGTTTTTGGCGATCATCACTACCGACAGGCTGTTACGGTGGCTCATTTAGTGGCTCCGTGGCGGCAGGTGTGGCTCCAACAGCTGCAGCAGGCGTTGCAACGCCCCTTGGTTCTGATACAGCACTTCAACCGCGTGGCGGCCGTAATAGCGGCGATAATCTTCATCGGTCAGCAGCGTTTCTATTTCTTTCACCAAGGAGTCGACATCGCTGATGGTGATCATCCCGCCTGCTTCGGAGAGTTTGGCGCAGATATCTTTGAAGTTGAAGGTATGTGGGCCCATCAGCACCGGAATGGCATGGGCTGCCGCTTCCAGGGGGTTATGCCCCCCGCGCTCAACCAGGCTGCCACCGACGAAGGCCAGATCGGCAATGCCGTACAGCAGCATCAGTTCGCCCATGGTATCGCCAATCACGACCTGCGTGCTGCCGGAAGGGATTTCGCCGCTGCTGCGGGTGGTGTAGCTGAAGCCCGCTTTTTGCGTCAGCTCTTTGGCGGTTGGGAAGCGCTCCGGGTGGCGCGGCACCAGGATAAGTAATAGGTCGGGGTGCTTTTCCAGCAACCGGCGGTGGGCTTCCAGCAGAATGGTTTCTTCACCTTCGTGAGTGCTGGTGGCGATCCACACCGGGCGGCGTGGTGCCCATTGGCGGCGTAGCGTAATGGCTCTGGCCGCCAGCTCTGGCGTTACGGAGATATCGAACTTCAGGCTGCCGGTGACGGTCAGCTGTGAACGCTTCAGGCCCAGTTCGATAAAGCGCTCGCCGTCTTCCTGATTTTGTGCAGCGATCAGGGTAATGCGGCGCAGGATATCACGGATAAAACCGCCGATTTTCTTGTAGCCAGCTGCTGAACGGGCGGAAAGGCGCGCGTTGGCGATCACCAGCGGGATTTGGCGCTGATGCAGGGCGTTAATCAGGTTGGGCCACAGCTCGGTTTCCATGATGATCACCAGCTTGGGATCCACCTGGTCGAGGAAACGGCGCATCGAACCCGGCAGATCGTAAGGCAGGTAGACATGATGCACATCTTTACCGAAAGCGGACTGCACCCGTTCGGAACCCGTTGGCGTCATTGTGGTCACAGTAATCGGCAGGTAAGGGTAACGATGGCGCAGGGCGCGAACCAGAGGGATCGCCGCCAGGGTTTCGCCAACGGAAACGGAATGCAGCATAATGCCGCCCGATACTACTTTCCCGGCGCAGAAACCATAGCGTTCCGCCCAGCGTTTACGGTAGGCTGGTGCTTTGCGGCTGCGCAGCAGTAAGCGGAGCCAGATCAGGGGTTGGATAAGGTAGAGTAGTACCTGATATAAACGGAGCAGCATTCTATCAATTTCATTTATATGGGTTATCCAGAATAGTACCATAACCGGAAGGGAAAGGCGCTAACTTGGTGGCTCGGTGTCAGGTTGGGACAACAGGCGAGAGATGTCGCCGATAGGTTTGTAATGAAGAATATTTTAATTATCCGCCGCGACAATATTGGCGATCTCGTGTGTACCACCCCGCTGATTGAAGGGGTGAAAACCGCTTACCCTGACGCCAACCTCTATCTGCTTATCAATAAAGTCAGCCAGGATGTGGTGAAAAATAACCCGCATCTCACCAAGGTGTTTGTTTATAAGAAGGCCAAACACAAGGCCAAGAATGAGACCACCCTTGGGGTATATTTTGAGCGGCTGATGATATTTTTACAGCTGAGAAAAATAAAGTTTGATGCGGCTATTTTGGCTAATCCAGTGCCGTGCAAATATAGCCTGCGCCTGGCAAAAATGGCCGGGGTTAAAAATATTATCGGCGCAGATCTTGGTACCAGTGAAATTCATCACCCTTTCCGCGCGGCAGATTTTCACGGCAAGCATCAGGTGGAACACACGTTCAGCTACCTGTCTGCCATCACCGATCGTTCCATTGCCATTCCCCCGGTGAAGGTTTTCCTCACTGCGGCAGAACAACAGCAAGCGCAGCAACGTTTGCATAGCCTGTTGCCCCCGGTTGAGCGGGTGTTTGCCGTGCATATCAGCAGCCGCAGCCCGAAACGGCGCTGGCCCATTGAGCGCTATGCCGAAATCATCAACCGCCTGGTTGCCGATCCCACCACCGGCGTGCTGATCTTCTGGTCACCGCAGGGGACGCTGACGCCTGATGATATCGGCGATCAAAAGCGAGCGGAGCAGCTATTGGCTGGCTGCCAGAATGAAAGAGTAGCGCTTTACCCAACGGCCTCGGTACGCGAACTGTTGGCCGGTTTCGAGCTATGCGACAGGGTGCTGTGCAGCGACGGTGGCCAGATGCATCTGGCCGCGGCACTGAATAAAAGCATGGTGGTATTCTTTGGCGATACGGATAAAGAGTCTTGGCATCCGTGGAGCGGGCAATATCGGATCCTGCAAACCGAGTCGGGTGATTGCGTCGATGTTACCGTCGATGAGGTGTGGCAAGAAATACAGGCCTTGAATTAATTAACAACCAGGCAGGGTAAACCTGCCTGGACTTATTTCTTTAACGCCAGATACTGTTGGCAAATAGGCTCCAGGCCATAGCTCAGCAACTGCTGGTGATTAATGGCCGGCGGCTGAGCATAAATCTCTGCCATTTTCTCCGCCAGTGAGGCTTCATTTAATTCCGCCAGTGCACGGGTTAACCCCGCTTTTTCCAGAATTTCCTCAGGCCCGCCAGGGCAGCGGGTGCTGACGACCGGCGTGTCGCACAGCAAGGCTTCAACCAGCACGTTACCGAACCCTTCACTGTCTGAACTGAGCACCAGCATCGCGGCGTGTTTGATCAGGGGATAGGGATTGGCCTGAAAACCGAGGAACAGCACGCGATCGCTAATGTTTAACTCTGTGGCAAGGCGTTTGGTCTCGTTGATTTGCGCTTCATTGCCGGCGCCCACCAGCGCCAAAGGGGCCTGGATACCAGACAGTGCGTAGGCTTTCAGCAAGCGGTCGTGGCGTTTATGTGGATGAAAACGGCCCACGTGCACCAGATAGTCTTTGCCTGCCAGTTCACAAGGCTCTGCCGCCTGCTGTTCGATGGCGGCGATATCAAACGGGTTGTTGATCACCGCCAGCTGGTTAGGAGCAATCCCCAGGTTTTGCTGGAGATCGTTGCCCACCGCCTGCGAGACGGCAACGATATTCTGCCGTTGGTAGACGCCCGCGACCTTGCGGCGTTTCAGCCAGCGATCGAGGCCGGTACGGTGACCCAGGTAGGAGGTGGACAGGATACCGTGAATGCAGAACCACAGACGGGTGCTGTCCAGCACTTTGCTATGGCTGACGATACGATCGGTCTTATGCAGGTTGGAGAACACCAGGTCGTAACGGCCGTGCTGCTGCTCGTTGGCGGCAACCGCGCGATCCAACATCGCGGCGCGGCGTGCCAGCTCGGTCAGCTTACGCCAAGGCGATCGACAGTTGTCGCTGAGCACCTGATAATCAATGCCGGTGGGGATCGGGTAGTTGCAGACGTCCCGCAATGAGATCAGGCTGACATCATGCCCCAACTGCTGCATGCCCTGGCACAGGGTCAGTACCACCTTTTCTGCTCCGCCGCCCGGCAGGCCGTCGATAATCATCAGAATACGCATAAGTTAGTCCAGCAGTCGGTTATACAACGATATGAGCTGTTCTGAGAGGTGTGCTGGCGTGGCAGACATGATACGCAGCCGCGCCGCCTCTCCCATGCTCGAACCCAAGGCTTGCCGCGGCAATGCAACGATAGCATCGGTGAGGGCACTGACGTCCAGCGCATCACAGACAAAGCCGTTTTGCCCAGGAGTGATGAACTCAGCGCCACCGCAAGTGGTGCTGGTGATCACCGGGAGTCCGCATGACATGGCTTCCAATATCACGTTGGGGAATGGATCGTACAAGGTTGGCAGCAACAGGGCGTCGGCGGCCTGATAGAACGGCAACGTCTGTTTCTGCACGCCCATGAAACGCACCCGATCGCCACAACCCAGCTTTTGCGCCAGTGAGCGGTAACGCTTTTCTGCTTTATCTTTACCCACTACCAACAGGTAGCTGTCGGTGGCGGCTACGGCGCGAATTGCGGCTGCCAGCCCTTTACGTTCAAAGCCCGAACCGACAAAGATCAGGCAGTGCGCCTGCTGCGGGAGCTGATATTGCGCCCGCAATTGCTGCCGCTGTTGCTCATTCGCCGGTAAAAATTTCTGATTGTCGATGGCATTGTAGATCACCGTGATTTTATCGGCTGGCACGCCGAAATCGGCGATGATTTCCCGTTTGATCATCTCGGCGTTGCAGATCACCGCTTTCAGCTCTGGCGCGGCATACATGGCGCGTTCGGCACACATCACATAGCGGTGATAGCGGTTGGAGAACAGCCATTTGCGCCGCCACTCCGGCAACAGGCGTGCCCGTTGCAGCAGCCAGCGGCGATGGACGCCGTCACCTGCGCGATAGATATCACAGCCAGGGATGCGTTCATGGCTTTGTACCAGATCGAAGCTCTCTTTCTGCCACAGGGCTCGAGCTGCTTCTGCAAAACCGCGTTCGCGGCTGATGCGCCCGAACTTCATCGGGTTGCACAGGTGGATGTGCCAGTTTGGGTTAACGTCCCCCTGCCACTCGCGGGTGATGACGTTCAGATCCAGATCTTGTTGTTCCAGTGCCTCCAGGGCACGGGAAACGAAACGTTCTGCCCCGCCGTCCGGGCGGTATTTTTGGCGGACAATCGCCAGGCGAAATGCTTTCATGCAAGCGTGCTCCGCGCGGCTGCAATCACCACGTCTGTAGGAATAAGGTCCAGGTAGCGCTCATCGGTGCCGGTATTGATGGCATCCGGGTCCGGCAGGCTGCCGTAGTCCCCGGCCCAAATCACCTGGCCGATAACCTGCCAGGGGCGCCAGAATACCAGCTTGGATGGCCCGAACAGCGCTACGCAGGGCGTCTGTAATGCCGCCGCCATATGCATGGGGACTGAATCTACCCCGATAAACAGTTTGGCATGGTCGATCAACGCTGCCAGCTGACGCAGAGTCAACTGCCCGGCCAGAGAAACCACCCCTTGCTGTGGGCACTGTTTCAGTATTTGCGCCACCATGTCCTGCTCTTTGGCATCAGGCCCCGAGGTGATCACCAACTGGTGCCCTTCGGCCTGCAATGCGCTGATGGTGGCCGCCATTTTTTCTTCGCTCCAGCATTTAAAGAACCAGCGCGAAGTGGGTTGTACCACGATATAGCTACCGGTGACGCCATTTTGTTGCAAAAGCTGGTGGCTGGCCTGCCAATCTTGTGGGCTGTAGCTCATGGTGACCTGCTGGTTTTGCTCAGGTAAACCCAGCGGTTGCAGCAGCGAGAGGTTTTGTTCAACGGTATGCAGATGCTCGTGCCCGGCTACCGGCACCAACTGAGTGTGGCAATAGCGCCACAGGAAGCCACGGCGCTTGGGGAAATCGAACCCCAGACGAATGCGCGCACCGGTGAGGCGAGTAATCAACGCGCTGCGCCACTGATCGGCCAGGTTGACCACCAGATCGTAGCGTTGTGCCTGCAACTGACGGATCAGATGCAGTTCGTGGCCCAAGTGTGCCTTGGTGCCCTGTTTTTTCCACTGGCGATCGATGACAAAGATTTGCGACAGCGCCGGGTTGCTCGCCAACATCTCCTGCGTTTCTTTGTACAGCAGGATGTCGATTTGAGCATCGGGATAGTTCTGCCGCAGCGTATTGATGACCGGAGTGGTCAGCAGCATATCGCCATGATGGCGCAGCTTGACGATCAGAATACGCTGTATGGGCGTGGCAGAAACAGGGGCTGGCGCGTCGTTCATAGTCAGTCGCTTTCAGGGAAACCAATCTTTGATTCTAAATGACCCGATTGCATGTGGCTACTGTTGCTCGGTTTTCTTGCCTGTGCAGAAAAAAATAGTGGCATAGGGTGACAATTACGGCTCAATGTTGTCCAAACGAGGCGATAAAGTCGTTTGCCCTGAGGAATGGGGCTGCGTAACATAATGTAAATCTGTGACTATCAGGTTCCCAATGTATGACTAAACCGGCGTTTCTTATCACGATTGATACCGAAGGCGATAATCTGTGGCAAAACCACGACCGCATTTCGACCGAGAACACGCGTTTTTTGCCGCGCTTTCAGGCGCTGTGTGAAAAATATGCCTGCAAGCCGGTTTATCTGACCAACTATGAAATGGCGGTGGATACACAGTACGTTGAATTTGCCCGCGACGTGATAGCACGCGGCACCGGCGAAGTGGGAATGCACCTGCACGCCTGGAACAGCCCACCGCTGACGCCGCTCACCGATGATGACTGGCGGCATAAACCCTATCTGATCGAATACCCAGCCGACCAAATTCGCGCCAAGGTCGATCATATGACCAAGCTGCTGGAAGATACCTTCCAGACCAAGATGCTCAGCCACCGTGCCGGGCGCTGGGCGTTTAATGAGTTTTATGCCTCATTGCTGCTGGAATATGGCTATCAGGTCGATTGTTCCGTCACTCCGCGCGTTAACTGGCAGTATTCGCCCGGCAATCCGCAGGGCAACGGTGGGACCGACTATCGTCATTTCCCCTCGCAGGCCTATTTTATCGATCCGGCCAATATCGCCCAACACGGTAATTCCACGCTGTTGGAAGTGCCAATGAGCATTCAGTATAAACATTCGGCGCTGATGAATGCGGTGAAGCAGGGCTATGACAGCCTGCGGGGTAAAAAGCGTTCGCCGTCGGTGCATTGGCTGCGTCCCTCCGGTAACAATCTGGACAAGATGAAGCTGGTGGTCGAACGCTCTCTGGCGCAGGGGCACGATTACGTCGAATTTATGCTGCACTCCTCCGAGTTTATGCCGGGAGGCAGCCCGACGTTCAAAACCGAGCAGGATATTGACGCGTTATATCGCGATTTGGAGCAGCTGTTTGCCTGGTTGCAACAGCGCACGGTTGGCATGACCTTGGCTGAATACTATCAACTGAAAGTGAATTAACATGTCCAAAAAATGGAAAATCAAGGCCGCTGACTGGTTCTTGCGGCGCTATACGGCAAAGCATGGCCGTTTCCAGCCGCCAGCGACTTTCGACAGCCGTCTCCAGTTCGAGAATATCGTGATTTATTCCACGACGGCACTGGGGGATTTCATGTTCAATACCCCGGTGTTAAGAGCGATGCGCGAACGCTACCCGGTGGCGCATATCACGCTGGTGGTACATGAAAAGAATAGGGAACTGGTAGAAAACGGCCGCTATTACGATCGCGTCGTTTACTGGAATAGCAAAATAAAGACCCTGGGGCCGCTGTTGAAATCGTTGCGTGAGCATCAGCCTGATTTGGCGCTGATCATGCATTCACACCTGCCCTATGACATTATCAGCGCCATTATGGCCGGGGCTAAATATGTCATCCGGGATAACTACAGTTCGGGGATCTGCGGGCTGGAGCCTTGGCTGACCAACTACGTATTCCATTATTACGGCCACTTTATCCGCCGTAAGCTGGAGTTGGTTTCTATTCTGGGCTGCCGCAGCGACGATCCGACCATGGAAATACCGGCCCCTTATACGCCAGGAATTAAAAATCCTGATTTCTGCACCATTGGTTTCCAGCTAGGCGCTTCAACAGAATCACGCTGCTGGCCGGTGGGGCACTTTGCCAAACTGGCGGATATGCTGGTTGCTCGCTATGACAACATGCGCTTCGTGCTGATCGGCGCGCCAATGGAAGAAGGAAAAGCCCAGCAGTTCCAGCGGCTGATCAATGCCAATACCCAGGCCTGCGTTGATAACCAGATCGGCAAGACCGGGCTGCAAGGGGCGCTGACGCTGATCAGCAGCCTCGATGTGCTGGTCACCGGCGATACCGGGCCGCTCCATCTGGCAGTGGCCCTGAAAACCAAGACCATCAGCCTGTTTGTCACCGCCGATCCGCGCTCAACCGGGCCGATCCAGGATCACCAACTGCACCGTATCATTCATCAGTCACGCACGGGCTACACCATGCCATTGGAAGCGGAAGGCCCGGTGGGGGTTATACAACCGCAGCGGGTGTATGACGAAATTGTAGCCCATGTTCCGCTGAAACCTTGAGGATGAACGTATTGGTCTTGAGACAGCTGACAAACCCACCGGACTTCCAACGTAGGGGCGCTGCATGCTGCGCCCAGTGTGTTTAGCGTTTTTTCAGCCACCAACGAAGTTTAGATAAGCAGGTATCCACGCGCGCGAAACGCATCTGGCGGACTTTCTTGTGCGGAACGTCGCTGTTGCTACACAGGGCTGCCGTTTGGCGCAGGATCGCCAGGGTTTCCGGCGGGTAGTGATAATAGCCGTAGACCGCCTTCGACATGGCCTTTAACTCCGAGAAGGCGTTGGCGAGCATCAGGGCAGCCAGCTGCCGCAGTGGCTCATCACCGCGATGAGCGTCCACGAAGCGCAGCATCTTCTGCATGGCAAACAGCATATCTTCACTATCTTTCGCCCGGATGTTGCGGGTGATCCCCCGGTCATTATCCCGATAGAAGTAGAGCGAGTGGTCGAGATGAGCGATGTGGCGGGTTTTGAAATATTGGAACGGCGTGAAGATCACGTCTTCATAGCGGCGGCCGTTTTCGAACGTTTCCCCAGCCAGCAGCGTACGCCGGTAAATCCGGCTCCAGACGTGCCACATTGAGTGGGCGAACAGCGGCTTCAGACTGGCCAGGCCGTGCTGTTCGAAATCGTAGATGCGGTAGCGTACCTCGCTATTGGCGGGCACTGCTGGCGGGCTGCCAGAGAATTTCTGATAGTTGAAATCAATCAGGTCATCTTTGCCCGTGAGTAACAGCGGGCGCAGGATCGCCAGATAGTCGCTGCTCAGCAGGTCGTCGCCGTCCAGGAACGCGACGTAGCGTCCGCTGACGTGTTGCAAACCGACGTTACGAGCGTGGGCAACGCCGCGGTTTGCCTGAGTAATGAATTTGCTATGCGGATGTTGTCTGGCAGCCAGGAACTGGTTCACCAAGGCCGCTGACGCATCGCTTGAGCCGTCATCGATAATCACCACTTCAATATCATCGCCGATCTGATCGTATAACGAGCTCAGGCTGGCGATGACAAAGTCTTCATTGTTGTAAATCGGCACAATAAAGCTAAGCAGCAGCGGTGACGAACTCATACTGACGGTTCCTGACGCTTTTTCACCGACAGCACGCTGGCGATTATGGCCAGGCAGAAGACTGCCGTGCCTTCGGTACTGAAGAAAATAACGTCGCTAAGCCCGTAGACAAACAGGCTGAAGGTCACCCCCAGCAACAGCGCATTGCGATACGGCTTAAATGAGGAGATGAATAGGCCGATGTAGAGCGCCAATAACAACAAACTTCCCCAGAGGCCTTTGAGCGAATAGGTTTCCAGCAGCTCGTTATGCAGATGCACGTTGATGTAAGGCGTTACCCCGTACAACCGCGGCTCCTGCGCAATGATGGCGCGGATCTCTTCCCCACGCTGTTCGGCAGATTGCCCCAATGGTGCAAGCGAGCCAGTGCGTATGGCGATGACCTGCATCGTCAAGCGCGAAATAATCGAGTTATCCACTTCGGGCTGGTCGATCATTTGCAGATTGGTTTTGAAATCGGCAACGCGCTGTTCGATCTGTGACTTAAAAGCGAAGCCGCAGGCCAATAGCAATAAAGGCACCGAGGCGACCAGCTGGATCTTATGTTTGCGGGTCACCAGATCTTTGGTTGCCAACAGGGACAGGCAGATGGCAACGGGGTACACCAGTATGGCCGCCCGCGTTCCGGTGAGGATCAGAGTGGAGAAGGTGAGCAAGAAGCCAACCACGTACAGCGGGATGCGATACTTGGTCCGCAGCATCAGTATCGCCTTCATCATGACCAGGCTGATGGCGGTCATCAGGTAGGCAACGACGGTGGCCCGGTCGAAGTTAAGCTCCACGCGCGAGATATCTAACCGCAGGCCCTGATAAAGCGCATAACCATTGACGGCCAAGCCGCAAGCCAGCGCCACGACAATAAAGGCGCGCTGCATGCAAAGGCGCTCGTTCAGCGCGATCAGTAAAATAAACGCTGTGGCAATCTGCAGCTTACCGGTCGACATATACGAGCGGTAAATATTGATGTATTCGCCGGGCTGCTTGAAATGGTTCATCCAGAAAATCGTTCCCATACCCACGCAGAAAAACAGCAGCGGCAGGATCAGGTTTCTTTTGTTTTTCAGGAAGTACCTTAAGTGCAGGCAAACGGCAATAAAGGAGATATAGCTGGAGACATAAAACAGGTTACGCCCCGTGTCGAAGCCGAAAGGGATGGTACAAAAGGCAATGGCGCATCCCAGATAGATCAGGTAGCTAAAAATAGGATGCGGGGCTGTTTCTTTAAACATGGAGTAAGGTTTCCGGCTCACATTACGGTTAGGCAATAAAGGATTGCAGCGTGTCGTCGAATTCTGTTTTGAACAGAGCATAGCTGAAATGTTGAGCGGGGTAGTGCCGGGCATTCTGGCTCATCTGGTGATAGGTTTCCGCCACCAGCAGTTTCTCTACCGCATCCGCGCAATCGATATGCGACAACAGCTTCGGCTTGACCAGGCTGTCGGAGAGGGGATCGTAAACCTCGTGCGGGAAATCGACCTTGATGCCGGTTAACCGCTGGTGTTCTTCAATGGACACCGTCGGCGTCAAGCCAATGCCGCAGTAGCCGTCTTTCACCGCTTCCGGCTGGCCGTCTACCATGGGGAAGATCACCGGTACGCCAAAATAGAGCGACTCCATGCAGGATAAGCCGAAGGGTTCGGTGATCGGTGTGCTCATATAGATTTGTGTACGGTTGAAAAAGTCTGCCACGTTATCCTGAAACCCGCTGAAAACCACCCGCTCCCCGAGCTGCAGTTTGGCTGCCAGGGCTTCAAACGCTGCCCGATCCGGGCCTTTGCCCGCAATTTCCAGATAAACGTCGTGCCCACGGCGCAGCAGCTCCTGCATCATCAGCAAAGAAACGCTGATGCCTTTCAGGCTCACCAGGCGTGAGGCGGTTCCAATTCTGATCGGCTGTACCAATGATTTTGGCGTTTCACCGATCCCGGTAGGCGTTTTGATGCGGTTGATCACCACTGGATTCGGGCAAGGTAGATTAAAACGCAGCTCCATTACCCGTTTTGAGGCATGGGAGGCAGAAATCACGCCGTCCAGCATGGCGAAAAAGCGCAACGTCTTGTGGTTTTTGGCGTAGCGCCATGAGCAGCCATGATCGTAATAAACCAGTTTGCCACGCTTGGGCTTGGCCGCCAGCCCTGGGATCAGATCCCACACGATAATGACGTCGGCGTTTGCCCGCTCGATTTTTCTTTGCAGCAGGTATTTGCGCAGAAACTGTGGGCAACGCAGAGGGAGCGAATTGAACAGCCGGTTGGCAAAGGTGACCTGCTGGTTCGGCATCTGTTGGCGGATCTCTTCGCCAACTTCGCTGCTGACGCAAATCACCTGGTTACTGCCGTCGTGGGTATCATTGATATACTGCAGGAACAGGCGCTCAACCCCGCCCATCTTGCCTAAATTGATAATATGCAGCTTTTTCATTCAATAACCTTTTGCAGTTCTGTCCAAACGGCGTCGGCGGTGAGAGTGGCCATGCTTTTTTCCGGCGAAATCAGTGAGTGCTGATTCTGCCCGTAACCCCCAATCAGCCCCGGATCGGTCGGGCCGAACAGGGTGATATTCGGGCGATCCAGCGCGGCGGTAAGGTGGCTTAGCCCGGTATCGACCGACACCACGGCTTTTGCCCCAGCCAGCACTTCGGCAACCTGTTGCAGGCTGAGCTTGGGCAACACCTCAACATGTTCAAACCCTTCTGCCAGCCGTAAAGCGCGTTGGCGTTCGTGCTCAGCACCCCAAGGTAGCTTGATGTTTATGCCGCTCGGAGCGATCAGTGCGATCAATTCGCGCCAGTTTGCCTCCGGCCAGTGTTTTTCATCCCGCGTAGTGGCGTGCAGGAACACCAGATATTGCCCGGCATCGGCGGGTGGTTGGCTCAGAAAACGAGCGGCAATGGCGTAATCACCCGTGCTCTGTGGCTTTGCATACCCCAGGCTCTTAGCGAACAGCTCGCGAATGCGTTCCACCGCATGCTGCTGTTTGTCGATCTCATGGCGATGATTATAGAACCAGCTGGCAAAAGGCTCACGGACGCTTTTGCAGTCCAGACCGTGTTTGCTGCCGTGCGCGATGCGTGTCACCAACGCTGCACTCTTGATCAGGCCCTGGGCGTCGATCACGAGGTCATAGTTGCGCTCCTGTACCTGGCGCTTGAAATCGCAGCGCTGTTGGCGCGTTTCACTACCAAACCAATTTTTACGCCAGCGGCGAATGGCTACCGGGATCACGCGATCCACCGCCGGATGCCAGGTAGGGATCTGGCTGAACCCCTCTTCCACCACCCAATCGAAGCGGATACCGGGGATGGCATGCATCGCGTCGGTCAAGGCCGGCAGCGTATGGAGCACATCCCCCATCGAAGAGGTCTTTACTATCAGCACCTGCATGATTATTCCTCGCTGGCGGCTAGTAACGGCGTCAGCGCGTCTAACACCTGCTGTGGCTGGATGTCGATCAGGCTCTGGTGATAACCCTGGTCGGCATCGCCTTTGCGTACCTTGTGATAACCACTGATCAGGCGGATCACTTTGGCCTGATGGGACAGCGGTGGGGTGAAGTCCGGGCTGCTTGGGCCGTACAAGGCTATCAGAGGTTTATTCAACGCTGCTGCAACGTGCATCAGGCCGGAATCGTTACTGACCACGGCCCGGCAGGAGGCCAACAGGATCACTGCCTGTTCGAGCTGGGTTTCCCCGGCCAGGTTGAAGCAGAAATCGCGAGATTTTTCCGCCAAGGCGGCACGGATCTGCTCACCGGCCTCGTGGTCTTTGGCCGAACCAAACAGGGTGATTTGATAGCCTGCATCGATCAGCATCTGCGCCAGCGTGGCGTAGTGGTAATGCGGCCAGCGCTTGGCCGGGCCGAATTCGGCGCCTGGGCAAAAACCGATAATGGGCCGGTGATCGGTGAGATTAAACGCCGAAGTGGTTTCGGCAATCTCTTCGTCACTGACCTGCAACTGCGGCCAGAGTATCGGCTGCGGCAGATCTTCGGCGCGCTGTATCCGCTGCTTGTCATAGGCCAGCGCGACATAGCGCTGCACCATCAGTGGAAATGCCGCTTTATCCAGTACGCGGAGATCGTTGAGCAGGCCGTAGCGCATCTCGCCGCGCCAGCCGGTACGCTGCGGCACGTTGGCAAAGAAGGGCACCAGGGCAGACTTGAATGAGTTGGGCAGCACATAGGCACGGTCATAGCCATTAGCGCGTAGCGCATGGCCAAGACGGCGGCGTTCGCCCAATGCCAGGGCACCGTGGCCCAGCGGCATTGCCAACGCCTGGTTGACTTCGGGCATCCGCGCCAGCAGAGGACGGCACCAGGCAGGTGCCATCACATCGATTTCTGCCGACGGGTACTCGGCCTTCAGGGTGCGGTAGAGACTTTGCGACATCATCATATCGCCAACCCACGAAGGGCCAATGACCAGTATTTTCATACCGTGAGTAACTTCCTTCAGCGCTTAAGCGGGACGATTCAACCAGGCCATGTATTCTTTCACGCCTTCGGCCACGGTTTTGAACGGTGCGTCATAACCGGCAGCGCGCAACTTGGTTTGATCGGCCTGAGTGTAAGCCTGGTAGCGGCCTTTCAGCTTTTCCGGGAACTCAATGTATTCCACGGCACCGGACTGATGATATTCCACCACTGCATCGGCCACCGCCTGGAAGGTTTCCGCACGGCCGGTACCGCAGTTGAAGATGCCGGATACACCGTTCTTCCAGAACCACAGGTTGACTGCCGCCACGTCGCCGACGTAGATGAAGTCACGCTTGAAGTTTTCGCTGCCGGCGAACAGTTTTGGATTTTCGCCGCGGTTGATCTGGTTGTTCAGGTGGAACGCTACGCTGGCCATGCTGCCTTTATGGCCTTCACGCGGGCCGTAAACGTTGAAGTAACGGAAGCCACACACCTGCGAATCCGCTTCTGGCAGGATCTCGCGCACGTATTGGTCGAACAGGAATTTGGAGTAGCCGTAAACGTTCAGCGGCTGCTCAAACTGACGCTCTTCGATAAAGTTATCGGTGCGGCCGCCGTAGGTGGCAGCAGAAGAGGCATACAGGAACGGGATCTGACGATCCAGGCAGTAATGCAGGATGTCTTTGGAATACTGATAGTTGTTATCCATCATGTATTTGCCATCCCACTCGGTGGTGGAGGAGCAGGCACCTTCATGGAAAATGGCGTCAATTTCGCCCAAATCGTCACCGGCCATGATGCTGGCGATAAAGTCTTCTTTATCGACATAGTCAGCGATATCAAGGTCGACCAGGTTAACGAATTTGGTGCCATCTTTCAGGTTATCCACCACCAGGATATCGCGATATCCGTTTTCATTCAGTGCCTTGATGATGTTGCTGCCAATCATGCCAGCGCCGCCAGTGACGATAATCATTGGGTTTACCCCTGTGTTCTTCCCGGTGGTGCACAATGCTCCACCCTATATGCTGCCTATAATAGCATTTCATGCCATTGGGAACATCGGTACGGCTCTTAATATCCCGTGCCGTTACACGATGTGCCGGTTTGCCGTGATATCTGCTGCAATTTTCAGATTCTCTGTGGCGGAATGTCGTCAGTTTAGTAACAAAGCAGTAAAATATGCCGAAAATGCCCCTATCCTGGAGATGACCGAATGTCTGCGTCTTTTTACCAGCAGCTGGAACAGCAGCTTGCTACCACTCGCGCCGAAGGGCTGTTTAAACAAGAGCGCATTATCACGTCGGCCCAACAGGCCGATATCTCGGTGGCCGATGGTCGCCAGGTGATCAACTTCTGCGCCAATAACTATCTCGGGCTGGCTAACCACCCGGCGCTGATCGCGGCGGCAAAGGCTGGGATGGACAGCCATGGCTTCGGCATGGCGTCAGTGCGTTTTATCTGTGGTACACAGGATAGCCATAAGCAGTTGGAACAAAAGTTGGCCGATTTCCTGGGAATGGAAGATGCGATCCTCTACTCCTCTTGTTTTGACGCCAACGGTGGCCTGTTTGAAACCCTGCTGGGCCCGGAAGACGCCATTATTTCCGACGCGCTGAACCATGCTTCGATCATCGACGGCGTGCGCCTGTGCAAGGCCAAGCGCTATCGCTATGCCAATAACGACATGAGTGAACTGGCCGAGCAGCTGAAGCAGGCCAAGGCAGACGGTGCGCGCCACATCATGATCGCCACCGACGGGGTGTTCTCTATGGACGGTGTGATCGCCAACCTGAAGGGCGTGTGCGATCTGGCGGACCAATACGATGCGCTGGTGATGGTCGATGACTCCCACGCGGTGGGGTTTGTCGGCGCCAACGGGCGTGGGACGCACGAATACTGCGAAGTGATGGACCGCGTCGATATTATCACCGGCACCTTGGGTAAGGCGCTGGGCGGAGCTTCCGGCGGCTATACCGCTGGCAAGAAAGAGGTTGTTGAGTGGTTGCGTCAGCGTTCACGTCCTTATCTGTTCTCCAACTCGCTGGCGCCGGCCATTGTTGCAGCCTCGATCAAGGTGTTGGAACTGCTCGAAGACGGGGACGCCCTGCGCGATCGTCTGTGGGCCAATGCCAGCCTGTTCCGCGAAAAAATGACCGCAGCGGGCTTTACGCTTGCCGGGGCCGATCACGCCATCATCCCGGTGATGTTGGGTGAAGCAAAACTGGCGCAGGATTTCGCCAACGCACTGCTTAAGGAAGGCATCTACGTTACTGGTTTCTTCTACCCGGTGGTGCCAAAAGGTCAGGCACGTATCCGCACCCAGATGTCAGCCGATCACTCACCGGAGCAGATTGAACGTGCCGTTGAGGCGTTTATCCGCATCGGTAAGACGCTTGGCGTTATTGCATAAGGTAATTCGATGAAAGCGTTAGCAAAACTGAAAGCGGAAGAAGGTATTTGGATGACCGATGTGCCTCAGCCTGAGCTGGGCCACAACGATGTCATGATTAAGATCCGCAAAACCGCTATCTGCGGTACTGATGTGCATATCTATAACTGGGACGAATGGTCGCAGAAAACCATTCCGGTACCGATGGTCGTGGGCCACGAATATGTGGGTGAAGTGGTCGCCATCGGCCAGGAGGTCAAAGGCTTCAGCATCGGCGATCGCGTTTCTGGCGAAGGGCACATCACCTGTGGCCACTGCCGTAACTGCCGTGGTGGCCGTACGCACCTGTGCCGCAACACCACCGGCGTGGGCGTAAACCGCCCAGGTTCATTTGCCGAATATCTGGTGATCCCGGCGTTCAACGCCTTCAAAATCCCGGACAATATCTCGGACGAGCTGGCCTCGATCTTCGACCCGTTTGGTAACGCCGTGCATACCGCGCTCTCCTTCGACCTGGTTGGGGAGGACGTGCTGGTGTCTGGCGCAGGCCCAATCGGCATTATGGCCGCTGCGGTATGTAAACACGTTGGTGCACGCCACGTGGTGATCACCGACGTGAACGAATATCGCCTGGAACTGGCGCGCAAGATGGGTGTAACCCGTGCGGTAAACGTCAGCAAAGAAAACCTGACGGACGTGATGGCCGAATTGGGCATGACCGAAGGGTTTGACGTGGGCCTGGAGATGTCCGGTGCGCCACCGGCGTTCCGTTCGTTGCTCAATGCCATGAACCACGGCGGCCGTATTGCGATGCTGGGGATCCCACCTTCGGATATGTCGATTGACTGGACCCAGGTGATCTTCAAGGGGCTGTTTATCAAAGGGATCTACGGCCGCGAAATGTTCGAAACCTGGTACAAGATGGCGGCACTGATCCAATCCGGTCTGGATCTGACGCCGATCATCACCCACCGTTTCTCGATTGACGAGTTCCAGCAGGGCTTTGACGCCATGCGTTCCGGGCAGTCTGGGAAAGTGGTACTGAGCTGGGATTGATGTGATTGGCTAAGCGGGCGCTGCATGCGGCGCCCCTTGGCTACTTGGTCATTAATGAAAGGCGGAGCGTAAGCCCCGCCTTTTATCTTATGGTTTGGTCGACTCTGAACCCATCCAGTGCTGCCAATGGCGTTTGATCACCATCACGACCGGCGATTGCGCCACGCTTTCTGCAATGATGCCCAGTGCATGGCTGGCATTCACGCCTTCCTGCGGTAATTTAACTTTGCACTGCTTGATGCCCCCGGTGAACGGATTTTTCGGCTGCGGTTTGTGTGGCTTGGATGGCGGCACATAGCCGCTTCCACTCTGCTGCGGTTCATTGAGCAGCGAGCTGGGTTTCACCAGCACGATGTCTGAAGGCAGCGTAGCCAGCATCTGTTGCAGCACTTTTACCGTTGCCGGGCGCGGATGGCCGATGGCGATGGCCGATCCGTTGCGGCGCGCCAGTTCGACGGCACGATTAAACTGGCGGCGGATATCGTCAGGGTTGGCCGTATCGTCAAGGAACACCCTGCGTTTGATCACCTTCACGCCGGTGCCCGCCGCCGCATGTGTGGCCTGGCTGTTGCCGATGGTCATGCTGTCGAGAAAATAGAGATGGTAGTTTTCCAGCGCCTGCATGACCTTTTGCATGCCCGGCAGGCTGGAGGTCATGGCGCTGCCCATATGGTTGTTCATGCCCACCGCAAAAGGCACGTTATTCACCGCGTTACGGATGATACGCTGCACTTCTTCACTGCTCATGGAGGGTTGTAAGGTATCGCGCTCCAGCGGCTGTTTGCTGAGCGGAGCCATGGGCATGTGGATCAGCACTTCACGGCCTTGGCTATGGGCTTTGGTGGCCATCAGATGGGCGTGAGGCGCATTGGGCAGCACGGCAACGGAGATCGCCGTCGGCATTTGCAGTACGGCATTTTCTTCATGTGGGCGATAGCCCACGTCATCGATCACGATAGAGAGCTTGCCTGCCTGTGCTGCGCTAACGAACAGCAGCGCACTCAGCAACAGGGCAGTACGCGTTTTGCTATAGTACAAATCTATCTTCCCAACCACGGCTGTGGGTTAACGGCCTGACCCTGGCGACGGATTTCGAAATAGAGCGATGGCGTTCCCTGACCACCACTGGTACCGACCAGGGCGATAGGCTGACCGGCACGCACCTGCGCCCCGACGCTAACCAAAGCGCTCTGGTTGTAGCCATACAGGCTCATATCGCCCTTACCGTGTTCGACTACGACCACCAGGCCATAGCCTTGCAGCCAGTCGGCCAGCAGCACGCGGCCATCGGCAATGGCTTTCACCTCGCTGCCTTCGGCTGCGGAGATCACCATGCCTTTCCAGCGTAACTCACCTTGCAGTTGCTCGCCAAAGCGATGTTCGATGCGGCCACGCACCGGCCATACGGCTTGCCCCCCAGGCTTGCCTAAACCGCCGGTTCGCGCCATCAGTGAACGCTCACCTTCGCTCGGCTTATAGCTGGTGCCGGTTTTCTTCGCCTGCTGCTCTTTGACTTTGACCTGCTCACGCACCTTGGCCGCTTCACGCGCTTCGCGTTCGGCTCGGGCGCGGGCTTCACGTTCGGCACGGGCGATCTGATCGCGTAGACGGGTTTCGTTCTGGCGCAGTTCCACCAGCCGCTGCTGATCTTTTTCCAACGAGGCTTCTAACGCGGTCAGGGTTTTTTTACGGGCGATGCGCGCCTGTTCCAGCTTTTGCTGCTGGGTTTGTTGCTCGCCAAGCAAGGATTTCTGCTGACCCTGTTTGGCCACCAGCGAGCTCTTTTGCTCTGCCAATTGCTTACGGGTCTGCTTGAGCTGTTCAATCGACTGCTGGCGGGCTTCGTTCAGATAGCCGAAATAAGCCAGCATGCGTTCACTGCGCTGGGTTTCTTCACCGCTGAGCACCAACTGCAAGGCGCTGTGTTGCCCTTGGCGGAAGGCGGCATCGAGCTGTTTGGCGAGGATTTCCTGCTGAGTGGACTGCTGTTTTTGTAGCTTGGCGATGGAGGTGTTCAGCCCGGAAATGTCTTTGCCCAGTATGTCGAGCGTACCTTGGGTATCACGCAGCGAACGGCTGGCTTGCGCGATGGTCTTTTCCTGGAGTTTGAGCTGATTTTGCAGCGAACTGCGCTGTTGTTGCTGCAGTTTAACCGCTTTTTCTTTTTCGGCGATGCTCTGCTGAATGTCTTTGAGCTGGGATTTGTTATCTTCCGCGGCGTTGCCGGTGAATGGCAACAGCAATGCGCCAGCGAAAAACACGCTGGCGCAGATAGTGGTTAACTTCCGTGGCGCAGAGCGTTCAGGCAGCGGCTGGCTGCCTGAGTTTGCGCTTCGGGTTACCCTTGATAGTGCAAAATTCGCCTTCTCCCTCATGGGGAAGGATTATTCCACGATGAACAGCGGCTTACCAGTCATCTCTTGCGGGATTTCCATTCCCATCAGTGACAGCATGGTTGGAGCGATGTCGGACAGTTTGCCACCTTCCACCGCTTTGGCGGCTTTACCGATGTAGATCAACGGTACTGGCAGGCTGGTATGGGCAGTGTGCGCCTGGCCGGTAGCCGGATCGCGCATTTGCTCGGCGTTACCGTGATCGGCTGTAACCAAGAGTTGGCCGTCAACGGCTTTCACCGCTTCAACGACTTGCGCAATACAGTTATCCAGGGTTTCTACCGCTTTGACGGCTGCATCATAGACACCGGTGTGGCCAACCATGTCGCCGTTCGGGTAGTTACAGATGATGGCGTCATATTTACCGCTGTGGATGGCTGCCAACAGCTTTTCGGTCAGCTCGGCGGAGCTCATCTCTGGCTGTAAATCGTAGGTGGCCACTTTTGGCGAGTTGATCAGAATACGGTCTTCACCTTTGAACGGTTCTTCGACGCCGCCGTTATAGAAGAAGGTGACGTGGGCGTATTTTTCGGTTTCCGAGATGCGCAGCTGGGTTTTGTCGTGCTTCATCAGCCACTCACCGAAGGTGTTGGCCAGCGAGGCTGGTGGATAGGCACAGGCGGTTTTGATGTCGGCGGCGTATTCGGTCAGCATGACAAAATCACCAAACTTGACCACTTTACTACGTGGGAAGCCGTCGAAATCGGCATTGACGAAGGCGCGGGTGATCTGGCGCGCACGGTCGGCACGGAAGTTCATGAAGATTAACGCGTCACCGTCGTTCATTTCGGCGCTGGCTTCGCCCGCTGCCTGGATCACGGTCGGTTTAACGAACTCGTCGTTTTCGCCGCGGGCATAGGCAGCCTGCAGCGCGGCCACGGCGTTGTCGGCGGTGAATTCGCCTTTGGCCTGAGTCATCAGATCGTAGGCCAGCTGTACGCGGTCCCAACGATTATCACGATCCATCGCGTAGTAACGGCCGATCACCGTGGCGATACGCCCGGCACCCAGCGTGGCAAATTCATCACTGAAACGTTTCAGTGAATTTTCAGCACTGCGCGGTGGAGTGTCGCGTCCATCCAGGAAGGCATGCAGGTAAACCGCTTTGGCTCCGCGCTGTGCGGCCAGTTTGATCATCGCCAGGATATGTTCTTCATGGCTGTGGACGCCACCAGGGGACATCAGGCCCATGATGTGTACCGCTTTGCCTGCCTTCACGGCCTTGTCGACGGCGCTGGTCAGCGTTGCGTTGGTGAAGAAGTCACCGTCTTTGATCTCTTTATCCAGACGGGTCAGGTCCTGATACACGATGCGGCCGGCGCCGAGGTTCACGTGACCGACTTCCGAGTTACCCATCTGGCCATCAGGCAGGCCGACATCCAGACCGGAAGCGGCAATCAGGGTATGTGGCTGTTGTTGCCACAGACGGTCCATGACCGGCGTTTTGGCGTTCAGGATCGCGTTGTCCTGTTGCTCTTCCCGGTGGCCGTAACCGTCCAGGATCACCAGTACCATGGGCTTTTTCTTGCTCGACATTGCAGTAACCTCTTTATGATCGTTTTAAGTTGTGAATAGCCATCAGCCCATTGGCACTGGAATGATGGCTATTCACCCTCTGGAACCTGATGATACTACAATGTGGCCGACTAAAAAGAGCCCAAAGAGATCAAAGATGCGGTGAACAGCCTCGACTTTCTCAACGTCATGACGGTAATTTTCCAGTGTACTCCGCAGTTTCTGCATTCCCGTTTGCTTATTGGCTGTATTTGACGCATTCGGCAGGTATACTCTGAAACCTTGACTTATTTTTCCCTTAACTGACGGGAGTTGTTACACCCCATGCTGCAAGAAATTATGCAATTTGTTAGCCGGCACCCCATACTTAGTCTGGCCTGGGTCGGTCTGCTGGCTGCCGTGATCGTCATGACCTTCAAGAGCCGTTTCTCCAAGGTTAAAGAGATCGCCCGCGGTGAAGCTACTCGCTTGATTAATAAAGAAGACGCGGTAGTGGTAGATACCCGTACCCGTGATGATTTCCGCAGAGGCCATATCGCCAACGCGATCAACCTGACGGCGAGCGAGATCAAAACCGGCAGCTTCGGCGAACTGGACAAACACAAGGCCCAGCCGGTCATCGTGGTCTGTGCCAATGGCACCGCCTCACGCGAACCCGCAGAAAACCTGAGCAAAGCCGGGTTTGAACAGGTCTATACCCTGAAAGACGGCATTGCCGGCTGGAGTGGGGAAAACCTGCCGTTGGCGCGTGGCAAGTAAATTTTAGTGTGATTGAAGGGGTTTCCATGGCTAACATTGAGATCTACACCAAGGCAACCTGCCCGTTCTGTCATCGCGCCAAGGCGCTGCTGAACAGCAAGGGAGCTGCGTTTAGCGAGATTGCCATCGATGGTGATAACGTCAAGCGCGAAGCAATGATTGCGCGCAGTGGGCGAACCACCGTGCCTCAGATTTTCATCGATGGCCAACATATTGGCGGCTGTGATGATTTACATGCACTTGATGCTCGCGGTGGGCTGGATCCGCTGCTGTAAACCAGCGGCGGTCCCACTGCCAAGATGTGGGTATTGCAACCACTGAGTGTCTATAAGGATATTTAACCAAGGGTATTACACACATGTCAGAACAAAACAGCACAGAGATGGCTTTCCAGATCCAACGCATTTACACCAAGGATATCTCATTCGAAGCGCCAAACGCTCCGCAGGTATTCCAGCAAGAATGGCAGCCAGAAGTTAAGCTCGATCTGGATACGGCTTCCAGCCACCTGGCAGACGACGTCTACGAAGTGGTACTGCGCGTTACCGTTACCGCCTCTCTGGGTGAAGAAACCGCATTCCTGTGTGAAGTCCAGCAGGCAGGTATCTTCTCCATCTCCGGTATCGAAGGCACGCAACTGGCACATTGCCTGGGTGCATACTGCCCGAACATTCTGTTCCCGTATGCGCGTGAGTGCATCACCAGCCTGGTTTCTCGCGGTACCTTCCCGCAGTTGAACCTGGCACCGGTAAACTTTGACGCACTGTTCATGAGCTATTTGCAGCAGCAGGCGGAAGGCGAAAGCGCTGAACCTCATCAGGATGCCTGATGAATACCGTCAATGCTTCAATGACTGTAATCGGTGCCGGCTCGTACGGCACCGCTTTAGCCATTACGCTGGCGCGTAACGGCCACCCGGTAGTGCTGTGGGGGCATAACCCCGAGCAGATCCAGATTATGCAGCGCGATCGCTGCAATCAGGCATTCCTTCCCGGCGTCCCTTTCCCCGATACCCTGTTGCTCGAAACCGATCTTGCTCGTGCATTAGCGGCCAGCCGTGATGTGTTGGTGGTGGTGCCTAGCCACGTGTTTGGTGACGTATTGCGTCAGCTGAAACCTCATCTGCGCCCGGATGCCCGTATCGTATGGGCGACCAAAGGTCTGGAAGCGGAAACGGGGCGGCTGTTGCAAGACGTGGCTCGTGAAGCTCTGGGGGATACCATCCCACTGGCGGTCGTTTCTGGGCCAACGTTTGCCAAAGAGCTGGCGGCCGGATTGCCAACGGCGATCGCCCTCGCCGCCACCGACGAGCAGTTTGCCGAAGATTTACAGCAACTGCTGCACTGTGGCAAAAGCTTCCGCGTCTACAGCAACCCGGATTTCATCGGGGTACAGCTGGGTGGGGCGGTGAAAAACGTGATTGCTATCGGTGCCGGTATGTCTGACGGTATTGGTTTTGGTGCCAACGCGCGTACCGCATTGATCACTCGTGGCCTGGCGGAAATGAGCCGTCTCGGCTCGGCATTGGGTGCCGATCCTTCCACCTTTATGGGCATGGCTGGGCTGGGCGATCTGGTGTTAACCTGTACGGATAATCAATCGCGCAACCGTCGTTTCGGTATTATGCTGGGGCAAGGCAAGGGCGTGCAGGAAGCGCAGGATAGCATCGGCCAGGTGGTTGAAGGCTATCGCAATACCAAAGAGGTATTGGCGCTGGCGCAGCGCTTTGGCGTGGAAATGCCGATCACCGAACAGATCTATCAGGTGCTGTACTGTGATAAAAATGCCCGCGAGGCAGCGTTGACTCTGCTTGGGCGCACCAAGAAAGACGAAAAGCACAGTGCTTGACCTTGGCTGCGGTGCAGCAATGTATCGCGCCGCGACAATTTGATTAGGTTACCCTGCCGGGATCAGGCGGGGTAGTCTGTTTTGGCAGAGAGGAAGCGATGTCGTCAGAAGAGTTAGAACAGGTCTGGAGCAGCATTAAATCAGAGGCGAGAGCACTGGCAGATTGTGAACCGATGCTGGCTAGCTTTTTCCACGCGACCTTGCTCAAGCATGAAAATCTGGGCAGTGCGCTCAGCTATATTCTGGCGAACAAACTGGCCAATCCGATCATGCCGGCGATTGCCGTGCGTGAGGTGGTGGAAGATGCCTATCGTTCCGACGCTCAAATGATCGTCTCAGCGGCCCGCGATATTCTGGCGGTGCGGCTGCGCGACCCCGCAGTAGATAAATATTCAACGCCGCTGCTGTACCTGAAAGGTTTCCATGCCTTGCAGGCGTACCGCATCGGCCATTGGTTGTGGATGCAGGGCCGCCAGGCATTGGCGATCTACCTGCAAAATCAAATCTCGGTCGCCTTTGGGGTGGATATTCACCCGGCAGCCACCATCGGCTGCGGCATCATGCTCGACCACGCCACCGGCATTGTGATCGGTG
The DNA here is from genome assembly GCF_047530105.1 of Serratia sp. T13T92. NCBI lineage: Bacteria > Pseudomonadati > Pseudomonadota > Gammaproteobacteria > Enterobacterales > Yersiniaceae > Serratia > Serratia sp. T13T92. Next base: position 438 of record NZ_JBLJAK010000023.1, on the reverse strand, counting down.
AAACCGCCGTAGTGGAGAATAACGTCTCTATCCTGCAGTCGGTAACCCTGGGCGGGACAGGTAAAACCAGCGGCGATCGCCACCCTAAAATTCGCGAAGGCGTGATGATTGGCGCGGGGGCTAAAATCCTCGGCAATATTGAAGTGGGGAAAGGGGCCAAGATCGGTGCTGGTTCCGTAGTGCTGCAACCCGTGCCGCCACATACCACCGCCGCAGGCGTGCCCGCACGTATTGTTGGCCGCCCGGAAAGCGATACGCCATCGATGGATATGAACCAGTACTTCAACGGTGCCAATCACGGGTTTGAGTATGGCGACGGTATCTGAATAGTTTATCTGTAGTTATCTCTCATTACCTCCAATACCCCTTTAATCCCTTGTAAACCGGCATGTGACGCAAAATCACATATCGGTTTATATCTGTATTTCTTGTTATTAC